>JAZSHD010000217.1:0-15361 GCA_045533055.1 Victivallaceae bacterium | reverse complement strand
AGCAGTTCGATCAGCGTGAACGCTGATCGAGTGAAGATGTGAAGGTGTGAAGAACAGTTTTGACAATTGTCAAAACTGCGTGAAGTGCGCCCTGCCGGGCGTAAGGATGTGTTGTTTTTGTAGATTTTTTTGAGGTAATACAACGGCAAAACACTTATTTGACAAGTTTTACTCACCAGAAGTTCGATCAGCGTAAAGTTTGCGTCTTTCATCTTTGAGAACGAAAAACCATTCCTTGAAGAGTTACCTTTCATACACTTGCCCTTTCTTTAATATTTACAGAGATTATCCTGAACTTATTTTTCGACAGTTATTTCATTTGAATATTTTTCCAGAAGTTTTCTGCCTTCAGCCGGGTCGATCCTGCCGGCAGCAATATCAATAAGCAGCCGGTAGTGTTGGTCAGAAATTTTTTGAGCGATATTTTCTTTGCCGAAGTCACAGCGAAACTCTTCAATGCCGCTTGAGTTCAAAGTTTTCAAGCCGAATTTCCAGTTCATATCCGAGGTTTTCCAGTTGATACGGCAGTTGTCAAAGGTTATATCTTTGCCGTAACTTACAAACACCGCCCCATCGGGACTTGCCAGCGAAGCGTTGCCGCCGAAAGGAGCCAGATCTTTGACCGGTTTGCCGCCATCAACCCAGTTGAACCTGACATCGGAAAATGAAACATCCTCTATCGGCAGCTCCGGTGTGCCGAGCAGACGGACAGCCGATGACGCCGTACCCCGGATGTGGCGGAAACTTATGTTCCGCACCGGTTTGGCTTGATCGCTGTTGCCCAAAATAAAGATTGGCAGCTGGGCATTGACCAGCATGTTATCGAATTGGATATTTTCGATAACTGCCGCACTTTTGCCGTAATGCCCCCAAATCGTTATCCCCATGCGGGAATCGTTGATCACGCAGTTGGAAAATACCGCATTGCGGATCGTGCCGCTGCCCACGCCGATGCGGATGGCGTTGCAGATGGTTTTAAGCACACAGTTGGTAACGGTGATATTTTCGCAGGGCTGTTTCCGCTCAAGCCGCCGGTCGCTGCCCCGCAGCGTAATGCAGTCGTCGCCGCTATCGATAATACAGTTGCTGACAGTTACATTGCAACAGCAGTCAATATCGATACCGTCGCCGTTGCGGGTATGGGGGTGGTTGTAAATTCTGCACCCCGAAATAATAACATCCCGGCAGCCGTGGAGGAAACAAGTCCAGTAGGGCGAATTGTAAAGTTCCACATCCTGAATACGGACATTGTCGCACTCTTTGATATAGATCATCTGCCCCGGACGCCATTTCCAGGGTTTGACGCTCCAGGTTTGGCTCCACTCTTCCGGCGGCTCCCAGAACGCCTTGCGGTTGCCGTCGATCCTGCCGGGACCTTTGATCGTAATGTTTTTTTGCTTTATGGCAATAATAAAGTGGGCATCGGAAGCTTTCTCGGCAGATGATCCGGAGTTTTTTTCCACGGCGTAATCCTTTTTTTCCGGACTTGCCAGCAAAGTGGCTCCGGAGTCCAGATAAAGCCCGCCGTCGGATTTAAGAAAAAGCGTACCGCACAAATATGTTCCGGCAGGAAAGTAGACCATCCCTCCGGCATCGATAGCACGCTGAACGGCGGCGGTATCGTTGGTAATGCCGTTGCCGATGGCTCCGAAATCTTTGACATTATGCATGGTATTACATTCCTTGATGGCATTGCAGCCTGTTTGTAAGAAAACTGTAACGCTTGCAAAGACCGCAAGCAGTCCGGATAATGCTTTGTTTGATAAAGAGCTTTTCATTGTCTTCAGATAGACTCCCCGCTCCGGAAAAACATGTTTCCGGAGTCTTTGCTTTTATTATATTATTTTTGTATAAAGAGCATCCGCAACGATCCATTATCAGGCAGGTTTTACCTGCATTGGGCCTGAATCACCCCCTCTTAAAATTCAGCAAGGCAGCTGTTTTTTATGATTTTTTAATAATCGATCCTGCTTGCAATGCTAATATAGCACGCAAAAATTCAATTACAAGAGAAAAAAATAAGATTATTCCGTATTTTTTTATTTTGTCGATTGTAAAAGTAAACGCACCACTTTGCAGCCGGGCTTTTTCCTGTTCGCAAGTTCCGGGCGAAAAACCGGGAAACATCGGGTTTTATTTTGTATTTTTTCAAAGAGATGTTATAGTATTGTGGGGAGTGGAATGATATAACAGCGGTTCAGCAGAAGCAGCTTTTATGCCGTTGAAATCTGAAAATCCATCTCCGTTATGCCCGTTTAACTGACTGTGTCTGGTTGGGTACAGGCGTATGAAAAACAGTATCAAGTTCAAGAGTATCATGCAGAAAAACAGTAAATATACAGTCATCAAAAAAGCGATCAGAGATCTGGTCGCCACCGGTAAATATAAAACATCTGCTTTGCCGGACAGACGCGAGATGGCAGCCATGTTTAAGACGACCACCGCCACTTGCAACAAGGCTGTAAACGAGCTTATCCGGGAAGGCGTGCTGAAAACCATTCGGGGTAAAGGTACTTTTCAGCATCCGGATTTCGGCAAAAAAATGCGTAAACTCCATATATGGATACCCGGTTTAGCCCAGCCTTTTTATGTGAAGATCGCCGAAATATTGACTTCGCTGGCTCCTGAATACAATTATTCTGAAGTAACGGTGATCCCCAAACGCTGGTTTGCCCGCAGCGAAACGCAAATACTTCAGGAACAGCTCAATGACCCTAATGCAGATATATTTATGTATTCGCTGTATAGTTCTCAATCTCTGCCGCTGATCTTGAAGCATCCGGAGCGTTTTGTGGTGTTGCGTATCTGTGATCGCATACTTGACGGCAAGGTTATAAGAGGTTATATCCAACGGATCGAAGGCGAACAACTTTCAGTGGAACACCTTATAGAAAAAGGGCATCGCCGGATCATGCATATATCTACCCAATTTACCCGTAATTTGCCTGCCGGTTATCGCGATGGCTACCGGCGGGCTTTGGAGAAATACAATATACCGTTCAACCGTCATTTGCGTTTTGCATTTGCTCAATGGGATTTATCGGATATTGCCGGAAAACAGAAGATGATCGACAGCTGCATACAGCGTTATTTGAGATTTGCCGACCGTCCGACGGCGGTATTCTGCCATACCAACGAAGTAGCTGTAATGTTTCTTTCGGCGTGTATCAAAAATAATATCCGGGTGCCGGAGGAGCTTTCCATAGCTTCTTACGAAGGCAAATATATGACGCAATTCGGTGGGTATGAGATAACTACGGTGGGCCCGGATCTGGATGTTTCTCTGCGGGAACTTATGGAGAGATTATCCTGCCGCAAAGGCAGCGGCCCGGCAGATATAAAATTTGAAATGCACCTGAGTGAAGGCAATACAGTCAAAGATTTATCAGGCAATAATCCTGATCATTAAAAAATATTTTGTTTGTAAAATCATATTTGTTGCAAAATGGGTGGGTTGATGTATATTATAGAGTAATTTTCAACCGTAAAGAAAGGTGTTTTGTTATGAAGAAGCGTTTCCGTAAAAAGTTTGGTGTTAAAGAGTTTTATCGCCCCTGGTTTGTTATTTCTGCCGAAATCGAAGCTATGGCTGAAGGTGATCAGGCGGATTTTGTTGCCCGCTTTATTGCTGCAGCAGAAGCTCTGGATATGACTTGCAACGGTGCTATCGGCGAAACTGAATTGGAAGTTATGCTCGATACCGGCAGACTTTGCACTGCCAATGCCGAACGCCGCCAGCAGTTCCTTGATGAGATCGGCAAGTGGGCAGAAATCAAAAAGATCGATGCAAGTGAACTGCAGTAATTCTTTATGAACTACTTTAAGCAGAAATTCCGGGATACCAAAAAACTGCCGGATTGGATATTTGTGATCCTTGCCGGCATATTGCGGTTTTTAAGGTTTTGTTTCTACCGGGTGGAAGTCGTTGACCCCGATGGTTTGGTGAAAACTGCCCAGCAGATGGTGGCGGTTACCTGGCACAACCGGCTGCTCTTTTTTCCGGCAGTGTTCCCCAAAGAGGTTCGCAAACGCACTGTGGCGGTGGTTTCCGCCTCCCGGGATGGGCAATATATAGCTGACTTGATCAAGTGTTTTGGCTTACGCAGTGCCAGAGGCTCTTCCAGCAAAGGCGGCATGAATGCCCAGCTGGAAGCGGCGAGGGCACTCAAGGCGGGCAATCACATAAGTTTTACGCCCGATGGACCACGGGGGCCCCGTTACACTATGAGCAAAGGGCCCATTCATCTGGCAAGCCTCCACCACACCAGCGTAGTGCCGGTAACGGTCAATGCGTCAAGATACTGGGAGTGCAAGTCGTGGGATCGTTTTCAGATACCCAAACCATTCAGCAAGTTGACCGTAGTCATCGGTACACCCATACCCATTCCGCCGGATCTGGATGCTGAACAGCTGGAATTTTACCGCAAAAAAGTTGAAGATGCTCTGAACGAGGTAAGTTTGGTCAAACCGGAAGATATACCAACTCCGGAAGAAATTGCTGAAGAAAAACGGCGTAAGGCAGCGAAAAAAGCCGCCAGGGCCGGAAAAAAGGAGAATAAATAATGAGCAAAGTACCTATCAGTCTGATTATTGACGATGGCGGCGTAGTCAATACTTTCAGTTATCATGATTTGGCAAATTATCACGAAGAACTTGTGCCGCCGGCAATGGCGATGCTCTTTGGCAAACTTTGCAGCAAGTATGGCGTTAAGGGCAAGTTTTCAGTAGTTCCCATACCTTGCTGTCTGGGCAGACTTGATGAGCCTGATAAGGTCAACCATGTGCCGGAAGCCAATATCAGAGCTTTTGTGGAATATGCCAAAAAATATATTGCTCCAAGATTTTCGATCACACCAGAATTGCTGACCCATTTTCTGGCGTGGAACAACGAAATTCGCAAAGGTATGCACTGGTGCGAAGATACCTTTGTCGGCAAATCTTCTGCCGAAGAGATTTGCGACTATATTTCCATTGGTTTGCAGATATTGGATAATATCGGACTGCACCCCACCGGGGTAAGTTCGCCCTGGAAAACGGGTATCGATAACGAAGATAATTACAGCAAAGGTATCGGCATGGCTTTCAAAAAGACTTTCGGTGCCGATCGCTGTTTCTATTTTCTCCACAGCCGGGAAGCCGGATTTACCAAACCCCGGGAGGTGTGCAATTCTGCGGAAACCGGCAGAGTCATAACGGTTCCCAACAATACCATAGATGCCTATTGGGGCAGCCAGAACCCGGCAACTTTTGATCAGGCCGTTGCCAGTGTAAGAGAAAAGATCGACACTCTGCTGACCGCCGACGGCAAAAGCGGCATACTCCGGGAGCTTTACGAAGCCAATGAACCATTGGTAATGATAACCCATTGGCAGTCGCTTTATTCCGACGGCAGAATGATCGGTCTGAACGGTTTTGAAGAACTTTTGCAGCGGATACAGAAAACCTTCGGCGACAATGTGGAATGGATGAAGTTTGAAGATATAGCCAAGCACTATTGTCCGTAATTGTTTTCAGAACACAAAAGGCCTCTGTCTATTAGTCTTGCAAAATAGATAGAGGTCTTTTTTTCTGTTATTGTCCGGAAGTTTGTGAAAAATCAAAGTACAGCGGCACATGGCTGCAATCTTGGGGGCTGTTGCAAAATTTTTAGGTTTTGCAACACCCCCAACAGAAGAGATGGGGCAGGGCAGAGGGAACAGAACCGATCCAGAAAAGGTTTTTCTCGCTTCCCCAAGGCTCATGAATCAACTTTTATCAGGGTACAGAGCAAAAAAAACTTGCCGGTTGCTATTCCGGCAAGTTTTTTGTTTGAATAAAGTTTTAACTTTTATTCAGCCTTTTCTTCGGCTTTGGCTTCAGCTTTGGGTTCTTCCGCCAGGCGGGGAACCATGCTCAAGCATTTCTTCGGGCAGGCTTCCACGCATGCTCCGCAGATGATGCAGCGGAAACGCTCGAATTTCCACTCTTTGGGTTGCCGGGTCACTGTCAATGCATTGGCAGGGCACTTTTTGGCACACATGCCGCAGAAAATACAGCTTTTTTCGTCGATGACGAGTTTGCCCCGTTCGCCGGGGAAGGGATCACGCACTTCCGCCGGATAGTTGCGGGTTACCGGGCCTTTGACCAGGTTGCCGAGAATGTCTTTGAATATTGAAAATAAACGCATTTTACCGCTCCGTACAGCTGATACACGGGTCAATCGAAAGAATGATCACTGCCACATCCGGCAGTCCGCAGCCAACCAGCATGGTCAGCAGGGGTGCTATGTTTGCAAAGGTTGGGGTGCGAATTCTCAAGCGGTCAAGTTTGTCCGTGCCGTTACCGCGAAGATAATAGAGCACTTCACCGCGGGGCTGTTCCACGCGGACCGCTGCTTCGCCAAGGGGATTGCCATTGAACGGAGTCTTGAGTTCGCCTTCCGGCAAAGCGGCGAGGGCGGCTTTTACCAGTTCGCAAGACTGATAAAGTTCACGCACACGCACTTTGGTACGGGCATAGCAGTCGCAATCGTTTTCCACGACAGGCTCAAAGCCCAGCTTGCCGTATGCTGCATACCCGGTCATACGATGGTCTTTGGCTACGCCGCTGCCGCGCAGAGCAGGGCCGACTGTACCCAGTTCGTAAGCCTTTTTGCCGTCGATGATACCCACGCCGCAGAGGCGTTCTTTGACGCTGTAATCGCCCAGAATAACTTCGGCAGGACGCTTGAAGTCCTTTTCAAAGTTGGCAAGTTTTTCCAGCACAAATTTTGCCTGTTCGGCATTGATATCTTTGCGGACACCGCCAATAC
The DNA here is from genome assembly GCA_045533055.1 of Victivallaceae bacterium. GTDB lineage: Bacteria > Verrucomicrobiota > Lentisphaeria > Victivallales > Victivallaceae > SIG78. The sequence continues at coordinate 8,571 of JAZSHD010000217.1, read as the reverse complement.
AGCATGCACCCAGCATCACCCGGGCACCGGTGGTGGCTTCCATGGCATCCATGATCTCTTCACGCACTTTCCAAATGGTGTAGAAGAGGTTTTCAAAGCCGAATGCGTCAGCCAGCAGACCCAATGCCAGCAAATGGCTGTGCATACGGTGCAATTCTGCCCAGATCACACGCAGATAGTTGGCTCGTTCAGGCACTTCGATATTCATGATCTCTTCAACACCCATGCTGTAAGCCATGCTGTGCTGGAAGGAGCAAATACCGCAGACACGCTCGATCAGGTAGGTATCCTGAATAAAATCTTTCTGTTCAGCAAGTTTTTCCAACCCGCGGTGCACATAACCCACCACCGGAATAGCGGAAACAACTTTTTCGTCGTCCAGTTCCAGACGCAGCTGCAAGGGTTCGGGCAGCACCGGGTGCTGGGGGCCGAAAGGTACAAGCATACTCATTTGTCACCTCCGTTTTCTGCGGCAGCAGCGGTGGTTTTAACTGCCGTAACGCCCACACCGGGAACGCGGCAGAAGGGTTCTGCCGGTGCATCGGGAGCAAGCAAAAAGTGTTTTTCGTAGTCGATCGCCAGATTGCTGACGGTGATGCCGAAAAGATCCTGAATTTCGTTTTCCACAATCACTGCGGCAAAGCAAATATCAGAAATACTGGGCAGTACATCGCCTTTTTTCAATACCAGCTGATAGTTCACCATGTCGTAATCAAGGTCAAAGTGATAGATTATATCAAACTCTTCGCCCTTGTCCACGACCGTCATCGTTACAAACCGGTAGCCGTGCAGCAGCAAGGCACCGATTTTTTCCTGCTGATTTTCAAGAGTCAGCACTTCGTTTACAGTCATCATAGTTTATTCTGCCTTGGCTTCGGGTTGATTTTCGGCGGCGGCTTTGGCTGCGGCAGCTTTGGCGGCGGCGGCAGCTTTGGCAGCGGCGATCTTGGCTTGCATTTCAGGTGTCATGGGCGGAGCTTCCGGACCTTTGACCACCTTTACCGGCAGCACCGGTGCATCCACAGTTTCGCCCTTGCGTTTCTTTTCCAGGATGCCCACAGCTTCAATGATGCCATCCATCATTGCTTCGGGTTTGGGCGGGCAGCCGGGCACATGCACATCCACGGGGATCACTTTGTTCACGCCGCCGATGACATTGTAGCAATCAGCAAAGATACCGCCGGTCGCCGGGCAGGCACCCATTGCCACTACCACTTTGGGGTCGGGCATCTGATCGTACACATTTTTCAGCACATGCTTGTTGCGGTTGTTCACCGAACCGGTAACTACCAGAACGTCGGCGTGTTTTGGGTTGCCCACATGCAGCACACCAAAGCGTTCCACATCATAAGTCGGGGTAAGGCACGCAAGAAATTCAATATCGCAGCCGTTGCAGCTGTTGCAGTTGAAATGCACCACCCACGGAGATTTTTTGATTGCTTTACTCATTATTTCACCCATAACCAGATAAGGTTAGCCAGTGCCATGGAAAGGGGCACAGTCCACATAAAACGCAGCATCCAATTCGGTGTAAGGCGGGCAAAGCTGTTGTCCAACACCGCAAGGAAGATCAATCCGGCAAATGCCACCACCAGACCAATAATGATATTGGTGTGCCAGAATGCCATCATCAGACCAAAGAAGAACGCAAATTCGTAGAAGTGAGCGATCTCAATGATTCCGAGGAAAGGTCCGGAGTATTCCAGCGTGACCCCTTTGACGATTTCCTGATGAGCGTGGTGCGAGCTGGAGAGGTCGAAGGGCGACTTTTCCATTTCAATAGCGATCGCACAGAGGAACGCCAGGAACATCAGCGGCATGGAAAGCAAAAGCGGTTCACCTTTGCTGAACAATGCACTGCCGAGGAAGCTGCCGTTACGCAGATACAATGCCAGAATCATCACCAGAAATACCGGTTCCACACCCAGCATCTGCATAATTTTTCTCTGGCTGCCGATCCAGCTGTAAGGCGAGCGTACACTCATACCGCCCAGCACCAGACAGATCATGCTGAATGCCTGAACAAACAGCACCATCAAAAGGTCGCAGCCCAATGCCAGCAGCACTACCGCCACTACCATAAACACCAAATGCAGAGTAGCATAAATAAGCTGCGGCCGGTGCAATGCCATGGGGTTTTTGCTGAAAAGTTTTGCCACATCGTAGAGCGGCTGGAACCACGACGGCCCGATCCTGCCCTGCATACGGGCTGTAAGTTTACGGTCAATACTGGTCAAAAGTGCTCCGGCAAAAGGCGTAAGCACTACAACCAATGCAGTATAGACCCAGGGGTTGCTGATTATTTTCTGCAATGATTCCATTTACTTTACCTCCTTTTTCACCGCGTCAACAGCATTGTTGAAGCCTTCGGCAATGGCACTTCCGGCATTTTGCATAGCTTTGACTGCCGGATCAGTATCGACCAACGGCTGGTTTTTGCTGCAAGTGTAGCTTATGGTGTTGCCGATAAGTACCAGTATGATCAGCCATGCCGCCCAGTTCAGGCAGCCGGTCACCAGTTTTTCGTTGATAACACCCAGGAAGTAGTAGTTGGTAACATGGGAGTGTTCGATCTTGCCGCCTACGCTGTGGAAGTCGTAAGAACGCACTTCGCTGTCGGCTTCAACTTCTTCTTTGGAAACATTTTCGCCGCAGAGGAAGGGTTTGCGTACCCATTCGCGTTTGAAGCCTCTCCAGCAGATGAAGTAGTGAAGAATACCAAAAACGGCAACAGCACTGAAGATGATCAAAGCTCCGTACTTGAAGTTTTCAGTTTCAGCAAGCATGCCCTTGGTACCGAATACAGCTTCTGCCATAGGTGTAAAGACATTGGTCAGGATCAGCATGGTAGTGACCCCGGTTGCCAGAACCATCAATGCCAGCAAGCTCAAAGCTATCTTCATTGTCTTGGGGATCTCTTCTTTGGGCAGCACCGGGTGATAACCGGTGTGCTGTATTCGACCGATCCACTTTGCCCAGAAGTACACAGTAAGGGCACTGCCAAGCACCATAAAGATCAGCAGGAACGGTGAACGCATGGTCGCTTCAATAGCCAGCCATTTGCTCAAAAGCATACCGAATGGCGGCAGCAGCATGGACATCATGCCGATAAGGATCATGATAGAAGTAAAGGGCATCTTGAACATAAGTCCGTCCATATCTTCAATATCCCGGGAGCCGATCTCCTGTTCAATACGGCCCACGCAGAGGAAGAGCAAGCCCTTGCTGATGGCGTGGAAACTGATGATCGCCAAGCCTGCTGCATAAGCCAGCGGCGAGTTGATTCCGGCACAAGCCACCACCAAACCCAAATTGGAAATAGTGGAGTAAGCCAACACCCGTTTGCCGTTGCTTTGAGTACAGGCAAGCAAAGCTCCGCCAAGGAAGGTTATGGCACCGGCAAACGCCACTACCATAGTTACACTGGTGGTGCTTTGATAGTTGGGCATAAGACGCATCACCAGATAAACCCCGGCTTTCACCATGGTTGCGGCGTGCAGCATTGCCGAAACCGGAGTGGGGGCTACCATTGCACCCAGCAGCCAGCTCTGGAACGGGAAAAGTGCCGACTTGGTAAATGCGGCGATCGCCAGCAGCACTGCGGCAATTACCGTTACATCGGTCTTGCTGAAAAGTTCATTGAAAGTTTCGCCGCCGGTCTGATATTTGAGCACGATCACGCCCAGCACCAGCAATACACCGCCGAAGCTGTTGATCAGCAATGCCCGGACAGCGTTCTTGCTTCTGGCTTCGCCCCCATCCTGACCGATCAAGGCGTAGCTGCACAGGGTAGTGCCTTCCCAGAAGAAGCTGAAGAACGAAAGCTGGCTGGATACCACCAACCCGATCATCAACCCGAGGAAGCTCAAAAACACAAAGTAAAATCTGGCAAGCGACCCCGCCCCTTCCGGAGCATGTTTCTGGTGATCAGCCATGTAGCCAATGGAGAAAATCAAAATCGCCGCCCCTACGCAGCAGCTGACCAGCAGCATGATGCGGGCGAGGTTGTCGATCTTGAACAGTTCAAAAGCACTGTGTTCACTGTGGATAAAGAGTCCGCCGACCACTCCGGCGATCTGAAGTACGCCGAAAAGTGCGATCCACCAATTTTTGATTTTAAGTGCCACTATCAGGATAACTGCAATGATCGCCAGCTCCAAGCCGACGCCCACATGAGCCATCCAACCCGGTACCTGCATAGTCCAGATACCGTTGTCGCACAAAGTTGAGAGGTACACCACACCGATACCGCCGGCGGCGATCAATGCCGCAAGCACTGTTACCAGTGTAAAGCGTGCCCGATCACTGGTAAGTTTCCCGGCAATCACACCACCAACGAGCGGCAAAGCGATCAGCACCGGAAGCACCCATGAGATCCAATTCATAATATTGTCCTTTTGTTTGCGAAACATTCCCGGCGGTTGTTTCCCGGAAATGTTTCTGTTTATAAAATTTGATTATTTGATTTTTTCTTTAAGATATTTTATCCAGCTATCCATTCCTTCCCCGGTTTTGGCCGAAATACGCATGGTCTGCATATTTGTATTGACCTGTTTGATATTTTTAACACAAAGTTGGTAGTTCCAGTCCAGTGCTGCTTCCAGATCGCATTTGGTTACCAAAACCATTTCTGCGGCTGCAAACAACGCCGGATATTTCAACGGCTTTTCTTCGCCTTCCGGGGTGGAGAGCAACGCTATTTTTGCATTTTCTCCCAAATCAAATGCCACCGGGCAGACCAGATTGCCGACATTTTCTATAAACAATATTTGAGTGCCTTCCGGTACAGCACTTTCCAAAACGCTCTGCACCCTTGCTGCGTCAAGGTGGCAGCTGGAGTGAGTTTCGATTTGCGTAACCGCACAGCCGGTGGCTTTCATGCGTTGGGCATCTATATCGCCATATTGATCGCCCACGATCACGGCGGCTTTTATGCCGTCGGAAGCAAGTTTTTCCAGCGTCTTCACCAACAAGGTGGTCTTGCCGGAACCCGGAGAGGAAATAAGATTCAACGCTGTGATCTTCCGCCCCCGGAACCAACCGCGGTTTTCAGCAGCGATCCGGTCGTTGGCAGAGAGTATGGCAGTGCCGATAGCGATCTCCCGGGTTTCCGCTTCATTATGCGTATGAGTATAAGTCGAACCATCCGGGCGGGTATGTGTATGCTCGCCGTGATGGTGTTCATGTTCATGATCATGGTGATGATGAGTGTGTTCGTGGTGATGCCCCGAACAACCGCAATCTTTACACATTTTCAACCTCAATACTTTCCAATAAAAATTCATTGCCGCTTTCCCGGTGCAGAGATTCTTTTCCGCACTCCGGGCATTCCATACGCCAATTATTAAATTCAAACTCTTTACCGCAATTTTTGCAGCGGTGTTTCAACAATGCCATTTTAATTGCCAACCGGCAATTTTCCAATCCGCTATCCGGAAAATTTTCCAGGGCCGGTTCCCAGGCAAACTGCAACGCTTCCGGGTCGATGCCGGAGAGGAGGCCTGTTTTTACATGAGCACAGGTGATTTTTACTTTGTGCTCTTTGCTGTAAGCAAGCAAACTTTCTGCCAACGCAGTCGCTATGGATAACTCGTGCATATCTACCTCAACAAATCCTCGGCAGCTGGTCGCCGGAGGGTACGATAAGTTTCCGCAACGCCCCCCATTCGCCTTGCAGTTCTACCGAGCCATTACCTACGCAGACAGTACCGATAACTGCGGCGTTTTCATGTTTGGGCAATGTTTGCAGTGCCTTGACGCAATCTTCCGCAGCGTCATCGGCAACCACTGTTACAAAACACCCTTCGCAAGCGGCAAAACCCGGATCTATGCCCAAGAGTTTGGCGATTGCCGCAACTTCTTTGCCGACAGGGAGTTTTGCTTCTTCAATAATTCCATTGAAAGGAGTGTTTTCAAAAATTTCGCTGATTATGCCCAAAACGCCGCCCCGGGTGGCATCCCGCATGAATTTGAGCTTGTTTTTGGCAATGCTCCACACGGTTTCCACGCCGTTTTTCAACACCTGGCAATCGCTTTCCAACGCTCCGCAATCCAGGTCGTAGCGGTTCGCCATTACGCACAAACCGTGTTCGCCGATGTTGCCGCTGACAATGATTTTATCGCCCGCGGTAAAACGCTTACGGTCAAGTTCCATGCCTTCACGCTTAAAGCCCACTCCGGCAGTATTTATATAAATGCCGTCGCCGCTGCCACGGGGAACGACTTTGGTATCGCCGGTAACGATCAAAACATTGGCGTTGGCGGCTTCTTTTTGCATACTGTCAAGGATTTTACGCAGCTCTGTTATTTCCAAACCCTCTTCAATGATCAAACTGCAAGTGAGGTATTTGGGTACTCCGCCAGCCATAAGTATATCGTTGACTGTACCGGCTACTGCCAGTTTGCCGATGTTGCCGCCGGGGAAAAATCTTGGTGTGATAACAAAACTGTCGCTGGAAATCACCAGATTTTCCGGCGTAACTGCCCCATCCGGCAAACTTGCCAGAATATTATTGTTGAACCGGGTGGCGATCTCGTTGCGGATCAGATCGTTCTGCATTTTTCCGCCGCCGCCGTGGGCAAGAGTTATGATTTCGCTCATAAATTGCCCCCCTGATATTGATAGATGGCAGCACATGCTCCTTCGCTGCTTGACATGCACGCTCCTGCCGGACTATCCGGCGTACATACTTTGCCGAAAAGCGGACACTCTTTGGGTTCTATGACCCCGGTAAGCACTTCGCCGCAGCGGCATGCGGGATTTTCTTTACCCTCGACTTTCGATAAATCAAAGCGTTTTTCGGCTTCGAAATCAGCGTAAGCAGCTTTGAGCTTCCACCCGGCATTGGCTATATCGCCCAGGCCGCGCCATGTGCTTGAACTTAATTCAAAGTATTGGTCGATAAGTTTAAGAGCAAAGGTATTGCCGTTATCCCGCACGGCGGAAGTGTAATCGTTGAATAAATAATCCTGATCGTTCCGGGCAACGGCATCTAAAATAAGTTTTATGGCGTGAAGGATATTTTCAGCTTCAAACCCTGCCACCACCGCCGGTATATGCAGATTTTTGAAGTAATTGCACCCCACTACGCTTGCCACATGCCCCGGCAGCAGCAAGCCGGAAAGCTGTTGAGTTTTGCTCAATTCTGTAAGTACCGGAGTGATTTCTTTGAAGTCGGAAAGCAATGTAAAATTTTTGACCTTCTTTTCCACACACCCGGTTATCAATGCGGCAGCTGCACTTAATGTCGGGGCAAAGCCCACAGCGGCAAAGACCACCTCTTTATCGGGATTTTCAACAGCATAGGTGAGGGCGTCTTCCGGGGAATAAACCAGTTTCAGATTTTTTTCGCCCATCAATGAGCCGTTGGCTCCGGGGATCCGCAAAAGATCACCGAACATTGCCACTGTTACATTGTTCCGGAGCAAGGTGCGGATCTTTTCAATAAAAAGCACGCCAGATACGCAAATCGGACAACCCGGCCCGGAAATGAGTTTGACACTCTCCGGCAGGAGGGCACGCAAATTATTTTTTGCTATTGCGTGTGTATGCGTACCGCACACCTCCATTATCCGTATTGTCGGAATACAGGGCATTGCAGCTTTTTTCAAAGCTGTCTGCCAGAAATTTGCACTTCGCAAATCCATAAAAAAGCCTATCAAATCTTAATCGGCAAGCTCGTTTTTCAGCTCTTCAAAAATCTTGAGCTGTTCTTCAAGTTTTACCGGATCGACTATTTCAATGGCATAGCCTGCATGGACCAGAACATAGTCCCCAACTTTGGCGTCGGGCAGCAGCCGCAAACTTATTCTGCGGGAAACACCATCCAGATCCGCCATTGCGAATTTATCGGGCAATATATCAGTAAGCCGCATGGGCCAGGCTATACACATAAAACACTGTTCCAAATTTATTAAATACCATAAACTGACTTAATATACACCATCCCCGGAAAAATGCAATTTTTACCCCCGGATTTTTGCACAAATCACCAGCTTGAGCCGGTGAGGAAATCAGCGTTTGTTTTTGAAATTTTGCACAAAACGGTTGTCGGTCAAGGTGTTGAGTTTATCCCGCAATTTGGCTGCCCGTTCAAACTCCAGACTTTCGGCGGCGGCAAGCATTTCCACTTCCAGATCATAAACCAGTTGGGAAAGCTCTTTTTCGCTTAAATTCTTTACTTCGATGCGTCCGGCAGCTCCGCTGGAATTGCTGCCGAATACGCTGGCTGCCGCTTCGCTGGCGGCGTGGCGGTCGTTGTTGGATTTCACCACATCGGTAATAGTTTCCCGCCTGGCTTTTTCGATAGTTTTGGGTACAATGTTATGTTCTTTATTGTAAGCTATTTGTTTATTGCGGTGTTTTTCGGTCACATCCAAAAGTTCCTGCATGGCAGGAGTGACCGTTTCGCCGTAAAGAATGACCCTGCCTTTGGCGTTACGGGCGGCACGCCCCGCTACCTGGATAAGCGACCGGGCACTGCGTAAAAAACCTTCTTTATCAGCATCAAGGATAGCCACCAGTGTTACTGACGGCAAGTCGATACCTTCCCGCAAAAGGTTGATCCCGAT
>JAZSHD010000166.1:0-3874 GCA_045533055.1 Victivallaceae bacterium | reverse complement strand
TTCATAGCCTTTTCAGAGTTCACATCCAATGCTCCGGAAATAAATTCTTTTGCCGGTCTGGAAAGATACAAGGTCAGATATTCCCGCCGCAATTCGTGATTTTCCATCTCCTTTCTGAATTGTGCGGAAATGCGGTTTCTGAATTCTCTGGCAAAGGGTAAATCTGAAAAACGTTCAGTATCGGCATCATATTTATCCAGAATCCTGCGGTAATTGGAGTCCCGTTTATAACGGAATTGAATCCGTCTGCCGGAGTCCAACCGGGCAAGGTAGGATTGCAGATGCAGAAAAAGTTCGTTTTTCTGTCCCCAGCCGGAATGGGAAAGATTCGGCACATTGAGCCGAAATCCTTTGGCAACAAAACCGGTATTGTTGAGTTCACCATAGACCAGAAAAGCATCCTGGGGCTTTTCTGTTTCAATGATGTAACCGTTTGGGAAGTTGATCATTTTTTCCTCGCTTTCAGCAGGAGTTTTTTATGGGGATCAATCCGCAAGGTGTTTCCGTAAAGGCTGTTCAGGAAATACTCAAAGTAATATCGGGGCTTTTCCCGGACAAAACGGAAATAAAACCAGACCGACACAACAAGAGGTATCCATGCTGTGGCAACAGCCAGTACTGCGGAAGTATCCATCAGGCAGAAAAAAAGAAATACCGACGCCACGATCCCGGAAAAGATGATATAGATCGCATCTCCCCGCACTTTGAGATTGCGGGATAACCTGAATTGTGACGCCGGAACCTGTTGAGGATTCCGCGGAATTATAAGCCCGTGGTCGTCCTGCATAAACGCCTCACAGACCGCTGGATGAGTTCAGCGAAATACCCAATGTCTGATTGAAGATGTAGAGGATAATGGCGAACAGCACCGGAATCAGAATGGTTCCGATCAGCTGGGCTTTGGCATTGGCGGCATCATTTTTGAAAGCAAAACCGGTCGAAATCCCCATAATCAGAGTGAAAATCAAACCGATTGCCATAATGATCCACTGCACATACCCCAGCCCGGAAGAGGCATCAATACCGTAACTGCCCGGTGCAGCAAAGGTCTGGCTCACAGTCGCAACTGTAACCAGACCTGTCATCAAAGTTTTGGATTTCAATACCGGATAAAGCGGTGCAAATCCATTTTCACGGAACGGCAGCAGGAAAAGTTTTCCACCAGAGCGGAACGCTCCCACGACCTGATTTGAGATTTTGTGTTGCTCTTGATTCATAAGCACATCCTTTCTTGTTTTTTGCCTGCGACCATCGCACGCAATAATTAAAATACGCTCAAAAAGATATTTTTACAAGAGGTAAAAATATATATAAATCGTTGATTGACAAGCATATACAATAATTAAAAATCAACAATCACCCTATATATCAACTGCCGTTGTTGATCTTTTTTACAATGCCTGTATTAAAGGTTACAAGCTAAAAAGAATTGTGTTTTGTTGAGGCGTGGTGGAAGGAAAAAAGAAATTGGTCTCTGTTGAGATATGTTGACTTAATTTCAGGAGAAAAACAGTAAGATAGCAAAGCTTATTCAAGCAGATTATCAGCATAATGTTGTTCGTTTTAAGCTCGAGAAACAGAGTTTTATCTGTCTGCAAGTTATAAATTCTTTACAGATTTTCAGAAAAAGAATCAACAAGATTTTTGAATTTTTTTTAGCAAAACCCTTTATTCTGGAAAATCTGATAGGAGGATGTATGTGTCTCTGGCAATATTGGAAACAAATTCCATTCGGTAATAAGAATTATTTGGGTGCAACAAGAAGAATACCAGACCACAATAATGATGTTTTAAGATGTTTTCAGTTTGAAAAGAAAACAAAATCGTGATATATTACCCTTGAAGGCATAAGATCGCATGGAGGTCTCAATGACAAAATTGACAAAGACAAATGAGAATGGAATAAATTATATCAAGTCAGAAAATCTTTTGCAGGATGCAAAAATTATTATTGATACAGCCAGAGATTACGCATACAAGGCCGTGAATTTTGCATTGGTCAAGAGAAATTGGTTGCTGGGCAAACGGATCGCTGAAGAAGAATTGCGAAATGAAAATCGTGCTGAGTACGGAGCAAAAGTCATCTTCAGTCTTGCAGAAGAACTTACAAATCTTTATGGTAAGGGATTTGATTACAGCACGTTATATAAATTTGTCCGCTTTTACAAATGCTTCCCTGAGATTTTGGACTCGGCAAGTCCAAAATTGGAAAGGTTATCCTGGACGCATTTTCGTGTCCTGCTGCAGGTCAATGATGAGGCAGCCAGACAGTGGTATGCCGCTGAAGCAGCAACAGAGGCATGGTCTGTCAAAACTTTGCAGCGTAATATATCCAGTCAATATTATTACCGGTTGTTGCAAACCAAGACTCCGGATGCAGTCAAAGCTGAAATGGAAACGCTGACAGCAGATTATCAAACAGACAAGTTGGAATTCATAAAAAATCCTGTTGTCGCTGAATTTCTCGGAATGTCTCCTGACTGCGACTATCTTGAAACTCAATTGGAAACTTGCATTATCAATAACCTGCAAAAATTCTTAATGGAATTGGGGAAAGGTTATGCCTTTGTTGCCCGGCAGAAGAGAATTGTTACAGAAAAGAATACCTATTCAATAGATCTTGTTTTCTACAATTACATTTTGAAATGTTTTGTATTGATTGATCTGAAAACTTCTGCAATCACCCATCAGGATGTCGGTCAGATGGATATGTATATCAGAATGTATGATGAAAAGATCAGAGGTGAAGGCGATAACCCCACATTGGGGATTCTGTTGTGCGCCGATACCGATGAAGACATCGCCCGTTATTCCGTTATGCACGGCAGCGAACAGTTGTTTGCAAGCAAGTATCTCTTGTATTTGCCTTCCAAAGAAGAACTTCGTGCTGAAATTGAAAATCAGAAGATGATGTTTTATTTACAGCACAATTCGGATAAAGAAACATGAAAAAAGGCAACGGCAAAGCTGGTTTTACCATAGACCGCATTACCGTTTTTGAAGCCAAACTCATGGAATCCGGCAAATGGCGCAGTGCGGTTGCTCAAAATAGTTTTGCAGACAATGAGCCGTGTGAAAGACAAATCGGCGATAAAATCCAAGATCGGCGATAAATCGGCGATAAATCGTGAACAAGTTATATGTGAATATATATCGGCACAAGGAGCTGTTTCAACCAGAGAACTTTGTTCTCTCTTGAACATCAAATCTTCAGGAGTGCGGGAGATACTAAAAAATCTGATAGATAAGAAGATACTTATTGCAAACGGTGCTAATCGCAATCGGACCTACAGTATAAACAGTCTTAACGGTAGCGACAATTCTGATGAGTAAACAAAACAAGGCACAGAAACGAAAAGCAAAAGTCAAGGCAAAAAAGCAACAGGCGATCCACAATCAGCAATCGCTGACGGAACGCTTATCTGTTGCATTGGAGAAACTTTGCGAGCCGGTTTTGCCGGAATATATTGATGACTCCAACGGTCCGGATCTTACCGGACGGAGTATTGTTTGGCAAATGGGCATGATCGCCTGGAACATTCATGTTACCGGACGGCAGGAACTTGCCGAATGTGCTTTTGCCGGAAGCCAACTTGATGCAGAACACCAAGCGATGGTCCGGAAAGAAATTGCCGGTCTTGTACAGCGAAAAATTGAACTCTATCCACGGCAAATGACTGCAATCCGTGATGTTTCCGCAACGCTTGTAAACGGCTCTCCAAGGGCGAAAGCCCGACCGGGCGACACTTTCCCCGAATTGCCAGCAAAGCCCGTCAGCGAGCCTAAAAAGCCCATTACTGCCGAAGACATCGCCGCGCTGCGTAAAGAAATAAAACAAGTCGGAGGCCAAGCGGTCTTAGGAAGACAACAGCAA
>JAZSHD010000204.1:0-2081 GCA_045533055.1 Victivallaceae bacterium | reverse complement strand
ATGCCCTTTAAGTTTTGAAAAGATTTTATTCAACATCTTTACTGTTAATCAACCGATATTGGGAACAGAGCCTTTCCGAAACGCCTGCCAATAACGGAGGCAAGCCGCTTGCCGTTCCCGGCGGCAGCAAAAAAATTCCGGCAAAAATTACTTTTGAGCAAACTCCTTATCAGGGTATTCAGATCAATATAAAGCAAAAAATGTGCCAATAACATAATAAAACAGCCAATAGAGCCCGGTTTGAACTGATTTTTTTTCTGACGATCTAAAATTGGAACAATTTTTTACAAAAAATGTAAAGTTAAAAAGGCGATTTTTACAATTTTTGTAAAAAACAGGAGTATTCTACGCAAAAATCAAATTGGCACGCTTTTTGCTTATAATGTTTCGGAAAATTTTTCGGGACAACCGGCAGGAACCGGATCGTTTTGAAAAGGAGCAAAAATGATATTAAGCAAGTGGACGGGTCCAACACAAATATAAATATAAAAGGAGAATCATACAATGAATGCTTATGCTCAACATGTACTGGATAGATTGCAGAAAAATTGTTCTCATCAAAAAGAATTCATGCAAAGCGTTTCCGAAGTCCTCGGCTCGCTTTCCAAACTGCTTGACCGGCAGAACAAGTATGAAAAATACTGTATTCTTGAACGGTTGGTCATGCCCGAACGCATCATTATTTTTCAGGTGCCGTGGATAGATGACCGGGGCAAAATTCAGATCAACACGGGGTTCCGTATTCAATTCAACAGTGCGATAGGGCCTTACAAGGGCGGCTTGCGTTTTCACCCATCGGTCAACTTGAGCATCCTGAAATTTCTCGGCTTTGAACAGATTTTCAAAAACAGTCTTACCACCCTGCCCATGGGCGGCGCCAAGGGCGGTTCCGACTTTGACCCCAAAGGCAAAAGCGAGCGGGAAGTTCTGGCGTTCTGCCAGAATTTCATGCGTGAACTCTACCGCCATATCGGTACATCCATTGATGTCCCTGCCGGCGATATCGGGGTCGGCTCCAGAGAGATCGGTTATCTTTACGGACAGTATAAGCGGATCGTCAACTCTTGCGACAGCGTTCTGACCGGCAAGGGCGTCAACTGGGGCGGCAGCAAGATCCGCCCCGAAGCCACCGGATACGGCTGTGTTTACTTTGCCCAGGAAATGCTCAAAACCAGAAATATGGATCTGTCTGGCAAAAAAGTTCTGATCTCCGGCTCCGGCAATGTTGCACAGTATGCGGCACAAAAGGCGTTTATGCTGGGGGCAAAGGTGTTGTCGCTATCTGACTCCAACGGTTCGGTCATTGATCCGGATGGTATTGATGAAGAAAAATTTGCCTATATTCAGGAGTTGAAGAATGTCCGGCGGGGGCGTATATCTGAATATGCCCGGAAGTTCCCCCGGGCAACTTATTATGAAAATTGCCGCCCGTGGCAGCTGACAGCCTGCGATATAGCTTTGCCGTGTGCAACTCAAAACGAACTTGACTTGCAGGATGCTGAAGTTCTTGTAAAAAATAAATGTATTGCCGTTTGCGAAGGAGCCAATATGCCGACAACCTTGGAGGCGACCGCTTTCCTGCAAGCTAATAACATACTTTTCGCTCCGGGCAAAGCCTCCAATGCCGGAGGTGTTGCCACCAGCGGTCTGGAAATGAGCCAGAATGCCATCCGGTTGAATTGGGAAAGCGATGAAGTCGATTCCAAATTGCGGACGATCATGGTAAAGATCCATGAATCTGCCCGGGAAACCGCTGCTGAATTCGGCGAACCCGATAACTATGTAATGGGTGCCAATATCGCCGGCTTCCGCAAAGTGGCAGATGCCATGATCGACCTCGGCGTGTAAAAATATAAGGCTCTGTTCCCAATGTCGGGTGATATTATATAGTTAGCCAACAGCAACAAGGGCGGTCAGCCCCCGTCTTCGTTAGACTACGCCGTGGCAAGCCGCGAACGCATGGGAGGGCAGTTTGCAGGATAAATTCCTGCAAACCGAGCGGAAATGTTCCGCGAAGCCGACCGGAGTTGAGCGAAGCCTTCCGGCGTTTGAGGACGATTTTTGCGTATAACGCAAAAATC
>JAZSHD010000100.1:0-22369 GCA_045533055.1 Victivallaceae bacterium | reverse complement strand
GGGGGTGGCATCGGCTTGATCGGGCAGGGGATTGTTGGCTATACGGGTAAATGCCGCCAGCAGGAATGCCGCCGTTTTGCCGGTGCCGGTTTGAGCTTTGCCGCCCAAGTCACGACCGGCAAGCAGTTCCGGCAGAGCCTGTTCCTGAATGGGGGTGCAATACTCAAAGTTCATATTTTGGATGCCGAACTGGATAGCTTCCGGCAGCGGAAAATCCAGAAAGCGTTTTTTGCCCGCTGCTTCCGGGATCTCTTTCAATGCTGCGGGCCGCTCCGGCTTGACTTTCGGTGCGGGGAAGGGTATGACTGCCTGCACATTGGAGCTTTTTTTTGCCGGCTTCTTTTTATTTTTACTGTGTTTTGATACATTTCCGGTATCAGCCGTTTTCTCTAACCGTTCCCGTGGATTGCTGTTTTTCCGGCGGGAGTTGTTGGCGGATTTTTTGCGTTCCGGACTATTTTTTTTTGCGTTTTCCGCCCGATCTTTATTACCGGGTTTGGTCAGGAGTTCCCGGATGGTTTTAAGTAAGTTAAACAATTTTCAACATCTTTCCTGTTTTTTGCCGCCGGATTTACT
Organism: Victivallaceae bacterium; assembly: GCA_045533055.1. Lineage (GTDB taxonomy): Bacteria > Verrucomicrobiota > Lentisphaeria > Victivallales > Victivallaceae > SIG78. The sequence goes on along the minus strand of JAZSHD010000100.1, from coordinate 21,793 downwards.
TCTGCGGCAGCTCGTTCAAAAATTTACGGAAGGCTTCGCCGTATACTTCACTTTGCAAGCCAAACTCAACAGTTGCCTTGAGAAATTCAAGTTTATTACCTATATCGTAGCGTTTGGCATCGGCTATACAGCCCATAAGCCCATTGGCAGTGCTCTGCATAAGCAAGGCATCGGTCAAATATATCTCTCCGGCGGCACCGTGGGCCGGGGATTTTTTCAGATATTCAAAAATCTCCGGCGTAAGCAGATACCTGCTGGCGATCGCCAAATCTGAAGGGGCATCCTCCGGACGGGGTTTTTCCACCAGACCACTTATTTGCATAACACTATTGGCAACCATATTGCCGGATACCACTCCGTAATTGGAGATACGCTCCCGGGGAACCCGTTCCAAGCCGGTCACCGGCAAGTTGTATTGCTCATGGCACTTTATAAGCTGACCGATCGCCGGAATGGCGTTATTGCTCTTGACCACAGTATCGCCCAAAAGCACAGCAAATGGTTCACCATTTGCAAACTCTTCGGCAAGCATCAAGGCTCCGCCCAGACCGTTGAGTGCTTTCTGTTCCACAAAAGTAAGGCGGGCAAGGCTTTGGATTTTTTTCAGATCCGCAAGCAATTCAGTTTTGCCGGTGGCAAGCAGACGGCTTTCCAATTCATTATCCGGCAGAAAGTGGTTTTCCATAGCCTCTTTGCCGGAGCTGGTGATTATGAGTATATCTGTAATGCCCGCAGCAGCGGCTTCTTCCACCACATACTGGATCACCGGTTTATCCACCAACGGTATCATCTCTTTGGGCACCGCCCGGGTGAAGGGCAGGAACCGGGTACCGAATCCGGCAGCCGGAATCACCGCTTTAGAGATTTTTTTGATTGATGAATAAACCATGTTCATACCTGTTAAGATTTAAGAGAAATCCTATTATATATATAAATTAACCCGAAAATGCTGTTTTTGCAAGCTAAAAGTGTTATAAAAGTGTGTTTTAGTATTTGCCGAATGACATATTTGGACTATATTATCAATCAGTATAAAAATTTATCAGGTCAGAAGACCGTCAAGAAAGGATCGTTTGGTTATGAGAAGAATGGATGAATGGATCAAGAAAGCCGACACGCTTCTGGAAGCGTTGCCGTATATTCAAAAATTCCGCGGAGCATTGATCGTGGTCAAGTTCGGCGGTTCTTCCATGGAAGACCCCGAACTGGTGAAAAGCACCATGCGGGATATTGTGCTTATGGAGTGCATCGGTTTCAAGCCGGTGGTGGTGCATGGCGGCGGCAAGGCGATCTCTGCTGAATTGAAAAAGCAGGATATTCCGGTCAAATTCGTCAACGGACTGCGTCATACCTGCGAACGCACCATCAAAGTTGTGGACGATGTTCTGCACAATCAGGTCAACGCCAATCTGGTCAAACTTGCCAGAGGTTTCGGCGGGCCCGCAGTATCCATTTCCGGCAAAAATATCCTGACTGCCGAAAAAGTCATGAGCAAAGACCCCAATACCGGCGTGGAGCAGGATGTGGGCTTTGTTGGCGGCATTACCAATGTGGATGTAGCTCCGGTTCAAGCGGCACTGGCTGCCGGTCAGATCCCGATCATCACCCCGCTCGGTACCGGCAAAGACGGTCAGATCTACAACATCAACGCCGATGTTGCCGCTTGCCAGATAGCGGAAGCATTGCACGCCAGAAAACTGGTATTCTTGAGCGATGTACCCGGTGTTATGCGGGATGCTGCCGATGAAAACACGGTCATTCCCACTATCCGCACCGATAAAATTCCGGAACTTATCCACGAAAAGATCCTCTCCGGCGGTATGCTGCCCAAGATCAACAGCTGCGTTCACGCTCTGGAAGCGGGGATCAACAAAGTTCACATGATCGACGGCAGAGTCCGGCACACTTTGCTGCTGGAAATCTTTACCGATGAAGGCGTCGGCACCCAGATCGTCCGGCCCGATTCGGAGATGTGATCGTTTTTTCAGAGTGCGGCTATGAGTAAAAATATCGTGTTCCTGGGGATCAAGCATTGCGGCAAAAGCACCCACGGCAAACTGTTGGCGGAACGCTTGAACCGCCGTTTTCTGGATACCGATGATATGCTGTCAATGGCTTATCAGGAAAAGTTCGGCTGTCCGGCTGCGGAAGCTGCTTTCCGGGAGATAATGAAAAAGCACGGCGAAGAATTTTTCCGCAAGTTTGAAGCTCAAGTCATCCGGGATTATCTTGAAAAAAATCGGGATAATGGCGATGTATTGGCTTTAGGCGGCGGAGTACCCTGCAATGATTTTTTGAGTACAGAGGAACTCAAAAGTTTGGGCGTGATGCTCCATTTGGCGATTTCAGCAGATACTGCATTTAAAAGGATCGCTGCCGGAGGCATACCGCCATTTCTGCAAGGCGATGACCCTTATGCAAAATTTCTGGCAATGTACGATAAACGCTTACCCCGCTACAACGAAATAGCCGATATAGTTATAGATCTGCCGGAAGAACCGGCAAAAAGCGAAATCGCTGAATTGATTTATAACACCTTGAAAGAAAAGAAGTTTTTGGAGAATATATGAGCGGCAACAGTTTTGGCGAAATTTTCAGAGTTACCACCTTCGGTGAATCCCACGGCCCCGCATTGGGCGTGATCATTGACGGGGTTCCGGCGGGCTTGAAGATATCCGCAGAAGATATACAAAAAGAGCTTGACCGCCGCAAGCCCGGTCAGTCCATACTGACCACTCAACGCAGCGAAGCCGATGCTGTGGAGATACTTTCCGGCGTGTTTGAAGGCGTTTCTACCGGCACAGCTCTGGCAATGATGATCCGCAATACCGATCAGCGGAGCCGCGATTACGGTAATTTAAGCGAAATCTTCCGCCCCGGTCACGCCGATTACAGCTACTTTGCCAAATATGGCATCCGGGACTACCGGGGTGGCGGGCGTTCTTCGGGCAGGGAAACTGCCGCCCGGGTCGCTGCCGGAGCGGTGGCAAAACTGCTTTTGAACGAATTGGGCGTAAAAATCAAAGCCTGCACCCGCTCGGTGGGTAAGATCTATGCCGAAAAGTTTGATTGGAGCTTTGTGGAAAAAAATCCGGTGCGTACTGCTGATCCGGATAAAGCCGAAGCTATGGCAGAAGCCATCAACAATGCTCGCATGAACCTTGACAGCATTGGCGGCACCATTGAGTGCGTAGTGGAAAATGTTCCCGCCGGTTGGGGCGAAGCGGTTTTTGATAAACTCGATGCCGTTTTGGCTCACGCCATGCTTTCGCTGGGAGCGGTCAAAGGTATAGAGTTTGGCGACGGTTTTGCTGCTGCCGAAAGTCTGGCAAGTAAAAATAATGACAGCCCGACTGCCGATGGCTGGGCAAGCAATCACGCCGGAGGAGTGCTGGGGGGTATGAGCAATGGAGCAAAGATAGTTTTCCGCATTGCTGTAAAGCCCACACCTTCCATCGCTCAAAAACAGCAGACCATGGATAGATCCGGCAACGCTGTGGAGTGCGAGATCCACGGCCGCCACGATCCATGCTTATGCCCCCGGATGGTGCCGGTGGTGGAAGCTATGACCGCCATAGTTTTGGCTGATATGATGTTGAGAAATAAATCTGCAAGGATTTGATTATAAAAGGAGAAAAAGTTATGAATTGCATGGAGAAATTTGCCAATATCTGGCGTAAAAACGACTCAATGGTCTGCGTGGGCCTTGACCCTGACTTGGGGAAACTCCCGGAATGTGTCAAAGGTGCCGAATACCCGATTTTTGAATTCAACAAAGCTATCATCGACGCTACTGCTCCCTATGTTTGTGCCTACAAACCCCAGGCTGCCTACTATGCCGGACAGGATTGCGACGACGAGCTGGCTATGACCATTGATTATATTCTGAAAAACTATCCGGAAATCCCGGTTATTCTGGATGTGAAACGCGGCGACATCGGCTCCACTGCCGAACAGTACGCCAAAGAAGCCTTCGAACGCTATCACGCTGACGCTGTAACTGTGAACCCCTACATGGGCAGCGATGCGATCAACCCCTTCCTCAAGTATGCTGATAAAGGCGTGGTGGTGCTCTGCCGTACCTCCAACCCCGGCAGCAAAGAATTGCAGGAACTGGTGACCACCGAAGGCAAAAAACTTTACGAACATGTAGCCTTGCTTGCCCGTGATGTCTGGAACAAGGATGGCAATGTTATGATGGTATTGGGTGCCACATTCCCCGAAGAACTCAAAGCGGTGCGTGAACTCTGCCCCGATATGCCGTTTTTGGTTCCCGGCGTTGGTGCCCAGGGCGGCGATGTGGAAAAGGTGGTTTCTTACGGCCGCCGTGCCGATGGCTACGGGCTTATCGTCAACAGCTCCCGTGGTATCATCTACGCAAGCAAGGGCGACGACTTTGCCGCCGCCGCCGGAGAAGCTGCAAAACTTTTGCGTGACCAGATGCGTGCTGTAAAATAAGGAATACTTATATGGCTAAATATCAGTTGGAAGTTGGTGCCCGTACCGTTGAAGATGCCATGAGTGCATGGCGGGGCGGAGCAGACCGTGTGGAGTTGTATGTAAGCCCCACCGAAGGAGCTTTGACTCCCAGTGCCGGTTTGGTATATTCGGCAGTGGCGGCAAAAAAAGCCGCCGGCAGCAACTTGGGGTTGTACTGTATGCTGCGTCCCCGCTCCGGCGATTTTCTTTACAGCGATGCGGATTTTGATACTCTGCTGCGGGATGCGGAAATCCTGTACGAAGCCGGTGCCGATGGCTACATGGCAGGCATCATCACCGCCGACGGTCAGTTGGATATCAAACGCATGAAGGAAGTTTTGAAGCGGGTCCCCGGCAAGCCTTTTACTCTGCACCGGGCTTTTGAAAGCACCCGTGACCAGTTCCGCACACTGGAAGAATGTGTGGATCTGGGGATCGACTACATCCTTACCGGCGGTCTTATCCCCGGCGGCGGTCTGGATACTGCCCGCCTTGCCAAACTCATTGAAAAAGCCGATAACCGCATCAAGATCGTGGTCGCTTTAGGCTCCGGCTTTACCGTGGATCTGCTGGAACCCATCATCAAGCAGTCCGGTGCAACCGAATACCACATCGTCAACGGTTACCGTCAGCGTTTGAGCAATATGAAGTTTGTGCCTGGCGGCGAAGCTCTGGACGACGATCACCTGAAGAAAAAACTGAGCAAGATCGACTATCTGGAAGAAAGTGCTGTCCGTGAACTGCGTGACATTTTCAACAAATACGAATAAGGATAAAAGAAATGACTGATAAAGCAACTCTGGTAAAACAGTTTCAGGCTCTGGGCATCAAACCCGGAATGACTCTTCTGGTACACAGCTCGCTCCGTCGGGTAGGCAAAGTCGATGGCGGTGCCGATACCATTATTGACGCACTTTTGGAAGTGCTGGGCGAAAACGGTACCCTTTTGATGTCGGGCGTGTCGGGCAATGTAAATCCCGATCAGCCGGTCTATCATGTTAAATACACCCCCGCAACAGTGGGTACTCTCGTTAATGTATTTATGAAGCGTGACAATGTGGTACGCAGCTTGCACCCGGTGCACTCCGTTGCCGGTTGCGGCCCCCGTGCCAAATACATCACCGACGGCCATCTGGAAGCCAACACTCCGTGGTCGCCCGACAGCCCCTACGGCAAATTGATGCGTGAAGAAAACGGTTTTATCCTTTTCCTGGGTACCAACTTTACCTGCAACACCTGTATCCATGCTTTGGAGATCGAAGCCAGAGTGCCGGGGCTGCACACCAAAGATACCAGCAAACTCTATATCTTTGACTACAACAACGATCTGCATGTGATCGACCACCACTGGCACTCCCGCAAAAAGGACTACTATGTGGATATGGAACATGTGGTAGCCGCCGCCGGCGGTCTGGTTTACGGCGAAGTCGGTACCGGCATGGCAAGACTCTGCGATGCAAAAATATTGCGTAAAACGGTACTGCCCATCTTGCAGACCACGCCCGAAAAAGTGATCAAGCGTCTGACCGACAACGATTACATCTGGGAATAACAATCAAGTTATGCAAGCAAAACGGACTTTGGTTTATGAACAGGCAAAAATTTCCGGATGAAATATTAAGATTATTACCCATACTGCTTTATGCTGTTGCACTGCTGGGGTTTCTGCTGCTGATTGGTATAGAGTTTGTGCTGGAGATGGTTGGGAATCGGTTATGGATCAACAGGTTTAACAGGTTAGACGCAAATGTTGGGACATGGTTGGGCTATTTAGCTTTGTTCTCATTTGGCTTGTCGTGGTTATGGTGCTTGGTGATTTATCTTTTTCCGGTGAAAAAGCACTGGGAAATCCGTTGGGTTTGGTCGTTGACTTATTTTATTTTTCCTGCATTAGGAATATTTATAATACTCTCGCTGCCGCCTGCCAGCGAACAGAAAGAAGTTACCAAAAAGTTTCAATGTTTGTCCAATACCAAGCAATTAGCCATAGCTCTTCAGCTTTACGCAATAGATAACAACGATTATTTTCCGGAAAAGTTGGATGCTCTGGTACCGGATCATGTGCCGGAAAAAGAACAAAAAAAATTGTTCCGCTGCCCGGCAGAAAAAGATCCTGAAGTATTGAAGAGCTATAATTATTTCGGGAAGGGCAGGAAAATCACCGATCCGGTTTTTGTTATATTGCAGGAAAAATCAGGAAATCATCCGGATGGATTTTTTCATCAAATCAAATCCGATGGCGAAGTCAGTTATAAAAAGTTTGGGGCGGAAAATAATAATCTGTAAGCTGGAGGTATTTTCAAAACTCCTGAAATGGTCTTTTTCCACTTCCTCAAGTTCTCTTTCGCAATCCCTTTACCAGACTAATGTCAGAGCCATTACCAGCATACCGGCGATAAGTCCGGCGATGGCGAGGTGGTGTTTGCCGTATTCTTCGGCGAGGGGCAGGAGTTCGTCGAAGCTGATAAAGACCATGATACCGGCGACGGCGGCAAAGGTTATTGCCATGAGAGCAGGGGAGAGGAATGGCATCAGGAACGCCCATGCCGCCAAAGCTCCCACCGGTTCCGCCAAGCCGGAGAGGAAGGAGTAACAGAAAGCTTTTTTCTTGCTGCCGGTGGCGTGATAGATGGGTACCGAAACCGTGATACCTTCGGGTATATTATGTATGGCAATGGCCAGTGCAATAGATATTCCGGTGACCGGGTCGGTCAAAGCCGAGGTGAATACCGCCATACCTTCGGGGAAGTTGTGGATCGCCACTGCCAGAGCAAAGAGTTTGCCGCTGCGGATAAGTTTATCTTTGTGCCGGGGCGAATCCATTTCTTCAACTTTCCGCACTTCGTGAGGATTTTCGTAACTGGGGACAAGTTTGTCAATAAGCATGGCGATCGCCATACCGCCGAAAAAGGCAGCGATCCCGATAAGGGACCCGGTACGCTTGGAAAATATTTCCGAAAGTTCCGACTGGGAGCCCGCCAATAACTCCACCAGCGATATATAGATCATAACGCCGCCGGAAAAACCCAACGCACAGGAGAGAAATCCGGTATTCTGGCGTTTGGCAAAAAAAGCAATACAGCTGCCCACCCCCGTAGCCAACCCGGCAACGGCAGTCAGGAGCAACCCCGACAAAACTTGAGATAATGTTACTTCCATGATAAAATCCTATCTTTTAAAGACAAGCATACTTTATATTCGACAAAGAAAAATACAAATCCAACGGAGAAAAAAAGAGCGAGATTATCAAAATTTTATGAAAATTGCAACTTCAACTTGAGATTTTCATAAAATATGCAACAACATACAAAGGTGTAAATAAAAAAAATCCCCCCGGTATTATCTGCCGGAGGGATTTATCTTCAAAACAATTACTTCAACATCGAATCGAGGATGTAGTAGTTGAGTTCTTCGTAGTCACGGGTGCCGACCATTTCAGCGATCTTGGCATCGTCCAGACTGCGGGATATTTCCAGCAAACGCAGGAAGATCTTGCGGCTTACATCCAGGTGTTTCATATCCACACCTTCTTTCTGGGTACGCATGACTTTCACATCCAAACCCACCCATTCGCCATTGTTGCCGAAACCGTGCTGGTCAAGCACACGCACCTGATTGAGGGCACGGCGGGGATCGACTGCACCAAAGGTCAGATCCTGGTCAAATTTCAGACCGTTCTGGTCGTTCAGGTGTACGCTCCAGAGCTTTTTGTGTGCCATGGCAAAGCCCATTTCGTCGGAGGGCGAAAGGTTGGCAAGCAAGGCGTGAGCAGTTTCGATAAGGCAGCCGACTCTGGCGGGATCGCTGGTCATCAGACCCATGGCAATAGCGTGACCGATGGTGGGAATGTAGGTGTGATCCATCGGTTCGTTGGGCTTGGATTCGATCATCACACGGATATCTTTATCATAGTCCAGCATCATCTGCAAGGCTTCGCCGATGCGTTCGGTGGCAACGACCGGGTCTTTAGCTTCACGAATATAGGTGCCTTCACGGGCGAGCCAGAGCACGATATTTTTGGTGCCGAGTGCTTTTGCAATATCAATGGTACGCTTGGTGCGTTCCAGAGCATATTCCCGGCATTTGGGGCAGTTGTTGGTGTAACCGCCGTCGATGGTCTGGGGGGCGAACCACATGCGGGGAGCAACAAATTCCGGGGTCAGACCATGATCGTCCAGAACTTTTTTAAGTTCGGTGGCAGATTTGATGATCTCTGCCGGAGTCATGTTGTCCATGCCCGGAACAGCGTCGTCGTCATGCAGCTGGATGCCGTCAAAACCAAGTTTCTTGTAAGCAGCCAGTTTAGTGTTGAATTCAATGGATTTGCGGACTTCGGGACCAAAGGGGTCTGCCCCTTCGTGGATGTTCCAAGGACCGAACGAAAAACGGAAAGTACCCTGCATTGTAAACCTCCTGTTTGGTTAGTTTCGGGTTATACGGGTATTTTATTACTATTTACAATATAATACTTGCAAACAATAAAACCTTGACTATATTATGAAAAATTAGCATTATATTACGAAAGATGCAACTGCCAAAAGTCCAAACTTGTCTTGCGGCGGCTCGCAAAAGTGCAAAACCGGTAAATTTCCCGCAGTTACCTTACAGGTAGCTGCCAAAAACTTCCCCCTCATGCCTTTTTTGCGATCCATCCACAATCCTGCGTTATGCTTTTGTCAGTCGCATCTGGTATTTATTAAACCGGTCAGGAGGTGATTATGAAAACGGTAAAGGCTGTACGCAGTGATTTTTTTCCGGGGGAGGGCTGCCCTATTGCGTTGCGGACGATTCAGGGCAACGCCCGTATCCAGCATGCCGGCGACCTTACCGACATACGGCACACCCACGATTTTGCTGAACTTATCATCATTACCCGGGGCGGCGGAATGCACTGGATCGACGGTACATCCTATGAAGTCACGGCAGGGGATGTTTTTCTTATTCAGGATAATACCGAGCATTATTTTCAGGAACGCCACGAACTTGAAATGTATAATATCATGTTCGATGATCAATATCTGGCAGAACATTTACGCAGCTTGCGGTCGCTCTCCGGCTTCAACGCATTCTTTCTTTTTGAGCCGGTTTTCCGGCGGCGGCACGCTTTTATGAGCAAACTGCATTTGGCTCCCGAATTGATGAACTCTTTGCGTAATTCCCTCAAAGGTATGCTTGCGGAAGTCAAGTCCGCTCTGCCGGGGTGTGACTTGATGCTGCTTTCTAAAGTATTGGAGATATTTGTATTGATTGCCCGTGAATACTCCCAAAACTCCAACAGCAAAGCTCAAACTCTCTACCGGCTGGGGGAAGTTATCAGCCGTATGGAAAAACATTACAGCGAAAGCTGGACAGTGGCAAGACTTTCCAAAATCGCCGCAATGGCCCCCAGCACCTTTCTGGGCGTATTCAAAGAGGCCATCGGCACTTCGCCCATAGAGTATTTGCTGAATTTGCGTATGAGCAAAGCCGCTGAACAGCTTTTAAAAAGCCAAAAAAGCATTACCGAAATAGCACTGGATTGCGGCTTTAACGATTCCAATTACTTTTCCCGGCAATTCCGCAACTATTACAACTGTTCGCCCAGAGAGTATCGGAAAAGGTTTTGATCAGGCTTTTGGCAGGAAAATTTCACCGGCAAGTTGAATTTTTGATTTTTTGTGTTATAGTAAGAAACAATGAAAAGCCCGGGTAGCTCAGTGGATAGAGCAGAAGTTTCCTAAACTTTTGGTCGGAGGTTCGATTCCTCTCCCGGGTACCAAAATAAACTTTCGTTTCTTTTGTTCCACCGACAGAGTAATCTTTATGTTGCAAGTGCAACATAAGGAGGCAAATGCCTCCTGAACCTGCGGTTCGTATTGCCGCTTTGCGGCTCGCTTCGCGTCCTCTCCCGGGTATCATTTTTGAGCTTAACAAGTTTTCGTAAAAGCTGGTTGAGCGGCGATTTTGTATGTAACTTTGTATGTAACTTTGTATGTACTCCCCCCTACCGATAAGCAGAGAGTGGGTTTTTGGGTTTAACGCATAGTGTTATGGTGGCTGTAACCACGACGGGCGGCATGACCGCCAATTTTGTGCTGCCAGTCAGCCTTACAGGATGCTTGGGGTTTTTGGGGAACAGAACAAAAAAAATAGTTGCAGTTTATTATGTTGAATTTGCCTGATAAAAAAAGAACAGGCAAGTTTCTGACTTGCCTGTTCCCCAACTTAAATAAAAAGCAAAGGGTAAGCTTTTTTATTTTATAATATTTGCCCGCAGAATGGCACCCGGCTGCTGAAGGGCAATGGTTTCGGATGCACTGCTGATGCCAGAGGAGCTTTCTTGTGCAAAGGCACGGGCGGTTTTGTTTAAATCGCTGCCGGATGATTGAGCAAAAGTCGTACCCATCAACACCACGGCGATCACTGCAAACACTATAAAAAATGTCTTACGGTCAAACAAGATCTTTTTCATTTTCCGGCTGCCTTTCTTTTTTCAGTTTTTATCTTCAAATTTGAGATCTTGAGCAAGCTCCAGATCTCCGCGATCCATTTCGTGGTTATTTATCAGTTCAAGTTCGCTCTGCCAGCGTTTCAAATTCCAGATTTCCACGCCTATTTCCACTCCGACAATTATCGCTTCTGTCCCCGGTTCCAGCATTACACTCTGCCGGAACCCGTTGGGCAATGTCAATCTGCCCTGTGGCGTTATCTTTGCCGAGGCACTCCAGGCTCCGAACCGCCGAAGATCACGCCGTTTGAGCATGCTCATTCCGGCTTTGCGGATATCTTCTGCCTCTCGCCGCCGCATTTCCGCATAAACTTTCTCCGGATAGATCGCCAACGCTCCTTCCGGCAGGCAATAGAAAACCACATCGCCGTTGCCGTCGGCTAAAAAATCCTCGATCAGATGGGGCGGCAACTTGAATCTGCCGTTGGCATCGATCAGGATGCGATCCTGTCCGCAGAATGCCAGCATAGCTTTTCACCAATAAAATACCAATACTTATTCCATTTTGTTCCAATATAATCCATTTTATTCCAAAATGCAAATAAAAAAGGCAAAAAATACTGTTTTTTTTGATTTTTTTCAGAAAAGTAAATCAGCTGTGTTCCGGAAAGCAAAATACAAAAAAAGATACAGCCCGGATAATTCAGGCTGTATCTTGTAAAATATTATCGGTCAGTTGGTTGGGTTAGACTATGATCCCGCCGCCCAGCAGGGTGTTGTTTCGGTAGAGCACCGCAGATTGACCGGGGGTGATCGCCCGCACCGGCGTTTGCAAAACGATCTTGTATTGATTTTCGGCAAGTTTGAGCAATCTCCCGGGGGCAGGGGGCGTGCGGTATCTTATCTGAATAAGCAATTCTTCATTTTCGTCTGGAATGATAGGAGTTTGGAAATTTACATCAGTTATTTCAAACTCCGACCTTTCCAGCAGTGTCTGGTCGGTAACCAGCTCCACATTGCAGCTTGCCGGGTCGATGCTTTTTACATAGGCAGGTACCCCTAATGCCACATTCAACCCTTTCCGCTGACCGATGGTACAGCGGTGGATCCCAAGGTGTCTGCCCACCGTTTTGCCTTGATAAATAAAGTTGCCGGGAGCCGCCTTGCCGTTGAATCTCCGGAACAATGTATCGGCAAAAGTTTCGCCGGGAAAGACAAAACAGGCATCCTGACTGTCCGGGCGGTGTGCTACACTGATATTGGCGGCAGCGACCATGCTGCGGACTTGGCTTTTTTGCAGAGAGCCTACCGGAAAATCAATAAAGTCCAGCATGGAACGCTTCAGATTGTAGAGAAAATAGCTTTGATCTTTTTTGGGGTCATCGCCCCGGAGAATAAGTTTATCTTCAGAAAACTTTGCGTAATGCCCGGTCAGCAATGCTTCAGCTCCGATACTTTTGGCGTAATCTATTAAAAGCCCGAATTTGATCAATGGATTGCACAGCACACAGGGATTGGGGGTTTTACCGTTTTTATACACTTCAAAACAATTTTTCAGGACTTTTTCTTCAAAAGCTTTTGCCCCGTTGAGAAATACATGTTTTATACCCAGCTGCTTTGCCACATTTTCCACGATGACCTTATCTTCGCCGCCGCAGCCCCAGGCAGCGTGCCACTCCGGTTCAGCAGGGGCAAGGTCAAGGGTGGCGGCAATGACTTCGCAGCCGGCTTCTTTCGCCAGCAAGGCCGCAGCACAGGAATCCACGCCGCCGGAGAGGGCAACGACTACTTTTTTACCGGCATAACTCATTATTCTATCTCAAGGAAGGTATCGATTTTTGTCAAACATTTGCAGTCATTTTCCTGAATGACCACCAGGTCTTCCAGTCTTATACCGCCCCATTCGGGGTAATACACTCCCGGCTCCACAGTTACTACTTCACCGGCTTGCAGAAGGTGCGTTACTTTGCGGGAGAGCCGGGGTTCTTCGTGGATCTCCAACCCCACTCCATGACCAAGACCGTGGAAAAAACCATAAATGCCTTTTTCGCTGCTGCCGGTGGGGAAGCCCAAAGCGGTCAACCGCTCAAGGGCGTGGTCATAAGGTACGCTGCCCGCCATTCCGGCGTGGAGCATGGCTTTGCACTCATCCCGGACTGTCTTTACAGCATCAAATGCCTTTTTGACGATTTCCGGAGCTTTGCCCTTGACTACGGTGCGGGTAAGATCGCCAAAGTACCCGGTATCGTTCATTCTGGGGAATACATCTATAACTATGGGCGTATGGGCGTAGATAGCTCCTTCGCCCCGGCAGTGAGGCATGCTGCTTTGAGTGCCCCCCGCGGCGATGGTTCCGGCACCGACGGCGTCGTGGGCAGCGAGGGTGCTGTCGATGATACTGCGGAGTTTTTCGCTGGTAAAGATTTCATTTTCATAAATAAGCGTATTATCTTTGCCAATAGAACAATCGGCGATGGCATCAAAGGCTTTCTGCATAGCTTGTTCGTTTACCTGCATGGCTTTTTCGATACAGGCTATTTCGTAAGGATCTTTCACATTGCGTTGCGGAAAGAAACTTTTTTCTTCCGCCCGGCAGGGGATATTCTCTTTTTTGAGCATTTCCGCCAGTCCGGCAGGAAAGCTGTACGGCACCCGGAATCCGGTAATGTTGAAGGCGTTCTGTAATCGTTTGATAAGTTCAACGGTTTTGCATGATTCGCCGAACTCATTGCGGTTGCGGACACTCAAATAATCCGGTGCCATTGCCGAAGATCGGTCATATTCCAGATCGGAAACGATGGCGATTTTTTTATCGGGTAAACCCAGATAGATAAAATCGTCGGGCAGATTCAGCCGGGTTATGTAAAGCATATCGGCAGAATGTTCGCCGGATGCCACGATCAAATCAGCATAAAAATCACTCATTTAGTTATATTCTTTCATTTGCAAAACTCGATATTGTGTATATATTGTATATACAATACGCAAAAAAAACAAAATTACAAGGTGATTTTATGAATATTCTTGAGCAAATAACAGTTTTCGGTTCTATTGCCGTGACCGGCTACCTGATCGGTTCCATACCCTGCGGCTTTATTATCGGCAAACTTAAAGGTATTGATATACGCACTGTCGGCTCCGGCAATATCGGGGCAACCAATGTGACCCGGGCGGTCAGCCCGCTGGCGGGCAAGGTTTGTTTTGCATTGGATTTCTGCAAAGGTCTGCTGCCGGTTCTGGCGTTGAAAATGCTTGTCAGCAAGGGTATTGTGCCGGTTCCGGCGTGGGGATTGGGCGAACTTGCCATGATTTTTGCGGTAGTTTTGGGGCACATGTTTACCTGCTTTCTGGGCTTCAAAGGCGGCAAGGGTATAGCTACGGCAGTCGGCGGGGTGGCGGCTATTGCTCCTTTACCGGCAGTGGCGGCATTCCTGACCTGGCTGGTGATTTTCAAGATTTCAGGATATGTATCGCTGGGGAGTATTCTGGGGGCGATTTCGCTGCCGGTGTGGTGCCTGATCCTCTGCTGGCTTAAAGCTGCACCATTTCCCGGCTGGGCTGTGGTGATATTTTTTGTGTTGCTTGCCGCTGTGGCGGTTTGGACTCACCGCAGCAATATCAAACGGCTGCTCGACGGTACTGAAAACAGTTTTAAAAAGTGATATTTTATGCCCCGGAATAAATTGCAGAGTCTGATTTCGCTGCTTGACGACCCCGATGAAAATATTGCCGTAAGTGTTATGGCAGAAATGCTTAAATACGAAGCGGAACTGCTGCCGCTTTTAGGTGAATTGCAGGAATCGGAAAATAAACTTTTACGCAAACGCATCCAGCAGCTGGAAACGATCATTCTGCTGCGGAACCGCCGCCGGGATTTTCTGAAAAAGATCACCGCCGAAGAAATCGACATCATCGAAGGGCTTATTGAGCTGCATTTGCTCTACTTTGACCGCGATACACCCCAGCTGCTGTTGGAAATGCTGCAAATGTTTATGCTTACAGCCGGCAACAACAATATAAAAAATATTGCCGAACTGGGCAACTTCATGGCACGGAACAACTTTGCTCTGCCGCCGGAAGATGAGCTTTTGGAGCCGGAAAATTATTGCATAGGCCCCATATTGGAAGATCGGCTCGGTGCGGATATCATGCTTTGCACATTGGCACTGCTTGCCGGGATCGATGCCGGACTTGAGCTGGGTTTGGTGCGGGTCGCCGGACGCTTTGCCGTGATAAATCAGGCTGGCGAAATGATTTCGCCGGAAAATGACTGGCAAATCGACCGGGTGAACAAACTGCAGACCGGGGATTTCTGGAACGACCCCAAAGCGGTGTTGAAATATGCGTCATTGATGCTCTTTTTACATGCGGTAAGTTCGGATAATTTCCGCTATGTGTATACCATTGCTCAAGCGTTGTGCGAAAGCAGTGATGAGTGTAAAACGGATTTTCTGCCTTACCCATACAATGGCAAGGCTCCCGAAATAAAATAAACTTAAACTAAACCCAATATAAAGGAGAGTTTTATGAGTTCAAACATCTTGCTGGCAGCTGCCGACAGCGGCAGTCTGGGTATTATCGGTCTTATCATACTGCTGGTTATTGCAGTTATTGTGCTGGGGTTGATAATCTATATGATACCGGTACGGCACTGGATCGCCGCTATGTTTTCCGGTGTGCCGGTGGGGATTTTTGCTCTGGTGGGTATGCGGTTGCGGCGGGTCCCCCCCGCAGAGATCGTGGATGCACTCATTCAGGTACGCAAAGCCGGGATCGATGTAAGAGCCGATACACTGGAAGCTCACTATCTTGCCGGCGGCAATGTTTCAAGAGTGGTCGCTGCTCTGGTGGCTGCCGATAAAGCGGATATGGATCTTTCGGTACAGCGTGCCACCGCTATTGATTTGGCGGGACGGGATGTGCTGGAAGCTGTGAAGATGAGCGTCAACCCCAAAGTTATTGAAACTCCTGAAGTTGCCGCTGTTGCCAAAGATGGTATCCAGGTCAAAGCCATTGCCCGGGTTACGGTGCGAACCAACCTTGACCGCTTGATCGGCGGTGCCGGGGAAGAAACTATTCTTGCCCGGGTGGGCGAAGGTATCGTTACAACCATCGGTTCCACCGATCACCACAAAAAGGTGTTGGAAAATCCTGACCAGATATCCAAAACCGTGCTTGCCAAAGGTTTGGACTCCGGTACGGCGTTTGAGATCCTTTCCATTGATATAGCCGATGTGAACATCGGTAAAAACATCGGTGCCCAGCTCCAGACCGATCAAGCCAATGCCGACAAAAATATTGCTCAAGCCAAAGCCGAAGAACGCCGTGCCATGGCGGTAGCCAGCGAGCAGGAAATGAAAGCCCGCATCAGCGAAATGCGAGCCCAGTTGATCGCTATGGAAGCCCAGGTGCCGCTGGCTCTGGCACAGGCTTTCCGGGAAGGCAGATTTGAAAATAAAAAAGCTGAATAATTGAGGTTGGGAGATATTTTAAGATGAATAATTTGTTGAACTCTTTCATGTTGGCTGCCGGGGCAGTTGACAATCTTACCGTTACAGCATTGGTTACTGCGTTGGTGATCCTTATAGCTGTATTGATAGTTTTTGTAGTGGTCATTCCCATACCGCTCTGGATCGCGGCGGTCTTTTCCGGGGTGCGGATAAGCGTATTTTCTCTGGTGGGGATGCGGTTGCGGCGGGTTCCCCCCGCAGTGATCCTCAATGCTATGATCCAAAGCAAAAAAGCCGGTCTTGAAGTTGATTCGCAGTCGCTGGAAGCTCACTATTTGGCAGGCGGCAACGTTTTCCGGGTTGTTCACGCTCTGGTGGCAGCCGATAAAGCGGCAATAACGCTTTCGTTTCAGCGGGCAACCGCCATTGATCTGGCGGGGCGGAATGTGCTCGAAGCAGTAAAAATGAGCGTCAACCCCAAGGTCATTGAAACTCCTTGCGTAACGGCAATGGCAAAGAACGGCATTCAGCTGCAGGCCATCGCCCGGGTAACTTTGCGAGCCAATATCGACCGTCTGGTGGGCGGTGCCGGGGAAGAAACTATTCTTGCCCGGGTAGGCGAGGGGATCGTTACGACCATCGGTTCGGCAGAAAGTCACACCGATATATTGGAAAATCCTGACCGCATTTCCAAAACCGTGCTTGCCAAAGGGCTGGATTCAGGGACTGCCTTTGAGATACTCTCTATTGATATAGCTGATGTGGATGTGGGCAAGAATATCGGTGCCGAATTGCAGATGGCACAAGCCAATGCCGATAAAGATATTGCCCAGGCCAAAGCCGAAGAACGCCGTGCCATGGCGATCGCTGCCGAACAGGAAATGAAGGCAAAGATCCGGGAAATGGAAGCGAATCTGGTGCAGGCGGAATCCGAAGTGCCCATGGCTATATCCGAAGCTCTCGCCGGCGGCAAGCTCTCCATTCTTGACTACTATAAGATGAAGAATGTGATTGCCGATACCGACATGCGGCAAGCCATTGCCGGAAACGACAAACAGCGTAAATAATCCAAAGCAGATGGTGGGTTTATGGAAGACCTTATAACCATAATCATTGTCGTTATCGGCGTGGCAATAAAGATTTTCAGTGCCATAAAGAAGCGATCGCCGGAGCCGGAACCGGATGACACTCCGTATATGAGCTGGGAGGAGTTTCTCGACGAAGTGGAGAACAGTCCTGAATTGCGGGAAGCCGTTGAGTCTGACCCGGAATTGCAGCAGGGCTATGAGGCAGCCAAACGACAGCAGCAAATGCAAGCCGAGGCGTTGCAGAAAGCTCAAGCTGAAAGGGATGCAGCACTGCTGGAACAGCAAAGAGTTATTGCCCAGATGGCGGCCCAGGCTCAAGCAGCCAACCAAAGCAGCACTGCTGAAGAAACTTCTGAAATCTATGCTCAAAAAGCCCCGGAAGAGGAAAACTCCAACGATCCGGCAGATTGGGCGGAGCTTATCCGCAGCAACCGCACCGAAGCTGTGGTTATCAGCGAGATACTTGCACCTCCGGCAGCATTACGCTGATAAGCTGTATTGACAAAAATCCTCCTTGTTTGAACATTTCAAGCAAGGAGGTTTTTTTATGTATACAACAATGGAAACGGCAGCGTTTCAGCACCAGGCAATGGAGTTAAAGTTGAAATATCCGGCAGTTTTTGTGGAAATGCCCCCGGAAAAATTGGCAGATATTGCCAATGGCTACGGCCCGGAGGCATGGGGGGAAGACTTACGCAAGATACTTACCTGGGTATTCAGGAAATATCCAATTCCGGCAGCCATCCACGATGTCCGGTACGAGTTTTCCGACGGCAGAGAGCTTACCCGCAAAGCCGCCGATGCCGAATTTTCTGCCAATTTGCGTTTGGTCTGGCTGCATAATTACGGCAGCTGGCGATGGGTAAATCCAATGGCGTGGTTCGATTTGTGGAAAATCAACACTGCGGCAAGATTGACTGCTGCAGCGGGAAGGGGGGCATGGCGAAAGGCATATTTACGCAACCGTTTGGAGGTGGAAGATGAGTGAGAGCTGGATGCAGATAATCAGTGCCGCTGTTCTGGGCTGGGTGGCGTGGGAACTCCGGCAGCTGCGGCGGGATATAAATTCCCGTGTGCACTACCACGATTGCGACCGCCGGATGTGTGATATGAATCGCCGTTTGGAACGCTTGGAAAAGTATCTGGAATAAAATCTGACCGTTACAGCGGCAATCATTAGTAGAAAATCATGGATTTTTTTGCAGGAAAAGGGCTTTTGGGCTTGCAAAAATCTGCCTTATGCTATATATTTACTCCCATTGAAATTTGAGCAAGAAACATAGAGTTCTCCGCAAGGAGTGCTGCAGGAACAAAGGCGATATTTTTTATGGGTGGATTTTTTGGCGTAGCTGGCAAAAACAACTGTATCGGCGATCTCTTTTATGGTACGGACTATCATTCGCATCTGGGCACCAAGTTCGGCGGCATAGCAGTCATGGATGATTCCGGCAATATTCACAAGCGTTCGCACAGCATTGCCAATGCACAGTTCCGCAGCCGTTTTGATGACGAGATCGACGGCTTCAAGGGTAATGTGGGGATCGGCTGTATCAGTGACTTTGAGCGTCAGCCGGTAACTGTGACCGGGCCGCTGGGAACTTACTCGCTGGTAACGGTGGGCAAGATAACCAACAGTGCAAGTATTCTTAAAGCGGCGTTTGAGGATAACCGCACTCACTTTACTGATTGCCCGGAAAATGAGGTGAGCCAGACCGAACTGGCGGCATTTCTGATCAATCAGAAAAATTCCATCGTTGCCGGTTTGGAATACGCTCAAGCCGCTATTGAAGGCTCTCTCTCCATATTGGTTTTGAAAGATAATGCCATCTACGCAGCCCGCGACCGTTACGGCAGGACCCCGGTGATCATAGGCGAAAAAGAAGGGGCATTTGCTGTAACTATGGAAACTACTGCATTTCCTAATCTGGGTTACAATATAAAATACGAGCTGGGCCCCGGCGAAATCGTCCGGATAACGCCCGAGGCGGTCATTCAGGAGCGTGCCCCCGGCGATAAAAAACGCATTTGTGCATTTTTGTGGGTCTATTACGGTTATCCCTCAAGTTGTTACGAGGGGGTGAATACCGAAGAAGTCCGTTACCGCAACGGCGATATTATGGCACATTACCTCAAGCCTGATGTGGATCTGGTTTCGGGTATTCCGGATTCGGGGATCCCTCATGCTGTGGGCTTTGCCAATGCTTCGGGTATACCCTACAAGCGGGCATTTGTCAAATACACTCCCACCTGGGCACGGAGCTTTATGCCGCAAAATCAGGCAATGCGTAATCTGGTAGCTCAAATGAAGCTGATCCCGGTGGAAAGTCAGCTCAAAGGCAAACGCATATTGTTCTGCGACGATTCAATCGTGCGGGGCACGCAAATGCGGGAAACCGTGGTGCAGTTGCGGGAACTGGGCGTTAAAGAAGTACACATGTGCTCCGCATCACCGCCATTGCTTTTCGGCTGCAAATATTTGAATTTCTCCCGCTCCCGCTCCGAACTTGATTTGGCGGCAAGGCGGGCGATCATGCGGCTGGAAAATGTCGAAGAGCTTTCTATGGATATAATCAAAAAATATCTGGACAGCAATACCAGTGATTATCAGGCAATGGTGGAAGAAGTCCGTAAGGAATTGGGAGTGAATTCATTGCATTATCAGACATTGCCGGGGCTTATGGAGGCTATCGGTATAGACCAGAGCGAAATTTGCACTTACTGCTGGAACGGCAGAGAGTAATAAATTTATAAATTTTATGTAAAGGAATAATATAATGACTAAAATTGCAGTCAATCCCAAAGTCGTTTGCGAACTTGATCCCGGGTTTGTACCGGCGTCGCTCTGGAACAAAGCCTATCGGGAAGCCGTGGCGGCAAGTGCCGATAAGCTGGATATTGTCATAGCACTCAAGCGTGCCAACGGAGCTGTATCCACCTACAAAACTGCCATTTTCAAACACGAAGGCGAAAATGCCAAACTCAACTTCAAATATGTTGAACGCATCGTCAAGTTCCTGTTGTGGATGAAGGGCGGCTATCAGGTGATCATTGCCGGCTGCGACGCTTTGGCAAATGAACTCAAAGCTGTTTACAGCGAAAAAGGCACCCGGGCGTGTGACTTTGAATTTATGGGCGAACGGGTCTACGATAAAACTTTTGAAGTGGTGGCTGTGCCGCTGGCGGATGCCCCGGAATCCCAGGAAATTTCTGTGCAGCTGGGTGGTCACCTGGACGGCTGCCGTATCGGTTTTGACCTGGGCGGTTCTGACCGCAAATGTGCTGCTGTGGTGGATGGTAAAGTAGTGCATACTGAAGAAGTGGTGTGGGATCCATATTTCCAGAAAGATCCGGAATACCATGCTGCCGGTATCCGTGACAGCATCCGCCGTGCTGCTGAAAAAATGCCGAGAGTCGATGCTATCGGCGGCAGCTCCGCCGGGGTTTTTGTGGATAACAGCCCCCGGATCGCTTCACTTTTTCGCGGACTTTCCAAAGAAGACTTTAAGGCAAAGATCGTCAATCTTTTCCACGATATCCAGAAAGAATACAATGTGCCGCTGATCGTTGCCAACGACGGCGAAGTTACCGCTTTGGCGGGGGCTATGAGTATGGAAGCTACCGGTGTGCTGGGGCTTTCCATGGGTACCAGTACCGCTGTGGGCTATGTGAACACCAATGGAAACATTACCGATTGGCTCAACGAGCTGGCATTTGCTCCGGTGGATTACCGGGACGATGCACCTGCCGATGAATGGTCGGGTGATTTGGGCTGCGGGGCACAGTATTTCTCCCAGCAGGGCGTGGCAAGACTTGCCAAGTGTGCCAAGATCGACTTCCCGGAAGATATGCCGTTCCCCAAACGGTTGGAAGCAGTGCAGGCAATGATGAAGGAAAACGATCCCAAAGCTGCGGCGATCTACCGCTCCATCGGGGTCTGCTTCGGTTACGCAGTTGCTCATTACAGCGATTTTTATGACATCAACAAGTTGTTGATCCTCGGCCGTGTAACCAGCGGTGAGGGCGGCGAGATCATTCTTGAAGAAGCCCGCAAGGTGTTGGAAGCTGAATTCCCGGCTCTGGCGGCAAAAATAGAATTCCGCACTCCGGATGAGCAATTCAAACGCCACGGTCAGGCCGTGATCGCAGCGAGTTTGCCGGCGTTGAACTGATAAATCAAATTGATTTGAGCGGAGAATACAGTATTCTCCGCCTTTTTGTGTCAAAATTTTAGGCTCTGTTCCCAATACGGGTAGGTCAGTAAAAATCTTTATGATCAACTTTTGTATTGGAACTTTTTTAAAACTTGAATGGCATTTATCTATTTGCAGAGCAAATAGATAAATGCCGGG
>JAZSHD010000193.1:0-20308 GCA_045533055.1 Victivallaceae bacterium | reverse complement strand
CTGCTTAATTGGGGTTAGATTTGGTTCTTGAAAGTTGCTTTGGGGATTGTTGTTTTCTCTCTGTTGGGGGGGGGGACGGTTGTTGGTGCTGATCTTGCACTTAACGATGGGCGGATTCTCAAAAATTATCGCATCAAATCTGTTTCTGCTGATAAAGCTGTTGTGCTTTTTATCGCCGATGATGGTGCTCCAAATATTGCTGAAATCAATGTTGATTTGCTGCCGGATAATGTTGCTGCGGCTTTGGGGATAAATACTCCGGTACCGGATGCTGGTTCTGCTCCGGCGGCAGTCCGGGTAAATACACCGGAGTATGTTGTTGCTCAGGAGGCTGCAAGGCTGAAAACAGAGTTGGCTGCAATCCCGGAAATTTATGTGCAGGGGCGGCAGCAGGCAGCTGCCAGAGTCGCTGATACTCTGATGAAAAAACTTTCTCCATTTCGTTCTAATGCCGAATTTGAAACCCTCAGGATTGGTGCAGATGGTGCTGTTGTTCGGGTTTTGAGGGTTCACAATTCTTCGTATATAAAAGTAGGGGATTTGCTTTTTCTTCAAGGTGTTTTGAACCCCGCCAGGCGTTTCAGAGCCACGGTTTATGCTACCGGGTGCATGGCTGACGCCGGCAATAATGAGATGTTGCGTGTGGTGACTTCAGAGGAAACTTCGGCAATAAAATTTGCTTTGGAAAGTATTTTTGTAACACTTGGGCAAAATAAGCCGGTAAAAAACGAGATCGCTGATAAAGCGTCTGACGCACCGGTGGCAGTGCAGCCGGTTGTGCAGCCGGTTGTGCAACAGGCTCCCGGACAACCGGTTATCAACAATTATTACTATTATGATGACGATAACGATGATGTTGTTTATGTAGTCAGAGATGGCAGAAGGTATGTGCCGATGTATCGCCCAGGTAAACCCCGCCCGTCGGTACGCCCCGGTAAACATCCGAATCGCCCGAGTGGTCAGCCGTCAGTGCGGCCCGGTAAACCTCCGCAGCAACCGGGAGAGCGGCCATCGGTACGCCCCGGAAAACATCCGGATCGCCCGGTGGTGCAGCCGTCAGTACGGCCCGGTCCGCCGCCGAAACGGCCAAATCCTGCGGATAAATTACCCAAAAACAGATCAGCTGTTCAGCGCAGTGAAAAGAAAGTTCACAGCTACGACCATTTGCCGGATTGGGCTCAGTCAAGATTTTCGCGGTTATAGAATATGTAAATTGGGAATGAGAAATATGAGTTATAAAAAAAACATTGTTTTAGGTATTGTGCTGTGCTGCATATTTGGTATTGCAGCGGCTGCCGAGCTTACATTAAAAGACGGGCGGGTGTTCCGCAACTACCGGATCAAAGAGGTTGCCGGCAGTTCGGTAACAATAGAATACTCCGGCGTTGATGGCGAGGCTGTTACTACTGTTGCTGAATTGTCGCAGCTGCCGCCTGAAATCGCATTTTTGTATGCTGCAAATGTATCGGTTGCTCCGGCGGTAAGAAGTACTGCTGCTGTGGGATCTGGCGATGCGGGAAGTCCGGTTGCTATGAAAGGGTTTGTCGATCAGCTTAAAAACATCAGTGACAGGGCTGGACGCTTACGGGCGGTCGATGATATAAAAATACAGTTGGAGCAACAGATAAGCTCTCGGGCGGTGCAGGATGAGTTTGCTGTTGCATGGGTGGATTCGGAAGGTTTGCTGTTGCGGGTGCTAAGTAATAATGGCACTCTAAAAGCCGGTGAGTATATTTTTGTTAAAGGAGCACGCAGTTACGGTAATAAACTCCGTTTATCGGTTTATCCGGTTGGTTTTCGCAAAAAATATGGTTCTTTCGGCAGTGTAAAAGTTTTTACCTCTCAGAGTAATGAAGCTGCTGCTGAAGCTGTCAAGTTTATTTGTCATGCAGCCGGAGTACGGGAGCTGCTTGAGGCAGAAAAAAATACTCCAGTACGCAGAGAAGTGCAGAATATCCGGCAGACTGCTGCCGCTCCGGCTCCCGGTGCTGATTACGAGCCGCAGCCATTGCAGAGTAATCCAATCAATCAAACTTATGATTACAATTCTGCATTCAACAAGGATGATTGGCGAAGTAGACAAAGACAGCGGAATTCTGACTATAACAATCGCCGACGGAACTGTGAGCCAGTTAATGCCGATACCAAAGATCTGCGGCAAAGTGCTGCCAAACGGGCCGAGGAGTTGCTTACACAGGCTAAAAATGCCAAACGCCCCGGAGAGGCTGTTACTAATGTGAACTATAATAAGGCTCAGCTCACCTCCAGCGGCGGAGTGCGGGAAAGCGAAAAAGCTGCAGCTCGGCAGAGTTATTCCGATTTGCGTAATTCGTCGGTTCGGGCCAATGAAGCAGCCGCAGAGCGTCAGAGTTACTCCAATATCCGCAATGTGCGGGAAAGTGAAAATGTTGCAGAGCGTCAGAGTTACTCCAATGTCCGCAATGTTCGGGAAAGTGAAAGCGTTGCAGAGCGTCAGAGTTACTCCAATGTCCGCAATGTTCGGGCTAATGAAGCAGCCGCAGAGCGTCAGAGTTACTCCAATGTCCGCAATGTTCGTGAGAGTGAAAGCGTTGCAGAGCGTCAGAGTTACTCCAATGTCCGCAATGTTCGGGAAAGTGAGCAAGTTGCAAGCAGCAAAAAATATTCCGATGTCCGCAATGTGCGTGAAAACGAACGGGTTGCGGAAACTCCCAAATACTCTGATATAAATAAAAACAGAGTTGTTGAAGAACCTAAGGTAAAATTTGTTCAGGAAGCCCAGCAGAAAAACTTTAATCAGAAAAAACAAACAGGTAAATGCCGCAAAATTTGTGAGGAAATCAAGGAGGCTCCGCCGAAAAAGAAAACGGGCAGTTTTTCCGGCGGACCTATTGTTAAGCGGGATAAACGCAAGATATTCTCTTACGATCATCTTCCGGATAAATTCAGAAAAAGATGATTTTAAGAGTTACTGCAGTGAAAAAATTAGTGATTACTCAAGCGTAAAATCTGTTTTTGGGTGTTATCGGCTGAATAAAACCAATTTTTTTTGAAAAAAAATGCAATAAACGGTTGTTTTTATTGATTAGTGATATACATTATCTTGAATATAATATAAGGAATGTTGCTGAAATTTTAAGAATACGGAGTTTATCTCTCTATGTTTAACTCACATCTGTCAAAATTTTTTCAGGCCGATATCGGTATAGACTTAGGCACCGCCAACAGTCTGGTTTTTGTGCGGGATCATGGTATAGTATTGAATGAGCCTTCAGTGGTGGCTATCAATGAACACACCAAAGAAATATTGGAAGTCGGCAGTGCCGCCAAACGCATGGTGGGCAGAACGCCAGCCAATATCCGTGCAGTTCGCCCCATGAAAGACGGGGTGATCGCTAATTTTGAAGTTACCGAAGAGATGTTGCGTTACTTTATTAACAAAGCCCGTCAGGCGGTTCCGTGGCGTCAGCGTCTGCTGAATCCCCGGGTGATGATCGCTGTGCCTTCCGGTATTACCGAAGTGGAAAACCGGGCGGTCAAAGACAGTGCCAAGCGTGCCGGTGCCGGTATGGTCTACATTGTCGAAGAACCTATGGCGGCAGCTGTGGGGGTAGGGCTGCCGGTGGATGACCCTTGCGGGAACATGATCGTTGATATTGGCGGCGGTACGACCGAAGTGGCAATTATTTCTTTGGATGGTATCGTGCGAGCCAAGAGCGTCCGGGTAGGGGGCGATAATTTTGATAATGCGATCATCAGCCACATGAAAAAGGTTTACAATCTTACTATCGGGCCGCGTACTGCTGAACGCATCAAAATCGAAATTGGCAGTGCCTTCCAGGTGCGTGACGAAATGGAAATGGATGTCCGCGGCGGCGACCTCTTTTGCGGGTTGCCCAAAACGGTGCGTATTTCGGCTCACGAGATCCGCAATGCCTTGCAGGAACCCATTGCTTCGATCGTGGAAACTGTGCTGGCAACTCTGGACGGTTGTCCGCCGGAATTGCAGGGCGACTTGATCGAACGGGGTATTATGCTTGCCGGCGGCGGAGCTTTGATTGCCGGTATCGACGCCTTGCTCAAGCAGGAAACCGGTTTGCCGGTGCTGGTGGCTGAAGATCCCTTGCTGGCAGTGGCAAAAGGTACCGGGGTGATGCTGCAGGAATTGGATGTGCTTGCCCGTCACGAATAATTGATAAAAGCAGTTTCAAGCCGGTTGCAAAACCGGCTTTTTTTTGAGAAAGGATTTTTTTATGAATAAGAATTGGAAGGCAGCCACTTTGGCTGTTCAGGCTGGTTACGAACCTAAAGATGGCGAACCCCGGGTAGCTCCCATGGTGCAGAGCACCACTTACCGCTACGATACCACCCAGAGCGTGGCGGATTTGTTCGACCTGAAGCGTGAAGGATTTTTCTACAGCCGCCTGGCAAATCCCACAGTGGATGTTATGGAAAAGAAGATCGCTGCATTGGAAGGCGGCGTGGCGGCGGTGGCATTGAGCAGTGGTCAAACTGCTAATACACTTGCTATCATGAACATTGCCAAAGCCGGTGATCATGTGGTGGCATCGGCGGCTCTTTATGGCGGCACGGTCAATTTGTTTACTGTAACGCTGCCCAAGATGGGGATCAAGGTCACGCTGGTGGATTCTGAAGCATCCGAAGCGGAAATCGCAGCGGCTGTCCGCCCCAATACCCGGGCGATCTTTGCCGAAACCATTGCCAATCCGGCTCTGACGGTTTTGGACTTTGAAAAGTTTGCCAAAGTGGCAAAGCGTTTTGATTTGCCGTTTATTGTGGATAACACTTTTCCCACCCCCATACTCTGCAATCCTTTTGAGTTCGGTGCCAATATTGTAACACACTCCACAACCAAATATCTTGATGGTCATGCCACCAGTGTCGGCGGCGTGGTCGTGGAAGGCGGCAACTACAACTGGGCCAATGGCAAATTCCCGGAATTGAGCGAGCCTGACCCCAGCTATCACGGGTTGGTTTATACTGATTCATTCCCGGCGGCACCTTATTCGGTAAAGCTGCGGGTGCAGCTGGTGCGTGATTTGGGCTGTATTCAGGCACCCATGAACGCATGGCTTACCAATCTCGGGATGGAAACGCTGGCTTTGCGTATGGAACGGCACAGTGCCAACGCATTGGCGCTTGCCAAATTTTTGCAGAATCACCCCAAAGTCGATTGGGTGAGCTATCCCATGCTGCCCGGAGATTCACAGTTTGACCGTGCCAAAAAGTATCTGAAGGGCGGTTCCGGCGTTCTGAGCTTTGGCGTAAAGGGCGGTAAAGAAGCCGCTGCCAAATTGCTGGATACTTTGAAACTGGCAGCATTGGTGGTACATGTGGCGGATGTGCGTACATCGGTGCTGCATCCGGCAAGCATGACACATCGTCAGCTTACCGATGAACAGCTTATCGCCGCCGGGGTCAAACCGGAACTGGTGCGGGTATCGGTTGGTATTGAAGATATTGAAGATATCAAGGCTGACTTTGACGAAGCGTTGAATAATCTCTGAATTTACTGTGTATAAAAAAATCGCTCTGCAACAATAAGTTACGGAGCGATTTTTTTGTATGTAGAGATTATTTTTTGCGGTAACGCTGCTGTGGCGCGGTCAGATCTTTACCGCTGCCGGGAGGATCGACGACAAATGTTTCCAACACCCCGGAGTGCATTTTTTCCCGCAGATATTCGTAGGCGATCATGTTTGCCACAGCCATTTTATCTTTTGGCCAGCAACCTTTGGCAACTACGCAAAAATCGTTGACGCAAAAATCTTTTCCTCTATTGAGCATGTTTTCATATTCGGCAAAAATTTGGGTCAGGGGCTCGTGATCCATAAAGTAATGGATAAATTCATCCATAGCTTCAAAGGTTATATTATCTTTGGTCATGGTCATGGTGGAAGCGTGCGGTACCCGGTTGATCCATTGGAGTTTTTCGTTTTCCAGAGCAAAAGCACTGGTGGCAAGATAAAATCCGCTGGCATTGCGTCCCCACATAAGGGGCTGATTTATGCGAATTGCACTTACTGAATCCGGTTCACTTTCTGAAAGTGCCAACGCAGCAACTTCTGCCTTGAAATCAACCAGCGATTTGTGGAGCAGCTTCCGCAGACAAACCGGCGTTTCAAGTTGCTTACTGCGGATGATGTTTGCCATAAGTTCCGAAAAATGCACGCATTTGCCGTCCCCCATGACCGGGTAAAGGGCAGCCGGTTCATTGATCGCAGTACGGTAGGTCATGCCGTTGGCAAGGCTTTCCAGATAAAATTTATTGTAATCTGTATCGGTAAATTGTCCGGCGGCACCATTTGCACAGTAGATGACCTTTTCATCGTAAGAGAAAAACGGCTGTGCCCATTCGTCAGAATCAATTCCCGGTGTGCGGCTGTGAGCTATACCCACTGTACCAGGCAGATCCAGCACTTCGGGGTGGCGTTTGAGTAAATCAGCGGTGGAGCCGATGACTTTTATCATGTGAATTTTGCCGTTGTGAATAGTGGCAATACCGTTGTAATGCCCACCGCCGAGGGTTTCCTGACTTTGGAGCATCCTGATAAGTTTGGGGGCAGCAGGTTCAATTCCTGCATAAGCAGCCATGTTGCACATATAAAAATTTCTCCCTGGTTGAGCTTGCTTATAAGATAACATCAAAAAAGTTTTTTTCAACAAAGTTTGCAATGTTTATTTGAATAATGTATTTTATGTAGAGGTGTTTTTATGGAGATATTCAAAGATTTGCTTGCCAGCGGCAATAAAAGGCTGGATATGCAGTTGGAGTTTACCGCTGTAATTGATAAGATGACTTCCATTGCCCGCCGTACACTGCTCATTGACCGCAGCCGCTGCGAAAACGATGCTGAACACTCGTGGCATATTGCAGTAATGGCGTTGCTTTTTGCCGAACATGCCGTAGAAAAAGTCAATGTGCTGCATGCTGTGGAAATGATGCTGGTGCACGATCTGGTGGAAATCTATGCCGGGGATACTTTTGCTTACGATATAAAGGGGTATGAAAATAAAGCGGAACGGGAACAAGCCGCCGCAGATAAACTCTTTGCTCTTTTGCCGCCGGAGCAAGGCTGCTATGTGCGAAAACTCTGGGAAGAATTTGAATCTTGCACCACTCCCGAAGCCCGTTATGCTGATTGTCTGGATAAAGTCCAGCCCTTTTTGCATAATACTTTAACTGAAGGCCATACCTGGCAGAATTCCACCCCCCGGCCCCATGCGTGGCAGGTGGAAAAACGCATTTCTGTATGCAAAGATTTTATGCCCGAACTTTATGACTGGTGTATGAAAAATATTCAAAACGCTATGGAAAAAGGCTGGCTTCTGCCTTGATTATCAGGAGAGAAGCCAGTTGAGAAAAATTTTTGAACAATGATCATTTATTGATCATTCTCAAGCGTTTGCCCACTACATAGGTACCGATATTGTCACCGGCAACATTACAGGCGGTTTCAAACATATCCAATATGGGGTTGATCCCCAGAGCCAAAGCTACGATTATACCGGTCTGTTCCGGGGTAAGGTGCAAACCTTCCAACACCAGAAAGAGCAGGAAAATACTGCCGCCGGGTACCCCGCCGGCACCGATGGAGGCAAAAACCACGCAGAGGATCATCAGCAAGATTTGCTGAATGGTCATTTCGATACCGAACATATTGCATGCCAATACCGCAAAAACCGGCAAATGCACGCACACGCCATCCATATTCACCGTAGCACCCAGCGACAAAGTGAAGCTGGAGAGTTCCCGCCGGACTTTGAGCTTATCCAGACAAGTCCGCAGCGATACCGGCAGTGTTGCCGCACTGGAACGGGTGACAAATGCCGTAAGGATCGGCTCCCGGAGTTTCCACAAAATAGGGTAGGGGTTTACCCGGCAGAAGATGAGAATAAAAAGCGGGTAACAAATAAAGATCATGGCAAGTATACAGATTATAACACACCCTGCCACCTGCACATAAGACTTGAAAAGTCCGCTGCCGAAGGTGGCAAAACAGCAGCAGGTCAAGGCAAATACGCCGATGGGAAAGTAGAGCATGATCCACTCAACGATTTTGGCAACTGCCTTTTGACAGGCATCGACCACATCCAGCATACGCTGAATAGTTTTGCCGGTATGTTCATCTTTGGCTGAATCCATAACCACTCTGGCTGCCAAACCGAACATGATGGCAAATACGATAACCGGCAGAAAGTTGCCTTCTGCCAAAGATTTGAATGGATTGGCAAACAAGCTGTAAAGCATATTGACAAAGGGGTTGCCCATTTGACTGCTGCTTGCCTGCATGGTCTTTGCTTGAGAGAGCAATTCAGCGGATACACTGCTGATTTGCATATCCGGGTCAAAAAGAAACGCTCCGGCGGTTCCGAAAAATGCTGCATATAGAGATGTGGCAAGATACCAGAAGACCACCCCCATACCCATTCTGCCGAAAGTGGAAGTCGGCAAGCTGGCTGCTCCATAAATAAGCGAGAAAAAGATGATCGGGATAACGATCATTTTAAGCATGTTGATCAATATACCGCCAAAAGGCGACAGTATTTCGATAACTGTTTTGGCTGATTCTCCGTTATACAGCAGCAAGCCCACGATGCAACCGGCAATAAAACCGGCAAAGTTCCAGTAAATAAGCGGAATCCGACGCAATCTGCGAAATAACATAGTAATATTCCTTGTTCTGTTTTTAACATTTGGTGTTAAGATAATCTTCGTATTGCTTTTTTGCAAGTTTTGAGCAAATGAATATTTGAAAAAGTTTGCCCTGTGTGCTATCTTATGTAGTCAATTTTAATCACAAAGGAGTGAAAATATGTATTCCAAACTTTTAGCGGCAGTTTGCATGTTGCTCGTTGCCGTGTCGTCCGTTTCCGCCAAAGAACTCAAAGTTTTGATGATCGGCAACAGTTTCTCGGTTTGCGTAGGCAACTATCTGCCGCAGATCGTCGCTGCCGATGGAGAAAACAAACTGGTGTTGACCAGTGCTTACATTGGCGGATGCACCCTTGAAAGACATTACAACAATCTGGTAAAGGCTGAAAAAGAAGCCAATTTCAAGCCGTATCAGGTGAAAGTGTGGGATTCGGCAGTAAATCCGGTGAAAGCCCAGGCTGTACGGAAAAATGTCAATGAACTGCTGAAAAACAATCAGTACGATGTCATTTCCATTCAGCAGGGCAGTCAGAAGAGCTTTGATTTCAAGAGCTTTGAGCCTTATGCCGGGGAGATCATCAAATACATCCGCAAATATCAGAAAAATGCCGAAATCGTCATTCAGCAGACCTGGTCTTACCGTAAAGATTCTGCGAGATTTCCTAAACTTATTGCCGACCAGGTGGTTATGTATGATCAACTTAAAGATGCCTATGGCAAACTTGCTGCCAAGTATCAGCTGCGGGTGATCCCCATGGGCGATGCCGTACAGATCTACCGGGCGGATACTCCGGTTAAGTATACCGTTCCCGCTAAAACCTACAAACGCCCCGAACTCCCCAGCGATGCCGGCGATGTAGTCGGCAAGTTTGCCTGGGGAAAGCCCCGAAAAGCCAAGGAGTTCCGCATGGGTGCCGATTGCCACCATTTGAACTTCCGCGGCGAATATATGCAGGCGGCTCTCTGGTACATGTTCCTCTTTGATGCTCCGGCGGAAAAAATCAAATTCGCCCCCAAAAATGTCGACGCCAAAGAGGTGGCTTTGCTGAAAAACAGTGCGGTAAAAGCTTTGAAAGGCTATAAGCAAGTCAAGTAACTAAATTTGCTTATTGCAAAAAAAAACGGACAACATGAAAAGTGTTGTCCGTTTTTTTATGCCTTTTATTTTACTTTACCGGATCGTAATAATCTTTGTGCTTGGGTACTACTGCCGGAAGGGTGGGGAAGAGTATTAAAATCACTGCCGCAATTACTGCATAGAGCAGAAACAAAGTTTGATAGTTGCAAACAGTCACGCCGTTCAGTTCCCAAGTCGGTGCCAGCAGATTGGCTCCCAATATCAGAGCGGTGCCGGTTCGCCCGATGGAGACACCTATATTCATATAGGTTTGCTGGAATGCCATTGCCATAGGTTTATTGCCCGGCTTGGCAAGGGCAAGCATTTCAGTTGAGTTGTTGCACAAAAAGGTACTGGCGGCGTAGGAACTGAAAAAGTAGACGATCCCGATCAGCCAGATAAAGCCCGGTATATTTTTATTCAAGCCGAAAAGCAGCAGTGACGCTGTTAAAAAGATAAAGTGTACCAGAAATTCCAGCTTTTTTATCTTGAGTTTTTTGAATAAATATCCGTAAAAGAAAAATCCGGTAATGCTGCCGGCAATGCCGATAGTGGAAAATATCTGCACCTGACCGGCCGGGAGTTTGACATAGTTTTTCAAATAAAGCAAAGTAATCGGCACCAGCGAGGTGTAGGCTATAGAAATCAAACAGGCATAAACCGAATAGCTCACCAAGGGCCCGTTACGCAGGGAAATACCCAGCGATTTGCGTATATTGAGTTTGGCTGTACGCTCCAGGGTGTTATCCGGAAAACGGAGCATACAGTACATCCGCCCCATAACCAGAACACCGGCTATACCGATAATAACTTGCATGAGCAGGAGCGGCGGCTCTTTGCCCATGAGTTTGCCCACCAGATAAAAGAGTACGCCGGAAACGATCATATAGCTGTACCGCATAGTACCGAAAAAACTTCCCCGGTCTTGAGCCCGCAGAAAGGTATCCAGCATGGGGTACCATGCCGCACTGTATAAACTGCGCTGGACACAATAGATCAAACACCCGATGATCGCCACATATTGCCGGATGCTGCCGAACAGGGGGGCCAGTGCCATTAAAAGAAATCCGCTGCACCCGATAATACAGGCTATGGAAGAACCCTTTTTCATGCCGATATGGCTGATGACCGAGGCAAAAGGTATAAAAAGCAGCATACCCAATATACCGGTAAAACTTGTGGAAAGCATCACCAGCATATCGTTGGCACCCAGCATACTCAAGTATACAATAATTATAGCACTGCTGTCCAGCATTACTTCGGATATACACCCGGTGTAACAGGCAAAATAAGCGTGTATCCTCGCCCGCTTGCGTTCTTTATCGGTAAGAGTTTCGGCAAAAGCACTCATGTTTTTTTACTCTGGAGAATAATAAATAAGGCTCTGCAAGAAATTCACAGAGCCTTTGAGTTTTATGGTTTATCAGGCAAAGATAACTTTTTTGAAGTTCTTTTTGCCGCTCTGCACCAGCAGTTCCTTTTCCGGAACATCGGCGGTTTTGTAAGTTGTGTTCATATCCGCAACTTTTTCGCCGTTGACCTTTACTGCATTACCTTGCAGCAAACGGCGGGCGTCGCTGTTGGTCTTGCACAATTCGCTTTTGACCAGCAGCTGTACGATCCATAAACCGTCGCCTTCCAGCAAATCTGCGGGCAATGTGATCTCCGGATAGCTGGTTTCGACTTTGCACTCAATGGAACCGACTGCACTGGTGGTGAAAACTTTCCGTTCCGGATCGGCAAACCCGAACTGGCTGCCGGCAGTGAGGAAGGCTTCTTTAGCCGCCTGTTCGCCGTGAGCCATCTTGGTAGCTTCAAAGGCGAGGATCTCTTTGGCACGGTTGATATTTTCGCACTCTGCCAGAGCAATACACTCTTCCAGCGGCAGTTCGATAGCGAATTTTTTCAGCAGATCGCCCAGCATGGCGTCGTCGCAGTTCCGCCAGAACTGGTAGTAATCGAATACACTGGTGCGGTTCACATCCAGCCAGACACTGGTTCCGCCGATGGATTTGCCGAACTTCTGCCCGGTGGCGGGGTTGATCAACAGCGGAATGGTCAGCACATGGACTTCTTTTTCTTCTTCGTACATTCTGCGGATAAGTTCAGTACCGGCAACCATGTTGCCCCACTGATCCTGACCGCCGATCTCCAGCGTGCAGTTGTACTCTTTGTTGAGGTGATAGAAGTCATAGCCCTGAAGCAGCGAGTAGCTGAATTCGAGGAACGAGAGCCCGTTTTCCAAACGGCTTTCCACTGATTTCTGTGCCAGCATACGGTTCACCGAAAAACGGCTGCCGATGTCACGCAAAAAGTCCAGCAGCTTGATTTTGCCGAACCAGTCGTAGTTGTTGACGAAATTCGCTTCGCCGTTTTCCAGCGTGATGAAACGCGAGAGCTGGCTTTTCAGACACTCCACATTGTATGCAACTTCTTCCATAGTGATCATGTTGCGGGCAGTGGATCTGCCGGAGGGGTCGCCGATGGCACCGGTGGCACCGCCCACCAGAACGGTGGGTACATGTCCGGCTTTCTGGAGCATACGCATTGCCATTACCGGCAACAGGTGCCCGACATGCAAGCTGGAGCCGGTGGGGTCAAAACCGCAATAGAAAACGACTTTTCCGGTAGCAAGGAGCTTTTCAATGGCTGCTTCGTCGGTCATCTGGTAGACAAAACCGCGAGCTTTGAGTTCTTCAAAAATATTCACTGTATTCACCTTTGGCTTTATAGTTTAAAAACAAATATCTTTATAATATAACCCTGTAAAGCAAAGTTACAAGCGGCAAATCACTTTTTATTCGGCATTTTAAGCGTAATAAAAACGATTTCAGGCGGCATACAAAATCTTGCTTGAGTGTACGCTGACCCCAAGCCGGAGGTGACAAGCAGAGTTTTGTTGTTTTCAACGACCTTGCCGTAACTGTATTTGCGAGGGTAGCCGGGGGGATTTATCACGCTGCCCAGCAAAGGTATATGGATTTGTCCGCCGTGGGTGTGCCCGGATAAAGTCAGGTGGGCTTGAGTCGGGAGATATGGCAAATCTTCCGGAGTGTGAGTCAAAACAATATTGAGCATATCATCCCTGAAAAGTTTTTCAGTGCGGCTTTTATCCATTCTCCGGTGGGGATTACGCATAAAATCCAGCCCCACTAAATTGAATTTACCGCCGCTGGTTGTGTTGATGATCAAATTCTGATCCTGCAACAAGGTCAGCTCTTGGCGGGTAAAAGCGTTGCGGATTGCTTTAAAACCACCGTGCCGGTAACGGTATTCGTGATTGCCGGGTACAGAATAAATGCGTGAAGGATTTTTGAGCATTTTTAATTTTTGCAGGATTTCGTTGATTTTCAGTCCTTTGCCGTTGCCGTTCACCAGATCGCCCGCTTGCAGTATGATCGTATCAGCAGGGAGGGTGTTCAACCGCTCAACGACTTTCTGCCACAACTTTTGCCGCCGGGTATTGGTGTGCAGATCGGCAATCAGGACTATAAGTGTATTGTCCAATTCCGGCGTGATTTTTTCATGATAAAAAGTATATTCGGTTATCCGCAGAGAATCCGGTTCGATTTTCAAGGCATAATAAGCCAGTGCAAAAATGACCGGCATTGCGATCAAAGTTGCATAATTGCGTTTGAAAAAGAGCTTCAAACGGCGGATAAAATATGATTTTTTCTTTGATTTTTCCATAAATATAACATACAACTTTTTTCTTTATTTTCAAGGTGTTATTGAAAAAAATGTTTTTAAGATTTGAAATATTCAAGAATAAGAGTTATCTTAACCAAATCTCAAAAAGGAGTTTATTTTATGAAAAGACTTATAAGTTCGGCAATATTGACCGCAATGCTTTGCGGTTGCAGCTCAACACCGCTTCCGGAGAAATTACCTGAAGAAAAAGTCCGGATCGCTGCCATCAAAAAATATCTTGCCCAACAAGGCAAAGTTGAATCTTTGGAAAAAATCAAAGTCAATAATGTTGATCTGCTGCTGATCCGTTATGTATTGAATCCTACTCCGCATAGTTACATCCGCTGTGGAGTGGCTTTGCCGATGGTTGAAGTTTGGAGCGGCAGATTTATCGGGATCGGCAATACCGGATTCCCTGAAAATTACCCCGGCAATTTCTATAATTGGGTACAGCTTACCGGTTCTACCGGGTTTACGCAGCAGCTTGCCGGAAACAATAATGTTGTAGCAATAACCGATATGGGGTTTTCCCGCCATCGAAATAAAAATCCGGAAGTCTGGAAGGATTTCGGGTTCCGTTCCACACATCTTATGACCGTTACCGCCAAAGAGATAATTAAACTTTATTACGGCAGAAAATCTGATTACAACTACTTTTTCGGCCTTTCCACCGGTGGCGGGCAGGGCTTGCACGAAGCCCAGAAATTTCCGGAAGATTACAACGGTATAATTTCAGTAGTGCCAGCCTCCACCCGGCTTTATCTGTTGGCAAGTAATTTGCATGTTTACCGGACGCTGCACGATAAAAACGGTAAAAAACTCTTTACTGACAAACACTTGCAGGTAATACGCAAAGCTGCTGTAAAATACTTTGCCGGCAAGAGTCCTGCTTACACTGGGGGGAAATACATTGCCGACCCCCGTTATACTCCGGAAGCAGCCCGGGGAGTTGCCCGGATCGCTGCGGAACTGGACAAAACCATTACGCCTGATATGGTAAAACGCATCGAAAAACTTTTTGGTCCCGTCTATATCGGCAAGCGTTATGCCGGTAATTCTGTGCCTATGGGCGGAACTAATTTGCACAGCATAGGGGCAAGCCGCCTGGCAATGCTTGATATGTTTTTCGGTACGGAATATGATGTATCCAAGTGTGATATTGATAAAGATCTGGAAGAAGTATTTAAGGTCATGAGTCCCATATTCAACGCTGAAAATCCGGATTTGAGTGCGTTCCGCAAGCGGGGCGGCAAACTCATTGTTTATTCAGGTACAGAAGATGATATCGTTCCTTATTTCGGTATGTTGGATTACTATCAGCGTGCTTCAGCAGCTGCCGGTGGAGTTGATGAACTTAAAGAGAATTTTCTCTACTATATCCTGCCCGGCCGCAGCCATGTTTCCGGCAGCGGCATAAAAACACTCAAAAATATTGATAATATCATGTTTGACTGGGTGGAAAAAGGTGTAAAACCCGATGTGCTTACCGGCGTCACCAGCCGTGGTGCTGAATACCCGGTGCCGCCGTACCCCTTAATGACTGTTGGCGATAAAAAAAGCGGTTTCAAATTTGTGCCATATCCGGAAATAAAAACCCCCAAGCGG
The DNA here is from genome assembly GCA_045533055.1 of Victivallaceae bacterium. Lineage (GTDB taxonomy): Bacteria > Verrucomicrobiota > Lentisphaeria > Victivallales > Victivallaceae > SIG78. The sequence continues at coordinate 5,240 of JAZSHD010000193.1, read as the reverse complement.
GACGAGTTGTTTACTGCTTCAATGTCAGCCCAAGAGGCTCAAAAAGAGTGCGATAACCCTGATCAGACGATAAAATACCCCAATGTAGAACCGCGTTTGTGGAACGGTTTCAAGCACTATGCTTTCACCTTTGAGGGCCGCAAATGTTTTATTACTGCACCTGATAAACCGGCTCCGGGGATGCCCTGGCTCTGGTGTTTGCAATGGCCTACTGCGTTCACCAGCCGCACCCCGGCATTTCAGCTGCTGGAAAAAGGTTATCACTATGTTTACATTGATTTGCACGATACAAGGATGAATCCGGAGGGTATCCAAATCGCCCGGAGATTTTACGATATGCTGCAAGGACTTTCCTTTGCTCCCAAGGCGGCACTTTCGGGCTTGAGTATTGGCGGACTGTATGCCCTCCGTTGGGCAGCAGAGTATCCGGAAACGGTATCAGCGATCTATCTGGATGCACCGGTAACAACTATTTATTCCGGCAATCCAGCTTCGCTTAAAGTGTATGAAAAGACCTACGCTCTTAAAGGCAAAGAATTACTGAAAAGCAAATATTCCCCCAACAACAGCTGCAAAGTCATCGCCAAAGCCGGAATACCGGTGATCGCTATCCGTCATGGCGAAGATCAGACGGTGCCCAACAAGACCAACTTTGATATTTTTGCCAAAAACTTTCAGGCTGCGGGCGGAAAGTTGACCGTTATAAACCACAAGTTTTACGGTCATCATCCCCACGGTTTGGACGATCCCAAAAAACTGACGGATTTTATTCTGAAACACGCCGAATAACCCACCGGTAAACTTGTGCTGTTTTTGCATTGAACAAAACAGAATCAAAGCATCATCCCGCAACGGGGTGATGCTTTTACTTATTTATATAAACTTTTTTCGATTGTTTTTGCTGAAAAATCCGGTTCCGGACTTGAAATTTTGCACTTTTGAGTTAAATTAGTTCAGTTATACTTATATTGTTGCCGGAAAGTGTTTTTCCGGAAGTTGGAACAGGAATTTTATGGCGGAAGATTTGGAAAATTTGAATACACCGGCAAGTGGTGCGGTCAACTATGACGAAAGTCATATCAAGCACCTTGATGCCCGGGATCATGTGCGTGCCCGTCTGGGGATGTATATCGGCCGGGCAGGGGATGGCTCGCACCCGGATGACGGGATATATGTTTTGCTGAAAGAAGTGGTGGATAACGGTGTCGACGAGTTTATTATGAACTTCGGCAGGCGTTTGGATATAACTATTACTGAAGATAACACCGTTTCGGTGCGGGACTACGGCCGTGGTATACCCCAGGGCAAACTTGTGGAGTGCGTTTCGGATATCAACACCGGCGGCAAGTACGATACAGATGCCTTTCAGTTTTCGGTGGGGATGAATGGTGTGGGCGTTAAAGCGGTGAACTTTCTTTCGGAAACTTTTATTGCCCGCAGTATCCGCTCCGGCCATTACCGGGAAGTAACTTTCAAGCAGGGTATTCTCGATAGTGATGTGGAGGGCGATACCGAAGAACGGGACGGTACTCTGATCGTATTCCGCCCCGATCCGGAGATCTTTCACGAGTTCAGATACCGCATGAGTTTTGTGGAAAAGCGGCTCTGGATGTATGCGTATTTGAATACCGGGCTTTCCATTTACCTCAACGATCAGAGGTTTTACAGCAAAGAAGGCTTGAAAGATCTGCTCACCAGCGAAGTGGAAGATAACGCCATATACGATGTGATACACTACAAAAGCAAAACTCTGGAATTTGCCTTTACCCACAGTGACGAGTACGGTCAAACCTATTTTTCTTTTGTCAACGGTCAGCACACCACCGACGGCGGAACTCACCAGTCGGCATTTTGCGAAGGCATTTTAAAGGCGATCAACGATATATCCGGCAAAAACTATCAGGCCGCCGATGTACGCGATGGTATCACCGGAGCTATTGCTATAAAAATGCAGAACCCGGTCTTTGAATCCCAGACCAAAAACAAGTTGGGCAGCACCGAAGTCAGGGGCCCCATCGTGCAGACGGTCAAGGATGAAATTTGCAATTATCTTTTGAAAAATGTGGAAATCAAAGATATATTGCTGGATAAAATTTCCCGCAACGAACAGGTGCGGCGGAAGGTTCAGGAAGTCAAAAAGAGTGCTAAAGAAACTTCCCAGAAAACCGTTTTGCGTATACCCAAACTCAAGGATTGCAAATACCATATCGGCTCCAAGTGGCCCCGGGGAGTTCAGCCCAAGGAAACGATGATCTTCCTTACCGAAGGTCAGTCCGCTGCCGGGAGTCTGGAGAAACGCCGCGACCCGGATTGTCAGGCGATTTTTGAATTGCGGGGCAAGCCCAAAAACTCCTACGGCGAAACTTTTGAAATGATTTATAAAAATGAGGAATTAACATTCCTTATGAAGTCGCTGGGGGTGGAAGACTCCACGGAATTTCTGCGTTACGACAAGATCATTCTGGCAACCGATGCTGATGTGGATGGACTTCATATCCGGAATTTGATGATTACATTCTTTTTGTGTTTCTTTGACCAGCTGGTGTTGTCGGGGCACTTGTATGTGCTGGAAACTCCGCTCTACCGGGTTCGCAAAACCGGGACCGCACCGATTTACTGTTACAGCGATTCGGAGCGGGATAAAGCGGTCGCCAAGCTGGGCAAAGCTGCCGAAATCACCCGCTTCAAGGGGTTGGGGGAAATTTCTCCGGACGATTTTGGCGTATTTATCGGCAAAGATATGCGTTTGTCGCCGGTTACATTGGATAACATGCACGGCGTAAACGATATGCTCAAGTTCTACATGGGCGAAAACTCCGTGGAACGCAAAAACTACATTATGAACAATCTGGAGGTAACGGACTATGAGTGACGAGAAAAATCTGCCCGTGCCCGAAGAAAATGATTTGGAAAATCCGGCACTGGAGAATGTGGAAATTCCTGCCGACAGTGATGCCGATGATGCTGTAAGTGTGGTGCGTAAGCGGGGCAGCAACGAGTTTTTCCGCCAGATGATGGATCGGAACTTTCTGGATTACGCAAGTTATGTCATAGGTTCCCGTGCCATACCCGATGTGGATGATGGTTTGAAACCAGTACAGCGGCGTATATTGTGGACTCTTTATCAGAATTACGATAACGGCCGCCCCACCAAAACCGCCAATATCGTGGGCAACACCATGCACTATCACCCGCACGGCGATGCTTCCATTGGCGACGCCATCGTGGTACTTGCCAACAAAGGCGGCTGCATTGAGCGTATGGAAATAGACAGCGACGGCACCGAACGGCTCCGGCATGTGAATACACCTTACTTTATCCATAAAGAAGGTAACTTCGGCAATATCCTTACCGGTTCGCCTGCCGCTGCGGCGCGTTACACCGAGTGTGCCTTGAGCAAACTGGCGTATGAAACTATGTTCAACAACGACATAACCAATTTCATACCCAACTACGACGGCCGCAAAAAAGAACCCACCCAGCTGCCAGCAAAAGTGCCCAGTTTGCTGATGCTGGGCTCCGACGGTATTGCCGTGGGGATGAGTACGCTTATATTGCCCCATAACTTCAACGAGCTTATTGATGCCGAGATCGCCCATTTGCGGGGCGAAGAGTTTCAGATATTCCCCGACTTTCAGCAGGGCGGGGTGATGGATGTAAGAGAATACAACGACGGCAACGGCAAGATAACTTTGCGTGCCAGAATAGATATTGAAGGCAGAGAACTGGTGATCCGGGAGATCCCCGCTACTACCAACACTGCTTCTTTGATGGCATCCATTGAGCGGGCTGCCGAAAAAAACAAGATCCGTATTGCCGCCGGCGGTCTGGTGGATTACACTACTGACCAGGTGGAGATCCGTGTTACCCCCATGCGTGGGTATGACCCGGAAAAGACCCGGGAAGGGCTCTTTATGTATACGGATTGCTCGGTCAGTATCTCGCCCAAGATGACGGTGATTTGTGACCGCCGCCCGGTGCAGATGAGTGTATCGGATGTGCTGAAACGCAATGTAAGCAAACTTTTGGATTACTTGAAGCGGGAGTTTGAGATCGAAGAAGGCAGGTTGCTGGAAGCCAAACACGCTAAAACTCTGGCACAGCTCTTCTTTGAAAACCGCATTTACAAACGCATCGAAGAGTGCCGTTCGCAGGAAGAGGAGTATAAGGAAGTTCAGGAAGGTCTGGCACCGTTCCGGGATCAGCTTTTGCGGGATGTTACCAACGAAGATATCGATAAGCTCCTTGCTTTGCCGGTGCGGCGTATTGCCCGGTTTGATATTGAAAAGAACCAGCAGGAAATAAGAGCGATCCTTGACCGCTTGAAAGAAGTCCGCCACCATTTGAAACATCTGGTGGAATACACCATCGGCTATCTTGAGGACATCAAAGAGCGGTACGGCAAAAACTTCCCCCGCCGCACCGAGATCGAGCATATCGAAAAGATCGACCGCACCCGGGCAGCGTTGAACAACATCAAAGTATTCTGGGATCGGAAAAACGGTCATATCGGAACCAATATCAAGAGCGATGATGTGATCATGTGCAACGAGTTCGATAAACTTTTGTGCGTTGAACGCTCCGGGAAATATATTATTTACGATATACCCGACAAGATGCACGCCGGTAAATTGTACGATTTCCGTAAATACGATGCCAAACAGGAGTTCGGTATAATCTATTCGGAAAAGAAAACCGGTAAATTCTACGGCAAACGCTCCACTATTGATAAATTTATCAAAGAAAAAGAGTACATGCTTTGCCCCGAAGGCTGCCGTCTGGAGCTTTTTACTCCCAGAGCTGACGCGATCTACGATTTGGAGATCGCCGCCAAACGGGGCGATAACAAGCATGAAGAACTCAATTTGATGACGCTGCCGGTGCGTTCGCCCAAAGCCAGAGGATTTTTGATTGCCGGGAATATTGTTAAAATAACTCACAGCCGCTATCTGGAAGAAGCTGAATTGGCTGAATTTCTTGCCGCTGCCGCACAGGAGGCTCCGGCGGAAGAGGAAGCTGAAACTCCGGATACGCCGGCAGCCGCTGAAAATGCCAGTGATAATGAAGAAAAAACGCCTCCGGCAGCAGATGTGGTAACGGAAACGGTTGCGGAAGAACCTCCCGCTCCGGAGGAAGCTGAAGAACCGGCTGTTGAAGAAACTCCAGTTGTTGAAGCCGAACAACCAATGACGGAAGAAGCGGTTGCTCCGGAGGAAGCTGAAGAACCGGCTGTTGAAGAA
>JAZSHD010000171.1:0-59786 GCA_045533055.1 Victivallaceae bacterium | reverse complement strand
TACCCGGTGGTTGAATTGATCTTTGGCATTGCCGCTTTTGCGTGCCTGTATCCGGCTGTCGCACACGATCAAGGAGTGATCGGCAGGAAAGTTGACCATTTTTTCAATGGCAAAATCAAAAAATCCCACCTTGACAACCTTGTTGCACTCGCCAAGTTTGACTGCCGCATGGTCAGCCGCTCCGCCCCGGGTGCCCACGAACCACTCGCCTTCGCCGCAAAGAGTCACAAGTTTATCCGGTTCCAGATCCAGACGGTTGGCACCAACTACCGCTTCGGCAGTGCCCACTACCAGCGTGGAAGAGGAACTCAAGCCCGCCGCCATGGGTACATTGCCCGATACTATTATATCCATACCGTGGAGTTTTTTGTGGTCAAAGTGCTTCTGGAACCGCAGAAATACCGCTTTTATGTAATCCGCCCAGTTTACCCCGTACTGTTTGAGCAAACGGGCAAGTTTTTTGCTGCCCACTAAAGTCTGCCAGTCATCCCACGGCAGATCCCGCACCAGCTCGCCGATGGAAAACTCTGCGGGGGCAAATTCTTTGTTCAAATTATAGAGTGTAACACGGTCATCACTGCGTAATCTTACTGCCATAAGCGTTTCGCAGCCGATGGTCATAAGGTTGCAGTTGCCGCCCTGATGATCCACATGCCGCCCCATGATATTGACTCTGCCGGGGGAGCGGATCACCGAAATCAGAGCGTCGCCGCCCCAGAGCTTTAAGGCACACTGCAAAAGTTCGGTCAAACGGCTTTTCTGCCGCAGCATTACAGCTTCATCGCTGCCGTAAAGCTCGGTTATTTTCTGCTGCAAGGCGTTGGAGTCATTATCGCTGATAGCAGAGTACCACTCCTGCACCGGGTGATACTCTGCCGGGTCTGGGGTTTCATTTTTTGCCTGATTTTTCTGCCGCAGCAGTTCCGCTGCCAGCAGAAATTCTTCGGGGTCGTTAAAGCCGATGACCTGCGAAAAATCCGTTACCGGCAGTATGTACTCTGCTCCGGGAGCGTTCATAACTCCGGCCAGAGCATCCAGCTGTATCTCGCGGTCTTCCGAAAAAGTTTCCCGTTCTGCAAGTTCTTGCAGCCCCTGCCGTATATCGCCAACTTTCCCCAGAAAGATAGACAAAAGCTGTTTGACATTGCCGGAGTCATCCAACAGCTGCAACCCGGCAAATTTCACCGGGTTGGCGTTGTAAAAATCCAGTAATTTTTCAATGATTTCCGGTGCTGCGATCCGGTGCCCCGGCATGGTCAGGATCAAGGTATCGTCGCTGATTTGCGGCAGCAGGGAATCCATTGCACACTTCAAGGCATCGGCAGTACCCAGCTGGCGGCTCTGAAAAGCGTAAGTTATATGCCCGGAAGTACCCGCAAGCGACCGCATGACCTCTTCAGCAGCGGGACCAACTACCACGGTATGCGAGTTTATTCCGGCATTTGCCAAAGCCTCCACAGTATGAGCGATCACCGGTTTGCCCAAAAGCTCCAAACACACCTTGTTGGTACGGCGGGAACTCATGCGGCGGCTCAACCCGGCGGCAAGGACAACTGAATGGATTTGTTGCTGCATAGGCATTAAAATTTATTAAAAGTTATCATCCGGGAAGAGTTTATGGGCGTCATCGCGTTTGTTGCCGTTGAAAAATCGGTAGTTGTCGTTGGCATATTTCACGATCATCCGGGCTCTGGCGGTATCCACATCCAGGGGCAGCTCCACCCAGACTTCTTCGCCGGTGGATACACTGCGGGGGCGGAATTCACCAAAGTAAATACCGTCAAGCAGAACAGCTACCGGTTCGTTGCGGGCCTGAGCAGTAAGCTGCATCCACATCATCTTACCCTTAAGGTCAGGCCGCAGGAATATACGGTAAAAGCCCTCTTTGCCGGGCACCGGTTTTGCTGCGGCATCAATAATATAATGCGAAGACATCATCGGATAGCGTTCCAACACCCTGCTTACACCGTTGGGCATGTGCATAGGCATTTCGCTTTGCAAATTGCCCCTGGGGTAAGTCACTTCCCGGTGGAAAGAGATCATAAACACCGCTTCCTTGGGTTTATCCAAGCCAAGAAGCCGTTCCATTTCTTCCGCCGAGCAGCCGCAGAGGAGCAAAGCAACACCAAGGGCGGAAAAGAGCATACGCATTTTCAGCAAAATCTTCATAACTGTTCAGAACTCCATATTGTGTTTTACAATAAACTATACACGCTTTAGCCAACAATTCAACCCGCAACACCCATTAAACCGCAAAAAAATAGCCAAAGTAACTCTTCCGGCACTTGCAAACCGCCGCTTGCCGGGTTATATTTCAGCAGTGTAAATGTAAACTTGTAAATGCCGCAGCATTGAATAATATTGAAGGAAATGTATTATGAAGATCACCCAGTTGTCGCTTTTTGTGGAAAACCGCCCCGGAGCTTTGAACGAAGTCTGCCGTATCCTTAAAGAAAACAATATCAATATCAGTACGCTTTCCCTTGCCGATACCAAATATTTCGGCATTATGCGTCTGCTGGTCAAAGAGTACGACAAAGCCAAAAAAGTGCTGGAAGCTGCCGGTTTTGTGGTCAAAACCACCGAAGTTCTGGCGATCCCGGTTGCCAACTGCCCCGGCGGTCTTGCTCAACTGCTGGATACTTTGAAAGATTGTCAGGTCGAATACATGTACGCCTTTGCTTCCGAAATGCACGATAAGGCAGTTATGGTCTTCCGCTTTGCCGACCCGGATAAAGCCGTTGAAACTCTGAAAGCGGCTCACAGCGATATTATTCAAGCTGCGGAACTCTATAAACTTGCCTGAAAACCGGAGCGATTCAGATGTACGAATTGGAAATAACCAAACAGTTTTCCGGAGCCCACAGCCTGACCGGTTACCCCGGCGACTGCCGCAAACTCCACGGTCACAACTGGCAGGTAACAGTTTATCTGCAAGCCAATAAGCTGGACGAGATCGGCATTGCATTGGATTTCAAGATTTTGAAGAAAGAGCTCAACGAAGTCATCGACCGCTTTGACCATGTTTATCTGAACGATTTGCCGGAGTTCGCCGAATGTAATCCCACCAGCGAAAACATTGCCCGCATCATCTATTGCGAGCTGGGCAAACGGCTCAACGACGACCGGGTCAAAGTCACCAAGGTCAGCGTGGAAGAATCTCCCGGCAGCCGGGCAAGTTATTTTGAGTAAGTTTTATGCAGCCTGAAAATATTTTTCTGAATGTTGCTGAAACCTTTGCCAGTATTCAGGGCGAGTCTACCCATGCGGGCAGACTCTGCTTTTTTATCCGCCTTGCCGGGTGCAATTTGGCGTGCAGCTATTGCGACACATGCTATGCTCAAGCCGAAAACTCCGGGCAGGATCGTTCCATAGCCGAACTGGTTGCCGAAGTAAAAGCAAGTAAGATAAATTTAGTGGAACTTACCGGCGGCGAACCGGCTTTACAGAAAAATGCTCCCGCATTGACACAGGCTTTATTGGACGAAGGTTTGGAAGTGCTTATGGAAACCAACGGCTCCGTAAGATTGGATCTTTTCCCTGCCGGAGTAAAAAAAATCATAGATGTAAAGCTGCCTTCCAGCGAAATGCACGAAGCCAACGACATAGTCAACTACCGCTTTCTGAAACCGGGCGACGAGCTTAAATTCGTTGCTGGCAGCTTGTACGATCTGGAATATGCTTACAGCTGGATCAAACGCTGGGAGCTGGATGCTGTGGGTATACCGCTCTTGTTCAGTGCGGTTTTCGGCAAAATCGAACCCGCTGAAATCGTAGCATGGCTGCTGGAAAAAAACATTCCCAACAGCCGCATGCAGCTGCAGATGCACAAATTCATCTGGCACCCCGATAAACGGGGCGTGTAAACAATACGCAGCAAATTTTTATGGCTCTGTTCCCAATATCGGTTGATGAACAGTAAAGATGTTGAATAAAATCTTTTCAAAACTTAAAGGGCATTTATCTATTTGTGTAACAAATAGATAAATGCCAATAAAAGGTTTGGAAAAGGGTGATGGGGTTCCGTCTTCGCCCTGCGGGCTACGCCGTGACAAGTTGGGGAAGAGGGAAAGGACCTTTCCTCAAAAAGGTTTTTCCCTCTTCCCCAAGACTCCCATATCAACCTTTATCGGGAACAGAGCATAAAAAAAGGCTGTTGCAGGTAATTTTTGCAACAGCCTTTTTTGTATTAACTGCTTTATATCAATAGCGGTAGGTATCCGGCTTGAAAGGGCCATCGACCGATACGCCGATATAGTCAGCCTGCTTCTGCGTAAGTTTGGTGAGCTTGGCACCAAGTTTTTCCAAATGCAGACGGGCGACTTCTTCGTCCAGCTTTTTATCCAGCAAATATACCCCCACTGCACGATCAGGATTGCGGGCAATGTCGATCTGTGCCAGAGTCTGGTTGGTAAAGCTGTTGCTCATCACAAAGCTGGGGTGACCGGTGGCACAACCCAGATTGACCAGTCGGCCCTCGGCAAGCAGATAGATGCAGTGACCGTCTTCGTAAGTGTACCGGGTCACCGGGCAGGTGTTGTCTTTGATCTGGACTTTCCTGATATTGGGCCAGGCTTCCAGTCTGGCGACCTGGATCTCGTTATCAAAGTGCCCGATATTGCAGACGATGGCCTGATCTTTCATCTTGCTCATGTGTTCAGCAGTGATGATGTCGCAGTTGCCGGTGGTGGTTACATAAATATCCGCTTCAGCAAGAGCGTCTTCCACAGTGCAGACCTGGAAGCCTGCCATACATGCCTGCAAGGCACAAATGGGGTCAACTTCGCTGACCAGCACCCGGGCACGCTCGTTACGCATGGCTTCGGCACAGCCTTTGCCCACATCGCCATAGCCGCAGACCATGACGGTTTTGCCGGAGATCATCACATCCAAAGCCCGTTTGATACCGTCGGGCAGACTGTGACGGCAGCCGTAGATATTGTCGAATTTGCTCTTGGTCACTGAATCGTTGACATTGACTGCCTGAAACAAAAGTTCATTCTTTTCCGCCATCTGGATAAGGCGGTGGACTCCGGTAGTGGTTTCTTCGGAAACACCCTTGACTTTGGCGGCAACCTTGTGCCAGTGACCGGGTTTTTCTTTAAGTACACGCTTGAGCAGGGCGTTGATGACCTGCAATTCATACACATCAGTTGGTTCATCCAGAATGGCGGGGTCATCTTCTGCTGCCACGCCCCGGTGGATCAAAAGGGTAGCATCGCCGCCATCATCCACGATCTGATCCGGGCCGCTGCCGTCAGGGAAAGTCAATGCGTCGTAAGTGCATTGCCAATATTCTTCCAGCGTTTCGCCCTTCCATGCAAAAACCGGCACACCCAAGTCGGCGATCGCCGCCGCAGCGTGATCCTGGGTGGAAAAGATGTTGCAGCTTGCCCAGCGGACATCTGCTCCGAGAGCTTTCAGTGTTTTGATCAATACCGCAGTTTGAATAGTCATGTGCAGACTGCCGGAAATTTTGATGCCTTTAAGGGGCTGTTCAGCACCATACTTGCGGCAAGTTGCCATCAAGCCGGGCATTTCCTGTTCGGCAATTTCGATTTCCCGATGGCCGAAAGCGGCAAGGGAGATGTCTCTGACTTTGTAATCCATATTTTTCCTTTTCAAAGTTTGCTGTGAGCGTAACGAATCAATTCTTCAGTTTCCTGCCAGCCGATGCAGCCGTCGGTAACTGATACATTGGGCAGCGGTTTGCGTCCGGCAGAAATATCCTGTCTGCCTTCGCACAAATGACTTTCCAGCATCATACCTACAATGGCGTTTTCGCCGGCTGCGATCTGGTCTACAACATTGTAAAAAACTTTTTTCTGCCGGTCAAAGCGTTTACCGCTGTTGGCGTGGCTGCAATCGATCATGATTTGCGGCGGAAGCCCTGCTTTTTTCATTGCCACTTTCAAAAATGCAATATATTCGGCTTCGTAATTTGGTCCCTGACCACCCCGCAAAACGATGTGACCGTACTTGTTGCCGCTGGTGCGGAAGACGCTGACTTCGCCGTTGCCGTCCACCCCGATAAAGCTGTGCTGACGGCGGGCGGTATTTACTGCATCAATAGCCACTTGCATATTGCCGTCGGTGGCATTTTTGAAGCCGACCGCCATGGAAAGACCGCTGGCAAGCTGCCGGTGGGGCTGACTTTCAGTAGTACGGGCACCGATAGCGGTCCATGCTACTGCATCAACGGTGTACTGCACCAGGATCGGGTCGAGGGTTTCGGTAGCCACCGGCAGACCTTTATCCACGATTTCCAGCATCAGCTGGCGGGAGAGCCGGATACCTTTTTCGATGTTGTATTCATCGTTCATATCCGGGTCATAGATCAGCCCTTTCCAGCCCACGGTGGTACGGGGTTTTTCAAAATATACCCGCATGATCAGCATGAGTTTATCGTTGACTTCGCCATTGAGTTTTGCCAGCTTTGAGGCATACTCCAAAGCTGAATCCTTGTCGTGGATGGAACAAGGCCCCACCACGATCATCTTGCGGGGATCTTTGCCGTCAAGAATATCAAAAACCTCCTGACGGTGACGCATTACCTGTGCCACGCAATCCAGTGACAGCGGCAATTCGGAGTGTATTTCATCCGGAGTCGGCAGCTTTGACCGGCTCAAGATATTCACATCACTGCTTTTTTGCAGTATATTCATCGGAACAAATCTTTCTCTTGCAGTTGTTTATTACATACCCAGCCAGGTACGCAAAAATCTGATGTAGTCCATATCGCGTTTGGCGGCAATAAGACCGTCGCCGGAGCAGGCGTATTCGATGGCAAGGATGCCGGACTTCAGCTCATTCTTGAGTTTGCCCATTACTTTACCGGTATCGATGTGACCGGCTTCCAGATGGGTCGCCATCCAGTTCTGGAAGTCGCGGGTACGCATGAGGTTTTTCAAGTGAGCGTAATAGATCTTGCCCTTGAGCAGTTCAAAGACCTGGTCGATGCTTTCGCCGTTTTTGTTCAAAAAGATGTTGCCGTGGTCGTAGTTGATACCGATGGCAGGGCTTTTGACATAGGTCAGGAGCTTGGCACAGCTGGTGGCAATGTCGTGGATATAGCAGTTGTGGCTTTCCAGAGCAGCGAGCATGCCGCGTTTTTCCAGTTCGATACCGGCACGGGTCAACCCTTCGCCGTGGCGGGCGTACATTTCTTCATCGGCAATGGCACTGCCGTTGACGGAAAAGTCATAGTAATCCACACCTTCAGCGATCAGATTATCGGTGAACATGTTCAAAAGTCTGGTGCCGCACTTTTCTTTTGCCCAGTCGATAAATTTGACAAAGTCCTCAAAATCCTTTTTGCAGGTATCAGCATCGTTGTTGAAGCAGAGCTGATAACCGAACGCCAGTTCCAGCTCCGGATTACGCTGCTTGAGGTCTTCGACCATGGCAAAGTAATCTTCCTGAGTCATATCGTAATAGCGTTTGCCGCGAAGCTCCACGCCATCAGCCCCGGTAGCTTTGATGAGCCGGAACAGATCTTCAAATTTTCCTGCACCTTCATAATAGTTTACATGCAGCAGAACTTTCATTTTACACACTCCTGTTGTTGTTTTATGTAATTAAAATTATCTTAAGAACACAGATGATTCTCTTATAATATACAGTACAAGAGTACCGTTGTCAAGGAACTCCGGGCTTTTAACAGTATAAAATTTGCTTTTTTCATTACAGAGTATTATATTACCTGAAGATTAGATGATTTCCGGCTGCTGCCGTCAAAAATCAGGGGTTTTTATGTACTGCAAAAAGTTTTACCGGGTTACCGCTTTTTTACTGGGTGCGGCAATAGTGCTGTCAGCTGCCGGTTGTCAATCAGTGGATAAGTCAGCTCCAACTAAAATGGATGACTTTGACTATACAAGTGTGGTCAACAATCATCTGACTTTGATGGATTTTGCCAGACATTTGTATAATTCCAAACTCAATGTTGTTCAGATCCAACCTATCCGGGAGGATGTTTTGCGTGCCATGGCGGCAGCAGCGATTCTGATAGATAAAGATGAGATCGGTGTTTATTATTTCAATACCGATGTGGAAGCCCAGCGGAAAATCATAGCCAAATTTCACGAAGATGGCTTTGCTTACATTTTAGGCTTCCGGTTTCCGGTGTTCATGGCGGGCAGCTATGTGCTTACCGGGGTGGAGAAACACCCGAAAAAGAAGGAGATAGTAAAGGCACTGCGTAATTTCAAATAAACAGCAGTGGAGTGAAAAAATATTGCTCCGGAAAAAAGGCCTGGAAATGGGCAATGGAGTGCAAACCGGGATGTGTGTTTAAGATACTTCAATGTTTGGTGCTTGCAATTTGATATATCACGCAAGCTGCAAGCACTGGTCATTGAAGTTTTGACCGGAACTCCATAGTCGATTTTCTTACCTTAAAAAATTTTCCAAACACAAATTTGTACTGGCTGAAAAAAAAGCCATATCGTCTCATTTTTTCTTTCGCAGAAAAATTGGGATGCCGTTGCGTTTTATTAAAAATTTAAGTTCCCGACGGCCATGCGTGCAGAGCATAACCTTTCTAAAACTCTGTAAGGACTGAAGCGTTCGGGAAAAAAGTAAAATCCTCAATAAAAAGAAAGGAAGAGGATCATGGGATGCAAAAAAGCTTCCACACCGGCCGTCAAGTATGTCTATAACTTTGGCGGAAACAATTCTGAAGGCAACGAAACTATGCGTGCATTGCTGGGGGGCAAAGGTGCAAACCTTGCCGGCATGGCAGCTCTGGGCTTGCCGGTGCCGCCCGGATTTACCATCACCACCGAAGCATGTGCCGAATTCGGCAAGATCGGCAAAAAGGAACTCTTTGCCAAGATCGCTCCCCAAGTGGATGCAGCGTTGGCAGAGTTGGAAAAGAAATTAGGCAAAACCTTCGGCAAGGGCCCCAATCCTCTGCTGGTATCGGTCCGCAGCGGTGCGGCTGCCTCCATGCCCGGCATGATGGATACTGTGCTCAATCTGGGTTTGAACGATGTTACAGTCAAAGCTCTCATCGACCGTACCGGCAACGAACGCTTTGTGCTGGACAGCTTCCGCAGATTTATCCAGATGTTCGGCGATGTGGTTATGCACATTGATTCGGATCTGTTTGAGCACGCTCTGGAAGCGTTGAAAAAAGCCCGCAAGGTCAAGCTGGATAATGAACTGACTGCCGCTGACCTCAAAGAACTTATTGGCACATATAAAAAGATCGTCAAAAAAGCTACCGGCAGCGATTTCCCCACCGATCCGGTGGATCAGCTCTACCGGGGGATCCAGGCCGTGTTTGAATCCTGGGATAATCCCCGTGCCATCCGCTACCGGGAAATCAACGACATCCGGGGCTTGATCGGTACTGCAGTGAATGTTCAGGCAATGGTCTTCGGCAACTCCGGCAATAATTCTGCTACCGGTGTGGCATTTACCCGTGACCCCTCCACCGGCGAAAACGATTACTTTTACGGCGAATTTCTTATCAACGCCCAGGGCGAAGATGTGGTTGCCGGAATCCGTACTCCCCAGCAGATCACGCTGGCGGGCAGCAAAGTCTGGGCAAAACGGCAGAACATTGCCGAAAAAGTCCGTAAGGCCGAATATCCATCGCTGGAAGAAGCCATGCCCGAATGTTTCAAACAGCTCGACGACATCCGTATCAAGCTGGAAAAACATTATAAAGATATGCAGGATATGGAATTTACCATTGAAGATGGCAAACTCTTCATGCTCCAGACCCGTAACGGCAAACGCACCGCCGCTGCCGCAGTAAAAATCGCTACCGACCTCGTTAAAGAAGGCTTGATCGACGAAAAGACCGCTGTTTTGCGGGTGGAACCTGCCCAGCTTGACCAGCTTTTGCACCCGGTATTTGTCAAGAGTGCCGAAAGCAAAGCTCAAAAACTTACCATCGGCTTGCCCGCCAGTCCCGGTGCCGCAGCCGGTATGGCGGTATTTTCTGCTGAAGATGCCGAAGTTTGGAGCAAGGACGGTAAAGCCGTGATCCTCTGCCGTATCGAAACCAGCCCCGAAGATATTGGCGGTATGCATGTAGCCCAGGGTATTCTCACTGCCCGGGGCGGTATGACCAGCCACGCTGCCGTGGTTGCCCGTGGCATGGGAGCATGCTGTGTAGCCGGTTGCGGCGAAGTCAATATCGACTACAAAGCCCGCAAGATGACTGTCAACGGCGTCACCATCAAAGAAGGCGACTGGATCAGCCTGAACGGTTCCACCGGAGCGGTTTACGCCGGTAAAGTGGAAACGGTCGATCCGGAGCTGACCGGACCCTTTGGCGACATTATGGCATTGGCTGATAAATACCGCAAACTGGGCATCCGCACCAATGCTGATACACCCCATGATACTGCTGTGGCAGTCAAGTTCGGTGCCGAAGGTATCGGCTTGTGCCGTACCGAACACATGTTCTTTGAAGGCGACCGCATCGTGGCGTTCCGGAGATTGATCCTGGTAGCGGAAACTGTCCGCCGCTTGAAGAACGAATACGGCAAAAACGATCTTGCCGAACTCAAGAAAGAAGCTCTCAAAGCTGCCGAACTCAATGCGGTCAAGCAGTACGAAGAAGCTCTCAAAGCACTGCTGCCTTTGCAGCGTAAAGACTTCAAAGGTATGTTTGAAGCTCTGGCAGGCCGCCCTGCCACCATCCGTTTGCTGGATCCGCCGCTGCACGAATTTCTGCCCCAGAACGATAACCCAAAAGGGCAGAAAGAGATGGCTGAACAGCTGGGCGTGAAACTTTCCGACATCAAAAAGCTCGTGGAAGGTATGCACGAATTCAACCCCATGCTGGGCCATCGCGGCTGCCGTTTGGGCATGGTCTACCCCGAAGTGACCGCCATGCAGGCAAGAGCTATTATGGAAGCTGCCGCCGCAGTTCCCGGCTCCAAGCCCGAGATCATGGTGCCGCTGGTGGGCAATGTTAAAGAGCTTGCCTTGCAGAAAGCTATTCTTCTGCAGGTGAAAGCCGAAGTGGAAAAAGCCAAAAAGACCACGCTGGAAGTCAAGATCGGTACCATGATCGAAGTGCCCCGTGCCGCTGTTACCGCTGACAAAATTGCTGAAGAAGCTGAATTTTTCAGCTTTGGTACCAACGACCTGACCCAGATGGGCTGCGGTTTCTCCCGCGACGACGCCGGTAAATTCCTGGGCGACTATGTCAAGATGGGTATCTATGACTATGACCCCTTCCAGGTGCTGGATACCGAGGGCGTTGGCGAACTTGTGAAGATCGCTGTGGAAAAAGGCCGTGCCACCCGCAAGAATATCAAACTTGGTATCTGCGGCGAACATGGCGGCGACCCCAAGACCATCGCTTTCTGTCATCAGGTGGGTCTGAACTATGTATCGTGCAGCCCCTACCGGGTGCCGATCGCCCGCCTTGCTGCCGCACAGGCTGCCATCAAAGGCGATAAATAAACACCGCTTTCAGTGATGCACCCAACGGGGAGTGCCGATAAAAAGGTATTCCCCGCTTTTTTTGCATAATTTTTGCAACCGTGCTTGCGGGCGGCGGATTTTTGTTGTATTTTATAAGCAAAGTTTTCAATCAATATTCAGAGTAAGTTATGAAAATCATTCTGGGCGGTGTGCCTTTCGGCAGCGGAAATATTGGCGACGAAGCCATCTTGAATTGTGCCGTGGGGATTTTCCGCCGCAATTTTCCGGAGGCTCATCTGGCGGTTGCCACTTTCAAGCCGGAAGCGGCAGCGGAAAAATTTCAACTGGAAACGCTGCCGGCTTTCGGGTTCGACAAAAACTCCACCATGCGGGATTTCCGGAAAGTCGCCAGAAAATTCGATATGTTTGTCTGGGCTGGCGGCACCGGATTGTCGGACTACCCGCAAATCGGAGCTGATTTGTTGGAAAATGCTCAGAAGCTGGGGTTGAAAACCGTGATCTGGCAGGTGGGGATGAACCGGGAATTCAATCCGGAATATTTTCAGCTGCACGGCAGAATATTGAAGTTTACCGAACTTTTCGGCATTACCGGATATTTGGAAAAGCAAATGGAAAAACGCATCCGGGAGCGATTGCAAGTGTGCGTATCCCGCTGCGATTTGATAGCTTTGCGGGATCAGCCCAGCTTGATCGAACTGCACAATGCCGGTGAATTTCCGGCGGCGGTATTCGGTGCTGATTCCGTAATATTGCAAGAGGCATCCCCCGGTGAGATATTGCCTGCTGATGCAAAAAAACGCCGTTCAGTAGGGGTGTGCATAGCCGAAAAACTCAACCGGCGTAAAATGCAGCAGGCGGTGGATTTTTTCCGCCATTTGCAGATAACTCAAGATGTACGGCTGGTTTTTATACCCATGAGCGAGAATGACCGCAAGATCATGCAAGGGTTGTTCGAGCAGCTTAATCCGGATTCCGGCAACATACTTATTGACCACACCTCGCCGGAAGATATTCAGAATGTGGTCAAAAGCTGTTCACTTTTGTTGAGCGGCCGTTTGCAGCTGACCATTATGGGATTGAACGCATTGGTTCCGGGGATCGGTATGGCAAATTCCAGCAAGATCGCCAACTGTTTGAATATGTTTGGTTTGCCGGTATTCAATAATCAGAGCGTCATCGATTTTGATCTCCTCTACGAAGAGTGTGTCCGCTGGCTGAATATGCCGGATTTTGCCTTGCGTGCCAAAGGCATCCGGGAACGGATGCTCGCCCGGCTGGAGCAGTGCGAAAATCAACTTAAAGAGCTGAATTACTGACCTGATAAGCGAAAAAAGGCACCTGCGGAAAACTTCTGCAAGTGCCTTGTTCTTTTACAATATTTTACTTTTGGCTGACCAGATAGCGGAAGGCTTTGCCATCTATCGGCAGCTGGAGTTTGCCATCCTTTACGGCAATGACGCCTTGAGCAAGGGTTTTGCCTTTGCGGTCAAGACTTAAGACTTTGGCTCTGCCGGTAAATGGTACTTGCAAGGTGACAGTTTCTGCTTTTTTGAAGGGTGCGGGGGTAAGCTCCAGAGTTTCGCCTTTTTTCCGCAAAGTGTAGTCGTATTGAGCAGAAATTTCTGCAATATCCGGATTTCCGGCAATGTAAATAAGGTTGCCTTCTTTCATCAGATCCGAGCGTTTGCCCGCCTTGTTCAAAGCTGAATAAGTTTCAACTTTGCCGGGGAGATAGGCAGCAAACCCTTCCGGCGGCAGGATATACTTTTTGCCGTGCAGAGTTACTTCAAAATTTTCTTTGTCATTGAGGTTTGCTGCTACTTCCAGACCGTTGGTGTAAACGATTTTTACCTGATTGCAGCTCAAGGTATCCGCGGCGATGGCATCTTCCAGCTTACCTAATTTGCCGTTGACATTGTAGAAAATATCCTTGATCGGAGTCAACGCATAATACTTCTGTGCAGGCTGGATAAGGAAGTAACTGCGGATGAGATAATCCGGCAGCGGCGAAAGCGGGAACCCGTGATAGTTGCCGAAAATGTGTCCGGTATTGCCGTAAATATGTTCGTAGGCAAGCAGTTTGTACGACCACTTTTGCGGGGTTCCGCCTTTGGCACCCTTGTAGTTGATCCAGCCCAGCTCAAAGCCGCAGTCATTGTTCATGGTGTGGAGCTTACGCAAGTTGAAATCGGGTATCACATCCATATACATCCGCTGGGGCTGGGCGTAGCTGTCACACAAGCCGGCAAAGTAGAGCTGGGTCTTGCCTTCGGAAAGGACAGGGCCGAAATCAGCTTCTTCGGCACGCAGACTTTCGACCAGCACCCGGTAGGCTGCCGAAAATTTCCCGGCATCGGGTGTTCTGGCATCGTAGTCGGTGTAACGCCAGCAGGGCGGACAGGTTACCTGATCCAGATAAGCACAGGTGGGTTTGAACATTTCGCGGTAGAGGGCATTGAATTTTTTCTGCAACGCCACCATACGGCTCATCTTGGTTTGTTTGCTGTTGCCGGAGCTGTAAAGCCAGTTGCCGTTGCTGTCCAGATTGAGCATATCCAGATCCCACGCATCGCGGGCGATCGGGTTCAGGAGCATGTGGTCGGTGTAGATACCTATGCGGTAATCAATATCACGCATCCTGCCGAAAAATTCAGCAAGTTTCTTGTCGCCGCCGATTTCAGGCTCGGTAAAACTCTTGATAAAGGTGGCCGGTCCGCCGCTGCGGCGCGGGTGGTACATGCGGTTGATATTGCCGTGCAGACGCACATTGATCTTTTCCATGCCGTAATCTTTACATTCCTGCCACTGGGCGAACTCTTCTTCAAAGTAGTTCTTGTAAGGCAGTTTGCAATACCACATACGCGTTGCCCAGACCTCTTCGGCAGTGGTCTTGAGGTATTCGCGTTTTGGGTTGGGTATGTTGGGCAGAACCGATTTTACATCATCGCTGATCGTTACCATGATGCGGTCACGGGAGGCATTACGCTCGCCGTCGGTCTTGGGCCAGTAGAAGCTGCCGCCGTTGATAATCGATGCATCACGCACCACTTTTGCCGGGTCGGTCGTATCGTTGGGGTCAGCCACCCAGCGGTGGTCGGCAGTTACTAAATTCAGCACAAATTTGCCGCCGGGGGTGCTGCTGGATTCGCCGAACAAACCGGAAGCATCGGAGTTGTACCAGTCAACAAATTCAGATACATAGATGTTGTTTTTGGTATCGGCAAAAATACCGGGCGGGTTGCTTTTGTGCATCCAGCGGCCGATGTTGAGATAGGGTATTTCTATAACTTTGCCGGAAATGCCGGTGATGGCTCCGAACTTGAATTCTCCGACCATCTTGGAGGAACTCCGCAAATCGGCGATCAATGTGTTGTTGATAACTTCCAAGATCCAGGTACCGGAATAAACATGTTTGTTGCCCATGTCGTAGAGCCAGTACAAAGTGAGCTTGTTGCCTTTCTGAATAAAGCTCTTGAGGCGTGCTTTGATCTGTTTGCTGTTAGGCGCAAGCAGACTTTCCGGCTTGACCGGGTGGATATTATCCAATGCCCAATAGAAGCCGCCGCCATTCATGGGGGTAAAAGTTTTATTGTTGTAGGTGGCAGTTATATCGCTCAAAGTCCCGGTTTTGGGTACAATGTTGAAAACGAGTTTTTTGCCGGACTTGGCAACGCTTTCAAATTTCCAGCCGTCGGCAGTTTTGCTCAAAGTTGTTTTGCTGGTTTCGTTGGCAGTCGGCAGAATGGTTTCCGGCCGCGTGGGCAGACCCAATTCTTTGAAACTCATAACTTTTGCGTCAGCAAGTTTGCCGTTGGGGCGTTTGTAAACATGCAGACTGTCAAAGTAGGTTACGCGAACATCTTCGTTGAAGCCTTTAAAGGTTATGGAAACGATTTCAGCAGGTGCCTTGACCATCTCTTTCAAGGGGTTCATGTGAATACCCCAGCCGGTTTCAAGCATACCGCCCATATTGCCGCTGTCGCAGAGTTCGCCTTTGCTGTTGCGGTACTGTATGCTGTAACGCAAAGCCGGGCGGGGCATGCCGAAACGGGTGGCAAAACGCCAGATGGCAATGGTATCAAAGTCTTCGGTGATTTTTATAGGAGCAGGGGGAGTCAGCACCACTTTGGCATCTTTGGCGGGGTAATCGCCCTTGGCAAAGTTGGTACGCAAAACATAATCGCTCCAGAGCGGTTCTTCTTTGCTGCGGCTGACTTCCGGTTTTACAGCACCGATGGTGTAGCTCATTTTCCAGCCGGTGAGGTCATCGAAGGTGATCAAAGGTTTGATATCTTCGGTTTTGCCTTCCAGATGCCGGCTGCGGGGATAAGCGACTTTGTCGATATTGCGGTTGTCGAGTACAACCGTGGCGGTTTCGCCGATTTTTTCCGGCAGGATATCATTCTTTTTAACGGTGATCTTGCCGATAACGCCTTCCAGATCGCCGCCGATGATCATATCATTTTTGCCGGTCATGGGCAGAGCTTTGATAACTTTTCCGGCAGTTTGTTTATCCACATAAAGCCCGCCTTGAGTGCCGTTCATGGCAAAAGCTATAGTGCTGCCGGTATTGGCATTAAGAGCTTTTTCAACCTTGAGTGTTTTGCCGTCATAGTTTGCCACGACCGAACCATCCGCTGTGGTGCTGAGCTTGAGCTTGCCCCAGGTGAGGAGATTGCCGGCGGTCAGTTTTTCGGGCTTGAAGAATAAACTTACCATCGTGTTGGCGGCAACCGCCTTGGCTGCGGCACTTTTTCCGGCAGTAAATTTATAGAAATTGCCGGTAACGCGGCGGTCTTCATTTACGATCACCGAATCATCTTTTTCAAGCTCCTGATTGTTCTGCAACGCGGTGTTGTTGGCTTTGATTTCAGCCGCACTCAAGGCCCGGTTGGAGATACGCACCAACGCGATCCTGCCCTGGAAATTCTTTGCCCAGCCGATCGAATTGCCGATATGCAGCGGGGCATCGGCAATATATTGCGGAATACCGTTTTCGCTGTTGGTACGCACCGCTTTGCCATCGCGGTAGATGACCAGTTTTTTGCCGTCGGCGGTAAAGGCGTAGTAGTGATACTTATTGATTTCAAGCGGCATATAAACTCTGCCGCCGGCATTTTTGCCGGATTGATTGACTATATAGCAGTCAAAATCTTTTTTGCCGGGAAATTTGGGAAAGCCGAAACTTTTCCGCATAAGTACAGCGTAACCGCTTTCGGAAACTTCGGGCATACAATACACTTCCAGCGTAAAACCTTTTTTGCCCCAGTCGGGAACTTTCACCGATACAGCTTTTTTGCGGGGAAATACCCATGCGTTATCCGGTGCGGCGGCTCTTTCCACGCCGTTAAGCTCCAGATCAGTTCCGGCGGTATTGGCTGCCGGAGCTGCAAGTTCCCGCCGATCCTGATTGAAGATCAGGCTTTTTTCCGCCGCCAGCGGCTTATTGGCTTGCAGCAAAGCGTAATTGGCTCTTACTTCGGCTTTGCTTAACGCCCGGTTGTGGAGCCGCACCATGGCGATCTCGCCCTTGAAATTCTTTGCCCAGCCCAGAGAACGGCCGATGTGCAAAGTGTTTTTGGCATTGTAAGCCGGTATGCCGGGAGTTTTGTTGACCCGCATGACTTTGCCGTCCCGGTAGGCAATGCTCTGAACCTTGTCGCCGGTGAAAACGTAGTAGTGGTATTGATTGGGAACAAGGTCGGTGTAGACCCGTCCGGCGGCATTCTTTTTGCCGGATTGGGGCGTAATCAGGTAGCAGTCAATATTTTTACCTTTGCGGATATTGGGGTAGCCGAAACTGCCCCGCATAAGTACGGCATAACCGGTATCGTCAGCGGCGGGTTTTGCCCAGACTTCCAGCGTAAAGCCCTCTTTGCCCCAGTCGGGGATATTGTTAAAACTGACACTTTTGGCTGCCGGAAAACTCCACGGAGCAGCCGATAAACTCATTGCCGACAAAGTGATTGCAGCAATGACTGAATAACGGAACAATTTCATTTTATTAAAGAACTCCTTATACTTGTAAATTAAAGTGCATCAAAAAAGTCAAAGTCTTTGGCTTGCCAGCTTGTATCACGGGCAGTGGTACGGAAACTTTTCAAAGACCCGCTCTTGACTTCGCCGCCGATTTTCAGAACATTTATTGCATCCGGGTGGTTATCCGGTACAGCGGTACTGACCTTGAAGGGATAAACATCAAAGACAATGGCGTTATTGGGTTCATGGGCAAGTGTCCAACGGTGATATTTTTCTTCCAGAGAAACATATCGGTTGATGTTGTACCAATAGCTGGTATCAATATTGCCCCCGTTTATTACATAGTTGGTGTTGTCCGAAGGGCACTGGTAGTAGGGTTTCATATTTACATAATTAGTGTTGACATCTTTAGCGGCAATATGACTCTGAAAATATCCGCCGTTGTAAAGAAACCAGAACGGTGAATTGCTGGAGCCGCCGCCGGAGCGTCCATTGACCTTTTCAGCAGTAGGGGAAGTACTGGAGTTGGGCAGAAAATCGCCGTTGGCTCCGGCGTACATGTGTACTGCCAGACCGATCTGCTTGAGTTTACCGATACAGTTGGAGTTTCTTGCCCGCTCCCGGGCGGCGGAAAGGGCGGGCAGCAGCATTGCTGCTAAAATCGCGATGATGGCGATGACTACCAAGAGTTCGATCAGCGTAAAGCCGAAGCCCATGGGCTTCCTGTGGGAGTTCCCACAGGAAAAGGTGTTCTCGTAGAGTTTCATTTTTCTCTCCTGTTTATTTATTGGGTTTTATATTGTTTTATTCATTCTTGCAGTAAGCTGCTTGTACTTATATTCATAAAACTTTACATCGCACTGTTGTTTTATCCCCCGGGGCGGTGCAGTGCTGTGGCGCCTTACATGGCACAAAAGCTGCCAGATTTTGTGTGCCAGATTGCAATATCCCTGCTGGGTATAAAATAACACCGGAGTTTCTTTTGAGCCGTTACGGACATGAGTTACCAGAAAATCCGTATTGGCGATCCCTCCGGCAGTAAGCAAATCAGCCAGCTGTTGGCGGCTGTTATCCAAAACCCACACTGCATCGGGCAGTTTCTTGAGCGAACAAAGATGGTCGGCATATTTTTCCGCATTTCCCCAATCACTTTCCGGAAACGCATCCAAATCGCGGTTGAATAAAGAATAACTGCGTTTGACTGCCCGGAAATCGTACATGAGTGCAGTGTGATTATCCGATAGCCCTGCCTGGGGTTTGGTCCAGAAAATATCCAGCGATCTTGCTCCACGCATAAGCATATTGCCGACAAAATCGTTGAAAATTTCTATATGATCCCAATCCACCCAATTTATTTCCACGCCTTCCGGCGGGCGGTTGGCACTTACGAACGGTATATTGTGCTTTTTCAGCAATTCAGCACTCTTTACCTGAAAACTGCTGTAAGTAAAAATCACCGCATCGTGGCTGTTGAGCCGGTTGTCGGCTATTATATCAACGATATTTTCCCGGTTGATATCGCAGGGTATAAGCTCAAATCCGGCTTCGGCAATATATTCAGCAAGTTTGATATGCAATATATCTGTATGCAAAGTTTCGCTTATTTTCGGAGCAACCAAAACTATGCGTACCGGGTATTGAGCAACTTCGGATGCCGCAGAGCAAATAGCTGTGCCGTGAAAAGTCGGCGTAATGCAATTCATGTTTTTCAGCTCGGTAAAAACCTTGTGCATGGTACGGCTGGATACCTGGAATTCCTGCATAAGCTGCCGCCGGGAGGGCAGACGGTCGGTATACTCTCCCTGGGCTATACGCTTTTTCAATATGCTGGTGATTTTCTGGTATTTTACAGCCGCTGGCATAACAAAAACTCCATATTTACTTGTGATAACTATTTTATCACATTTTTTAAAACTTGTCAAGAGCTCCGGTCGGCAATTTGATGTTTGTTTTACCTTGAAAAAGTAAGCCACCGTCGTTGCGAATATTGGTTGAGATTGCTACATTTTGCAAATTTTTGTTAAAATTTGAGAAAAAATTTCCGTTTTTGCCCGTGATTTAGTTGCAAGGTTGGCAAAACGGGTGTAACTTATAGTGTGAACTTTTAACTTAAATCCTTAAATATGGAAGGAAATAATTATGGCGATGGAAAAATTTGATGTATGTGTTATCGGTGCCGGTCCCGGCGGTTATGTTGCAGCGATCAAAGCCGGTCAGAAGGGTTTGAAAACCGCTCTGATCGAAAAGGGCAACTTCGGCGGTACCTGTTTGAACATCGGTTGCATACCTACCAAAACTCTGATTGCCAGTGCGGAAGTTCTGCACTCTGCCCGCCATGCCGCTGACTTCGGCGTGGAGATCACCGGCGAGATCAAACCCAACTGGACAAAGATGCTCAAACGCAAGGATGAAGTCCTTGATAAACTCCGCGGCGGTATTGCCGGTTTGCTCAAGGCTGCCGGTGTAACTGTTTTCAAAGGTACTGCCAGCTTTATGAACCGTCAGAGCGTGATGGTTGCCGATGGCGAAAATGCCGGAACCACTGTTCAGGCTAAAAACTTCATCATTGCCGTCGGTTCCGCTTCGCTGGTGCCGGGCTTTATTCCCCAGAGCCCCAGAATCATTACCTCCACCGAACTTTTGAGCATTCCCAAAGTGCCCAAGAGTTTGCTGGTGCTGGGCGGCGGTGTTATCGGCTGCGAATTTGCCTGTCTGTTTGCTGAAATGGGTACCGAAGTAACGGTTGTGGAAATGCTGCCTTCCATTCTGCCTCCGGTGGATCGTGAACTGGGCAAGACTCTTGCCAAGAGCATGGAAGCCAAGGGCATCAAAATTATGACCGGTGCTCCGCTGGGCGACATCAAAGCCACCAGTAAGGGCGTGACCGGTATGGTTGGCGATACCAAAGTTTCTGCCGAATACCTTCTGGTTTCCATCGGCAGAAAATCGGTTGCCGGTGAACTCAATCTGGGTGCTGCCGGTGTGCAGACCAACGAACGGGGCTGGATCCCGGTCAACGAATATGCCCAGACCAATATACCCAACATCTACGCCATCGGTGACGCTACCGGTAAAGGTATGCTTGCTCACTGGGCTTCCGCCCAGGCAGTTGCCGCGGTCGATACCATTGCCGGAAACCGCACTGCGTTGGCTGGCGATCAGATCCCCGGTGCTATCTTCACCACTCCCGAAATCGGTTCGCTGGGTGCCAGCGAAGAACAGCTCAAGGAAAAGGGCGTTGCTTACAAAGTCGGTAAATTCCCCTTCGCAGCTTTGGGTAAAGCCATGGCGATCAACGAAACCGAAGGTTTTGTCAAGATCCTCGCCGATGCCCAGACTGATGCTGTGCTGGGTGTGCACATCATCGGGCCCCACGCCACTGATTTGATTGCCGAAGCCGCTCCGGTAATGAAGATGGAATGTACCGCCCGTGAACTGGGTAAAGCAATCCACGCTCACCCGACCATCGGCGAAGCTATTATGGAAGCTGCTCACGCTGTCCACGGCGAAAGTGCCCATATCCCCACCCGCCGCCGGTAAGGAATAAAACAATGAATAACGAAATAACCATCATCGTACCCATATACTTTAAGCCGGAAACTGCCGCCAAAGGCAGAGAACGCTTGCTGGCTCTTGCCGCCAGAACGCACAAGGAAGCGGGCAATATCATGTACCGTATCCACGAAGTTCCCGGCAAGGCGGAACAGTATATGATCTACGAAAAGTGGCAGGATCAGGCGGCGTTGGACTATCACATGTCGCAGGATTATCTCTTGAGCTTTCTGGCAGATGAGGAAAAACTCTTTGCCGGAGAGGTAAAAGGTACGATCTGTTCGGAAATTCTTGTTGACTGACTTGTTTTTACAAAAATAAGCGTTATATTAACCGGGAGAGCCATTTTACGGTGGTTCTTCCGGTTTTGTTTTGAACCAAACTTATAAATAAAGAGGTATAATCTATGGCTATTCTTACTGCCCGCGGCGGCAACGGTACAGCTGTATCGGAAGCCGAAGTCAAAGCTATGCTCGTTGAGTTGCTCGACAAAATCAACAAGCCCATGAAAAAGGTGCTGCTGCTGCCCCCTGACCACACCCGTTTGAACTCCTTGGCCGGACCAATTACGGCAATGCTTTACGAAATGCTCACTGCCCGCGGTGCTGAACAGATCGATGTGATGCCCGCACTGGGTACTCATGCGGCTATGACCGAAGCTGAACTCAAAATGATGTTTGGCGACGCTATACCTATGAGTGCATTCAAAGTCCACGACTGGCGTAACGATGTGGTGGAAGTCGGTACCGTTTCCGGCGAACTCATCAAAGAATGGAGCGAAGGCAAGCTGGATTACGATGTCAAAGCAATGGTCAACAAGATCGTTTTTGATGGATACGATGTGATTTTCTCCCCCGGTCAGGTAGTGCCGCACGAAGTGGTCGGTATGGCCAACTATACCAAAAATATCATGGTGGGTATCGGCGGCAGTGATATGATCAACAAGTCCCACTTTGTGGGGGCTTCCTGCAATATGGAAAAGATCATGGGGCAGGCGGATTCGCCGGTGCGTAAACTCTTTAATTACGCTGTGCAGAACTTCCTTTCGGAATTGCCCATCTGCTATATCCAGACTGTTCGCAGCCGGGGTGCCGATGGAGCTATGCAGACCGACTGCATCTACGCAAGTTTTGACGACAGTGCCTACCTTGCTGCGGTGAAAGTGGCACAGGAAACCAACCTTACCTTGCTGGATAAGCCCCTTAAAAAGGTGGTGGTCTGGCTTGACCCCGATGAATTCAAAAGCACC
Source organism: Victivallaceae bacterium (assembly GCA_045533055.1). Taxonomy (GTDB): domain Bacteria; phylum Verrucomicrobiota; class Lentisphaeria; order Victivallales; family Victivallaceae; genus SIG78. The sequence continues at coordinate 37,594 of JAZSHD010000171.1, read as the reverse complement.
TGGCTGGGCAACAAATCCGTGTACCGTACCCGTATGGCGATCGACGACGACGGCGATTTGATCGTGCTGGCTCCGGCTCTGAAAGAGTTTGGCGAAGATAAGGAAATCGACCGCTTGCTCCGCAAATACGGTTACCACGGCACTCCTGCCACGCTGGAAGCTGTTAAGAACAACGAAGATCTGCGGAACAATCTGGGTGCCGCTGCCCACATGATCCACGGTTCCAGCGAAGGCAGATTCCGCATTACCTACTGCCCCGGCGAACACATGAGCCGCGAAGAGATCGAAGGCGTGGGCTTCAACTACGGCGATCTTGAAGAAATGATGGAAAAATACGATGTCAAGAACCTGAAAGACGGCTTCAACACCGTCAACGGCGAAGAAGTATTTTACATCAGCAACCCCGCACTGGGCCTGTGGGCGGTAAGAGATAAATTTTACAGCAAATAAGCTGAAGTTTATCTTGCAGAATAAAATCAGAGAGCTGTTGCCGGATCAGTCCGGCAGCAGCTCTTTTGGGGTTTTGAAAAAATCTTCCGATCAACTGCAAATCTCTGTACCTGCAAAAAATTGGAGAAAAATTTTATATTGCTCTTGACAAGGTGCAAGTTTTGTTATATATTGTAGTATATACTACGACTGATAATATATACTTCATGAGGATTGTATGGCAAAGTATCAGGATGTTTATCTTGAGATAGCAGAAAAGATCGTTAATGGCGAACTTGCAGCCGGAACCCGGATGCCCTCAGGGGTGGAGCTTGCCCGGCAATATGATATAAGTTATATAACAGCCCGGAAAGTTTATGAGCTGCTGTGCCGCAACCGTTTGGTGGAATCCAGGCCGCGACAGGGATTTTTTGTGCATGATACTGATCAGGAGTTGTTTTGTCCGGAGCAAAAATTGCAGTTGGGCAAGGTTGGGTTGCTTTTGAGTATGACCGACTCTGTTTATTGTGATTTTTATAATCAGCTTTTATTGCGGTTGTTGTCGGAAGGTCATGCTCCGGTATCGTTGGGTTACAGCTGGATGATGAAAAATTATTCCCACGATCAAGCTAAAGCCCTGCTGTTGAGCTATGCCGGTTCGGGGGTGGAAACATTGATAATCCGCGGTGACGGTCATTTCCCTTACAAAGCGTTGTGGGAAGTGCGGAAAGCGTTTCGCAAGATAATTTTTGTAATGTTTTACTCCGGAAATATGCCCTTTGACGGAGCCGATAAAGTGCTGTTTGATATGCGCTGCGCAGGACAGTTGGCTGCAGAATATCTGCTGGAAAACTGCTTTAATAAATTTGTATTCATTACCCAGGAACCCGCCGGGGAGGAAATACGCCGCAAACATGGCGTATGCAGCAAGCTCTTTGACTTGGATATGCTTGATGGCGTGGAGGATGTCTGCAATAAAAACAATATCAATTTTTATAACTCCGGCAGAATTATTGCCAAAAATATGCCGTCGGCAAATACCGGATACGATTTACGGAAAAACATCATCGAAGCCATCGAAAGCAACTGTAATGCTTTTGTCTGTATGAACGACATCCGGGCGTTGGCGGTTTATCAGGCGGCAACTGAGATCGGTATAAAGATTGGTAAAGATATTGGCGTGGTTGGTAACTTCAATACTCCGTTGGGAGAAAATTTATCGCCGGGGCTGACCACGATCGATCTTAATATATCTTTGCTGGTGGAAGGAGTGGCAAGTGCTCTTGCCGGTAATTCCAATAACAGCACAATATATATTCAACCGAAGATCATAAAGCGCAAATAGGAAAGGAGCGTTGGTTATGAGAAGGCGTTTTCAAAGGAAAGTGCAATCATTTACTTTGATCGAACTGCTGGTGGTTATTGCGATTATTGCCATACTTGCAGCAATGCTGCTGCCGGCTCTTTCATCGGCACGGGAGTCGGCACGGGAGAGTAACTGCCGGGGGAAACTTAAACAGCTTGCGCTGGCAACAAGTATGTATTCCGGAGATAATCACGATTATTTTCATTATTGCGACCCCAATCATGGTTCCGGAAACAGCAATACCAATGGCAGCTGTTATCACGATTACGGGTTGAATCAATGGTGGCCCGGATACAAATATCATAATGTGTGGTATATAAATCAGGCGCTGCTTTATCTGGAGTTTGACGGTTGGCGCACCCCGGGCGAAGTCAATGCCTCATATTGCGATTCGGCAGAAAATACTCAAGATGCAGCTACACAAAAAGCCTACGGCAGTATAAGCTATTATTACAACGGTCAGCTTTGTACCGAAGTTTCCGGCGGTAAAATCGTTCGCGGCACCGCGACTATGGGGTCGGTGAGTGATCCAACAAAAATGATCATGTACGGTGAAAATAAAACTGCCGCCAAGCGGGTTTATCTGATACCGTACCGCACCAACGATAAAAATAAAGTTGCAGGTGCTGTAAGTGATAACTATGGTACTTTACATGGCGGAAAAAAACGCAGTAACGCGGCGATGTGTGATGGTTCAGTAGCTTCGCTGACCAATGCCCAGTTCAAAGAAGTTGAACGATACGGGTTTGAGGATTGATATTCCAATAATTTAATTGAAAGGCAATATAATGAAAAAACTTTTTACAGCGGCACTGCTTGCCGGGGCAGCTTTTTCCGGCATGACTGATGTTGTACTGGAACGGTTCGACGACCCGAAAATGACAACCGGAACGATAATACCCGGTGGTGGGGCAGAAATAATTCTTTCCGGCGGAGTTGAACGCGGTGCGTTGAAGGCTGTGGGGCAGAAGAAAAATCTGCAATATATTTACAGTCACGATGTTTACGGTAAACCCGGTGATAAATTTGCAGTGGCATTGAACTATACCAGCACCGCTCCGGTAGCCAATAATTTTATGGTATTGGTACTTTATCAGACCAAAGATAAAGGCAAGACCATCGGCAGCAGTTATTTTAAATTGGGTTTGAGCATGACCCGCTGGACGCACCGGCAGTTTGAGATAACTTTGCCGGAAGGCGCAACTAAAGCTACCGTTATGCTGCGGTTGGTAAATGTGCCGGCAGCCGGAGAAGTCAAGGTGGATTTTTTCCGCATAGCTCCCATTGTGGATGGTATTGCCAAAGGTATTGATCTTGAGTCGTTTGATACGACTTTTGATGGCTGGCAGTTTGATAAACATCTGATTTTTGACCATTTTATGCCCGGCAGGGGCGGCAAAGTGGTCAACGAATGGCGTGAAGCTAAAGTCGGTGAAGCATTCTTTCAGGCCGAGGGTTCCGGCGAGCCAATGCAGTACGCTCTTTATATTGACAATATAAGAGTGAAACCCACCAGTAATTATGTGTTTGAAGCGTGGTACAAAGCCACCAGTAATTTTCAGTTCCACGCTAACGGCATGCTCATATTTTTCTACAAGGATAAAAATGGCAAAGCTTTGGGGCAGAGCCGCTTCCACATCCGCCCGACCAACAATGAATGGAAGGAACTTCTGCATACTTTTACCACGCCGGAAAATTGTGCATTTGTGGATATCGGTTTGAACATGCGTAAGATGAAGCCGGAAGATAAGATCAAACTTGACCACATCCGTTTTAAAAATGCCGGCGATAAACTCTATGTAAAAACTGAAACCACTTCCGCAACCGCCAAAATGCAGGTAACTACCGCCTTGACCGGTAATCTTAAAAGTTCTGATATCGCTTCCGGAAAGTTCACCATTTTGACCAAAGATAAACAACCGCTGAAGGTCATTGCCACTGCCGCCGGAGTTACCCGGCTGGAAATCGACCTCAAAACTTTGCCCGATGGGGAATATTATATCAAACCTGAAATTACCCTCAAAGATGGCAGAGTATTTGATGCTGCCGAAGAATTTTTCAGCGTTTACAATCACCCGGACTGGCTTAATGATATTGGTATACAAAAGCCGGAAATGCCGGCACCCCAGCCGTGGAAAAACCTTATTGCAGCCGGTAAAAATACTGTTGGCAACTGGAACGGAAAAATCTTTTTTGCCGAAAATGGTATGATAAAAAATATCCATGCCGGGAAGGGCGATATTTTCCGGCACCCGATGCTGTTGACCGTAAACGCAGCAGAGCCGAAGCTTGCCATGAGCGAGTTTGCTGTTAACCCCAGTTCTGCTTCGGCGAAACTTTCCGGAAAATGCGGTGACTTGCTGTTGAACGGAAAACTTACCAGCGATTATGCGGGATTTACCCGTTACACCATAACGGTCAAGGCTCTTAAAGATAGTGCACTTGATGAGTTCAAAATTGAATTGCCGGTGGTTGATTCAGACTTTGTCAGCCGTACCGATGGATCGTGGTCAAATGTCGGATCGCTGGCGTTGAACGAGATCAAAAACTTCACCAGCAAAGATTTCTACGATAATATCATGCTGGGCACTATTGACCGGGGGGTAAGTTTTTTTCTCTCCCGGTTGGAACCCGCCAGTAAACGCAAGTTCGGCCGCAACTGGCTTTATGTGGATAAAAACACCATGCGTGTAAATCTGGTTGGGGAAAAGATACGGCTTAAAGCCGGGGAAAGTAAAGTTTTTGATTTTGCGATCTGTGCTTTCCCTTACCGTCCTGCCGAAAACAACTGGCGAAAACTGCGTTTTCGTGCCGGAAAAAACAGCAATCTGGATCTGGTATGGCAGACCAGCAGCATGTTTAAATATGCCGGAAGTCTGGCAGTCAGCAATAATGATAAATACATGAAGGATTATCTTTCAAAGAAAAATGGCGGTTATCGCCTTTTTTATCAGTGCCCGCCATACATCCTCGAAAAGATCTCGCAATGGAGCTTTTTCCGCGATCAATGGCAGGCATTGCCTTCGCGTTCCTACAATTTTCCGCCTTTCGGTAAACTGACCAAAGGGGATTTCCGCAGCCGTTTGTGGCAGGATCTTTATATTAAAGAATTGGTTAATATGATGAAAAGCAATCCGTGGAACGGCGTTTATTACGACTGCTTCGGAACGGATATTTTTACTGAAAACGGTGAACACTCCAACCCGGTATTTGAACTGCGTGACTTCCACGAGCGTATATATAATGCCCAGCGGCTCAAAGACCCCCGAAGCATTACCATTGTTCACGCCGGAGCCGATCAGGGCAATACCATGTGTGTCTATGCTAATGTAGTACTTATGGGCGAACAGTACCGGGCTGAATTTTACAATAATACTTACTTCAATGACTTTATGTCTATGGATCGTTTCCGGTTTGAAAATGCTTCCAATATCGGGCCGGATCGTATGATATTACCCCAATACCGGCAGGTGGAAAAGACCGAAAGTCCGAAAGTTTCGACCCATTTGAGCGGCATGGCAATATTGCATTGCCTGATGATGTATCCCAACTTTATTCACAGTGCTACCGAATTATCCATCCGCGACCGCATGTATGCTTTCGGCTTGACCGATGCTGATTTTATCGGGTACTGGCAGCAGAACAAACCGCAGATCAAAACCGGCGATAAAGATGTTTACGCCAGTTATTTTGACAAAAAGTCCGGTTCATTCATTACAGTATTGAACTACTCAAAAAATCAGAAAAGTGTAAAATTGACTCTGCCGTTTGCTTATAAAAAAGCAATCATTTTTGATCCGGTAACGCAAACCGAAACTGTATACAACGGGCAGGCAATAACACTGGAATCTGCAATGGCAAAATTTTTAACTGTTACTAAATAAAATGATTATTGATCAGGATTTGCATATACACTCTCATTGTTCATGTGATTCGGCGTGTGCACAACTTCCGGATATTGCGGAGGCTGGTAAGCAGGCGGGTTTTACTCATTGGGGAATATCCGACCATTTGCATACTCGCTTTAATCTGCCGGATATTGAAATCGCTGCTGAAGAGTTTCGGCAGCTGGGCAAGCTCCCCGGCTTTCATTTCGGCTTGGAAATAAGTTGTGCTACGCAATGGGAATGTGAAAAAATCGCCCGGCGGGATTATACATCCTGTTTTGTTTACGATCTTAAGGGGCATCCGTTCAGAACTATGACTCCTATTGATGGAATAATGTACGGCGGTCCGGAAAACGGGCCGCTGATGCTGGATATCACCCCGGAGGATATTAAACGCCTGAATATAGAGTATATCATTGGCGGAGTACATAAACCCAACTACACAGAACAGGCCCCAAAACCGATGATAGATGACTTTTTCAATCAGTCGTGTTTTCTTATCCGGCACGAACTGGTGGATATTCTGGCACATCCGTGGGATATGTTGGCGTTTTGGAGCGGCTATTATCTGATTACCCGTGATCCGGCAGACCGGGATTTCAATGTATTGCGGATGATCCCCGATGAGTATTGGGATGAATTGGAGCATCTGCTGATAAGCTGCAATAAACTTGCTGAAATAAACTCTTTTATCATCTACCCGGAAGTTCCGGAAGATATCCGGCACTTTTACTTTGAAAAGCTTGCCAGATGGCGGGATGCCGGAGTAAAGTTTACCTACGGCAGCGATCTGCATGGTGCAGAATATAATTTTGAGTTCAAGGCAACATTTGAAAAATTGCTGATGCAATACGGCTTTTCCGCCGGTGACTTTGCCCTGCCCAAATCTTTGAAAAAGGCTTGAAATATATTAAAAAAACAGCGGCAGTGCAAATTGCCGAAAGACATAAATTATATTGGGTACTCTTGGCAGAAGTTAAATCGCCGGTTGCAACGGTTGCCTGCGGTTTAGGATATACTTTTTTCGGCAATGGAAAAAATATCGTTGATTTTTTCTGTTATGTTATTTGCAAAAAAAGGGTTTTCCGGTTATATTTATATTCCAGTATTGTTCAATGTTAATTTAGTTTGGGTATTAAAATGAAATGCGGATTTGACAGCGAAAAATATCTGGAAGAACAGGCGGCGGCGATTTTTGAGCGTGCCGAAAAATTCGACGATAAACTCTATCTGGAGTTTGGCGGCAAACTTATGGGCGACCATCACGCCGCCCGTGTGCTCCCCGGCTTTGACCCCGATACCAAGATCAAGCTCCTTCAACGAATGAAGGATAAGATCGACATCGTTATATGCATCTACTCCGGCGATATTGAACAGCGTAAAATGCGTGCCGATTACGGCATATCTTACGATGCTGATGTTATGCGTACCATTGATGTATTGGGCGATTGGGAGCTTACCGTTAAAGCCGTAGTCGTTACCCGTTATCAGAACCAGCCGGCGGTGCGTGGCTTCATCAACCGCCTCTCCCGCCGGGGCATCAAAGTATATTTGCACAAACCCATTGCCGGATACCCCACGGAGCTGGATACCATTGTTTCCAGCAAAGGTTATGGCTCCAACAGCTATATCGAAACCGATAAACCCATTGTGGTAGTTACCGGCCCCGGAGCAAGTTCCGGCAAGATGGCGACCTGTCTTTCGCAGGTCTATCACGATTTTCAAAAAGGCATCCGTGCCGGATATGCCAAATTTGAAACTTTCCCGGTGTGGAATCTGCCTTTGAAGCACCCGGTAAACATAGCTTACGAAGCCGCCACCGCTGACATCGGCGATGTGAATATGGTCGACAGTTTTCATTTGGAACACTACCACATTCCGGCAATCAACTACAATCGGGATTTGGAGGTATTTCCGGTGGTGCACCGGATTTGCTCACGCATCATGGACCCCGAACAGCTCTATCACTCGCCAACTGATATGGGGGTGAACCGGCTGGGCTTTGCCATTTCTGACGACGAAATCTGTCAGCAGGCGTCTGCCCAGGAAGTTATCCGCCGCTATTTCCGGGCCATGTGTGACTACGCTATGGGGGCTGCCGATAACGCCCCCATTGAACGCATAAAACTTTTGATGGACGATCTGGGCATTACCGAAACCGACCGCAAGGTGGTTTCGCCCGCCCGTGAAGCCATGGCAAGTGCCGAAAAAACTCCCGGTAAAGGCTTTGACAACATCTTCTGCGGAGCGGCTCTGGAGCTGGCCGACGGCAGGATCGTTACCGGCAGAAACTCCACATTGCTGCACGCAGCTTCCAGTTGTATACTCAATGCTATAAAGCTGTTGGCAAATCTGCCGGATAATCTTACGCTGCTTTCGCCGGAAGTCATCAAAGCAGTTTCCAGCTTGAAGCAGGATGTGTACCACAATAAAGGTATCAGCCTCGACCTTTCGGAAACGCTGACTGCTCTTTCGGTAAGTTCTCCCAGCAATCCCGCCGCCAAGCTGGCGTTGGAAGAATTGACCAAGCTCAAAGGCTGCGAAATGCACTTGAGTCATATTCCGCCGGCAGGGGATGAAAATGCATTAAGAAAACTGGCGATAAATGTAACCAGCGACCCCCGATTCACCGGTAGAAACTTGTTACAAGAGTAACAAATCAAAATTGCGGCAAATTTTGTGACCTTGCCTGCGTAGGGCTGATATTAACGGTAACTAACGGTAACTAACGGGCGGCAAGAACAGTCCGTAAAAGTCCGTAAGAGTCCGTATCAGTCCGTATTGCCGCCATCGACCGTACCGCCCGCGAATGCGGCGAGGGCGTCACTCCGCCGCCATCAACCGTACCGCCCGCGAATGCGGCTATATATTTTTATTGTTTGTTACCTTGTACTTTGTATAGCTTTTTACAGTAATATAAAAACAGCTTGACAATATATGTTTTGTATTGCCAAGCTGTTTTTTATAAATACTTTAACTGAACTTATTATGCCATTAGTCAGCACTCTGTAAGTATCTTCAGATTTGAAGAAATCCGCATATCTTTTACTTTTTCCTTAAACTCTGCCATGTGGGGTGCCGCCAGATGAGCTTTCAGATGGTCGATGCTTTGCCAGCACTCTACGAAAACGAGGGTGTTTTCGCCGCAAAATTCCTGAACGGGAAAGCCGGAATCAAAGTCGCCGGTCAGGGTGTAGCTTATGCAGCCGTCTTCGGCACGGACTTTGGCGTAATTGGCTTTTACGGCGTCAATAAACGCCGGTCGGCAGCCGGGTTTCAAGACCGATGTGGCAATAACAAAAATCATATTATCCTCCTTGATTGGTTTTGCTGAAAATACTATACATTGCAGCAATGGATATTGCAAGCGTTTTTTGTTGAAATTTTGTCGTTTGTGCCGGGTGGAAAAAAACTGCAAAAGTTCCCTTGAAAGCGGTCTTTTTTGGGGAAATATGGTAAAAAATCAAAAAAAATGCAAATAAAGTTGTTTTGAGAGCCATTTTTTGTATAAAAAATCTTGACTTTTTACACTTGATATGCTACATTCACCGGTGAATATAATATTATTAATAATAAACAGAAGAAAACGACACAAGGAGGTCTACTATGGCTGACAATAATAAATATACGGAAAGCGTCATTATCACCACTGTTAAGAGTGCGGATTTGGGCAGAACTCACGGCCCTTGGGATTATGTTATTTTACCGGAAGCATTTGACATTGCAACCCGCGGTCAGGTTATTGTGATTTACGGTTCGGGCAATAATCCGGATCCCGATCTTAACCGTTATTCCATTACCAGCACCAAAGATGGCGGCATGGTCAGCATTGGCGGTAACTATTACGAAGTTCGTGATTTGCAGGGGCTGTACGGAGGAACTCTGTTTGACTTGGATGAAGATACCTGGAAGGCTCTTCTGAATAAGAAAACTTCTGATGAATTTACCTCGTTTACAACTGTGTTGAATCTTGACTATTTCAATGACTACATTGATGCAGACGGCAAAATCAGGAAAATAGAAGCGGGGTTGGGAGCAGGGGGTATTATGAGCAAATACAAATCTCCCAGTCAGTACAATCTTTATCATTTGAGCGTCAATAATAATGTTGTTACCGGGGCGGTGAATTTCACCGGGAGCGGCAAGCTGGTGCTGACAGCCCAGAATGGCGGCAGATATTCCCAGTATTACGACTCTCTTTCATCACTTTCATTCGGCGGCGATCCGGAGTATTCCCTCAAGCAGGATGACGGCATTGCTCTGCGCTCCGATAATTACGGATTTACCACCCGTTACAGAACTTTCCAAGGCAATGGCACTTTATCGTCTGCTTCCGCTGATTCCACGGCAAGCCCTTGGCCGTCTTATAGTTGGACTCCATTCAATTATGAGGGGCAATCTCCTGCCCGGCCGGGACAGACGATTGAGAACTATACGATCAATGCCGCAAAAACTTTGAATGTGGTAAGTGACCTTGCCGGTAAGATCCAGAGCAATACTGCAGCGTTTATTTCCAGTTATTGCGTGAGATATGACACACAGTCAGGAGATTATATCTGGGATCTTGATACCAGCAATTATACCATTGTCAATGCGGGGGTCAAGGCCGATGCTCTGGTTTTGGACAGCAACTTCCGGGCTCAGATGACTTCGGTCAACAACCGCGAACTTTTCCGTGCCAAATTCGGTTACTCCCGTGCCAGCGGTAATAAGGCTGCTGTTGACGCTGGAAATTTGGTGAATGTCAACGGCAGTAACTATTACTGGGATGTATACGATCCTACCGTAGCTTATGTAATTAAAGACAAAGTAAAAGTCCCGGGCAACCCGACATTAGGGCATGGCGGATATTGGGATAAGGAAACTTGGAAGCATATTGGCGTGTACGGTATGGTTGCCGGCGGAGTTAGATTGAATGGAAACGATATTGACGCTATGGAACGCGACGGCGGATATAATACCAATCGCACATTTGGCGGCGGTACTTCGGTTGGCGGCGGCACTAAAGCAGATAATGTAAAGATTGAATCCCATGGTATTTATGTAAATAATCTGCAAACCAGTACCCGGGTCGGCAAGTGGGTGAAAAATGAATATAAAGATGAAGACGAGCTGGAATATGTATCCTGGAAGGCTTCTAACTGGGCAGGGCAGATCATTGCAGATACCAGCAATGCTTTGATAATGGCGGATACCCGTTATCTGGGGTATATTTCCAATAGTACATACGAAAATGTTCTGAAAACCCTCGTAACTGTCAACAACAGCTCCATTGGGGCTTACGGTGTGCGGGCAGATGGTATTCTGCACATAGCAGCCATGGGCAATATTTCGCTGGATAAGGATAATGTGCAGCAGACTGTTGAGAATATTCAATCCCCCAGTATTACTGTTACAGCTTCCGATAACTCGATCTGGGCTTATCACCCTGAGTTAGACATGACGCAGGTGAACAGCTCTACTACTGTAACAGCCAGTGCGTTGTATGCTAATACGATTTATCTTGGTGCTTCCAGAATTGCCGGTGAAAATGGCGGCTACCTTAAAGACAAATCCGGCCGGGAACTGGTGCTTAACACCGGCGGGGTCAGCAGTGATGTGACTTTGACGGTCAATGCATACCGCAATGATATTGAATCTTATAACGAAATTGGCTGGGATCAGAACTATGCCAACGATTATAGCCTTGAGCGTATTTACGGTATCTATGCCGAGAAGGGGTATTTCGGCGGTTTTGCCGGCGAAATAACCATCAACAGCGACCATGTCTGGGCAACCGGTATCCATGTAGATAACCTTTACAGTGTGGATAGTATGAGCGGCTCAATTACTCACGATATGGGCGTGGGCGATGATGCCGGTATTGGTATAAATTCCAAGAACTTGACCGTGAAGGGAGTAATTGATACTGAAATCACAGCTGGTATGGGTATCAATATTCAGCAAGGCGGTGTGATGGATATTGATGCATTTACCGGTAAAATTATTGCCAGCCGCAGCGGTATAAACATTTACAGTACCGCTCAGGATGTTACAAACATTGCCGGTACGATCAGTGTTGCAACTTCCGACAGGGATACAACGCTGTATGGTATTACATCATTTGATGCGTTGAATTTGCGTATTTCCGGGACTATTTCTGCGAAAAACAGCAGCGATCCGTACAGAAATTATGCTGTAATGGGCGAAGCATACAGAATCATAACCAGGGCAGATGATGACGGTTGGACCACTCTCGGCAGAAATACCAGTAATCAATCTTTGCTGGTTGATTATGTTGAACTTGCTTCCACAGCCAAAATTACCGGTAATATCGACTTGGGTGCCGGTCGTAACAACATGGTTATCAACAGCAGTGCTGAGTTTATAGGTATTGTGGGTTCCGATGGCGGTACATTGAACCTCTCTTTTGAACTTGATGAGGGCAGAATCGACTCTGCCCGTCCTACGATGACGATCACTTCGTTCAGCGATCATGATGCTACGACTAAAGATACTTCTACTTTTACTATAAACTTGAACTATGCGGTTGCCGGAAAATACACATTGCTGCAGTATGAGTTTAATGCCAGTCAGTACTGGGCAGCAAAACCCGAGTTGATTTCTCTGCGTTATCAGGACGAAACCAAAGAAGTTTATTTGCAGCCGGATGGATCCGGTAATGCCCAAGCCAAAATTACCATGGACAGCGGCGTGGAAGTTACTTTGGATTTCATTTCTGACCTCACTGCCAATGTTTCAACCTTCTCGGTTTCTCTTGACAAATCAATGCCGAAGGCTCCGGCAATCAGCACCCAGACTACGGTCGATGATTTTGTGAAAGATCTTGTTTATGCCGAAGACGGAGCAAAAAACATTACTTTGAATTGGGAAACCCTTGACCGCTATGTACGCGAACAGTTCAGTGCCGAAACTTTGCAGGATGTCCACGGCAGAAAATTCGAGCAGTTCACCGGCTATACAGTTGTCTATGCTTTGCGGGGGGTGGATGGTGCTCAGGTCGGCGACCAGTATACCATAAGTGTTTCCAGTAAAAATGATGCTGAAGCAGTACTTTCTCTGGACAGTATGGCATTGTTGACAGGAGTTCCTGCCAGCAATATCAGTTCAGCCAAAATCATCAGTATTACCGCCAACGGTAAAGACAATAAGGGCAAAGCTGTTGAAACAACCTTCAACTTCTCGCAGATAACCGGAGAATTTGAAGAAGAAAAGCGCCTTATGAGTTTTGATTGGTCCAAGCAGGCTGCTGACTGGAAAGTTCTGTTGCAAAATAGTAAGTTGACAACTGAGCAGGGGCACCCCCTCAGCGGCATTGATTTTTACAATGTCACATTCGAGTTTTACACAAAGCTCGGAATGCGTATGGAATTTGATTATACCATAAACGATGTAGATGTCGACACTCCGGAATGTAAGCTGGATTTGCAGGCGGTAGTAGATGCCAGCAATGGCATGATCAACAGCTGGACTGATATCGGTTATGTGGTTCTGAGCAATATTGAACTGGTCGACTCCGATAAAAATATAAGTGTTGACCGCAATTTCAGCTATGTATCGCAGCCGTGGGAGCAGGCGGAGAATGACTTGAGAGTCAGCTTGGATTGGAGTGAACATGCCGCAGATTGGAAGAATCTGGTAGCGTCCTCGGCATTGCTGGATTCAACTACCGGTAAGAAATTCTCTGAAATTACCGGTTATGATCTGGTGTTGAGCGTGATTTCAAACTTGAATCACGGCGAGATCGGCAGAGTGGTGTACCATGTGGATGACCCGGATGCTCTCAATGCGAATATTTCATTGGAAAATCTTATTGAAAAATATGGTTTGACAATAAAGCCGGAAGTCATCAAATCTTTGGAAATCAAAGAAATCAGGGTGCTTGGCAAAACCGAAAGCCGCGATGATAAAGGCAACCTGATCTATGATTCTGAAGGTAATATAACTTATGAAGATGTATCCAACTCGTATATCTTTACAGACCATAACAACAAGAGCGAACTCAAGGCAGATGGTATGGTCTTTAACTGGAGTATTATGGATGCAGACCTCAATGAGAAGATCAGACGCGGCCAGCTGCCGCTTTTCCCGGTAGATGCCCTGACGCACACCAACATCTATGATGTGACATTCCGGGTGACTATAAAAGACGGTACGCTGCTGACTTTTGCAGAAAACGATATCAATGACTTCAAGAAGGAACTCTCTTTCAGCGATGTAGCCGGTAAGCTGGGTATAAAAAGTGATGAAATTGTCGATATCGAGGTAGTTTCCATAGATGCCAACATCCAGTACGAAATCGTTGAAGGCGACCAAACCGTCAGCAAAATATATGAAGTGCTTTATGACTATCCGGAAACAACCAATGTAAGTGTTTGCAGCAATATTGCAGCTTCTTTCACAATTCAGGAATTGCAGGCCAGCGGAGCCGTACTGGTTCCCGGTACCAATCCCGCTCATATCGCACAGTGTGAATTGACTTATGAGTTAAAAAATTCACGCGGCGAAGTTATCGGTACTGTCAGCGGGGTCAAGGGTGATGTTGACGCCAGCGGCAATGTCAATATGAGCTTGGATCTTGTGCAGGTTGCCGAACAGCTCAAGATAGATGTCAATGATATTACCAGTGTTGAATTGAAGGAAGTCAATGCATTGGGTGCAGAAACTGAGATCAATGTTGCTGGTGATGTTTCAGCGACCAATAAAACAACAAAAGATCTGGCACCCGGCGGGGCTGTGTGGAGGCTGGATTGGAGTGATTTGAACGCTGCAATCAACCAAAGCAAGGCTGCCGGAACCAAGCTGGCTTTTCTGGAAGAAATTGTCAACCCGACAGATTTTGTTATCCAATATCATGTGGAGCTGGCAGACGGTACAATCTACCGTGCCGGTAAGGAGTTGACTGTATCCTGCAATGAAACCGGTTACGAACTGACTTGGGAATATCTGCTCAGCAATGTAATTACCCCCGGTGCCAATATTGATATTGAAGCTATCGCTTCTGCCCAAAATGTAGGCTTGAGCCAGGCTGTGACGGTTGTGATCGACAAATTCACTGTTACCGGTACCAATAGCGAAGGTACTTTCCGGCGGGAAGAGTTAGTCGGTATGGCCAATGATGTAAAAGTAAGCAATGTCACTTCTGCGGTACAAGCCGATATCGTCAAGCTGGATTGCACCGAGTTTGAACAGTATTTGATAGATAAGTCACTCGCCGCTTCTGTCGGAACAGTAACATATACTTATAAGCTGCGTGGTGGAGAAAATAACCTGAGTATTTCTTCAGAGGTTGTCAGCATCCGGGACAGCGTCGACAACACTCAAACGGTGACATTTAATTCTGCTGCTGAAGGCAAGCTTTATCTGAAAGATAATGAATATTTGCTGGCAGACAGCGTCATTCGTCCGGATAATGACGATGTGAAGGGTTTGACCGTTGAGTCGATCAATGTCGACGGAACGGATTATGATACCGTACTCTTTGATAAATTTGAACGCAAGATCGCCATTGAATGGCAGGCGGAGGCTTTTGCCGGTAAAGCTGCCACATACATTGCAGAATATGTAGTGGTTGATAAAAATGGCAAACTCTACGGCAATTACACAGTAGAAGGTACCGGTACATCCGCAGAGATCACCAATTTGGATGAAATAGCCGGAAAAAACAAAGTTGGTGTTGAAACCCTTGCTGTTGAATTGGTGTCGGTCAAGGTGAAAATTGATGACCCTGCCAATGGCTGCAGTGCGGCGTGGAAAGCTGTTTCCGATGCGAACCGCAGCAATGTTGCCAGTACTGTGGTTACTTTCAATTTGTACGATGAAAATGGCGACAAGCTGGGTGAGTTGACTAAAACTCTCACTGGTGCTTTCGACAATGGCAGCCTTGACGCAGCTGATTTGAGTGCATGGGCAACTGCAAATGGTAAACCTGTTGCTGATATCAAGCAGATCGAATTCAAGAGCGTTGAATATAAAGATGCTAGCGGGAAGGTTTTGGAATCTGCTCTGGGTATTGGCGAACAATCTCTGCTGGGGCCGTACTGCACTCTGGATTGGAGCGAGTTATTTGGTAATGTTCCTGCCGGCTGCAAGGAGTATACAGTTACTTACGAGATTTCCGGCACGGACAAAGTTGGTTCGATCACTGTTAAAGAAGGCGAAGCCGCATTTAACGCTAAGCAGTATCAGCTTGCTATGGGTGCAGGTGATAAGGAAGTTTCTATCAGCAAGATCGAGTATAAAATCGAAAATGCTGATCCCCAAACGGTCAAACTTTCCAGCAGCACTATCAGATACCATGTGGAATGGGATGTTGAAGGTGATCCGCTTTCCCAGACTGTAATAAATGTTTATTTTGTTGATGAGAATAATAATGTCATAGGCGGCGAAGCGTATGAGAAAACTTTAACTTTAACAACCGCTGTTAAAGACTGCTATATCACTCAAAAAGATATTGACGAATTTGCCCAAGCCTACAGTGTATCCGATAGCGATAAGGCCAAGATCGTTGGTGTGCAGCTGAAGAGTGCAGTCAACAGCGATCCTGCCAAGCCGACAGCAGTTACTTACATATACGATATTACGGGTGAGGGCGAGAACAGGGCACTTGCTGCCGGCTGGCAAGCCAGTTTGCAGACAATCTATGACGGTGCAAAATGGAAGGATGGTGAAGAGCACAAACTTACCTATCAATGTATCTACCGTGACGAGACTGGCAAGGTGGTTGGTGATATGGTGAATTTAGAGGTTACAATTCCCACCAGCGGCAAGACAGCCAAAGAGGTTTTTGATGGGTTGACGGGGGCTAACTTGCACGCCGATGCTGTCGAGCTTGTGCTGATTGATGTAGTTGCCAATTCCGGTATTGATATTACAGAGCACCCCGCCGGAACTGATGGCAAGAGTCATTTGGGCGATTATGTGGCCAATGGAGCATTGTACTTCGATTTTGATGGTTTTGCTTTCCAAAATAATGATAAGATCACATTGAAGCTCTATGATGCCGAAGGCAAGCAAGTTGGCAACGAGATTGTTGCTACATACAAAGCCGGAGAAAACTTCTGGACAGCGGTCAATGACGATTATGTAGAATCTGGCGCAACCACGGTGGTTATCGACGAGGTCATCAGAAATGGTCAGGTTGTTTACGAAAAAGAGATGAAATCGGCTCTGCTTTATCACGATATTTGGCTGGATAAGCTGACCGCAGCACCTGTTGCCGGTGCAGAATACAATGTTACCTATGTTTTCCGTGACAAAGATGGCAAGGTGGTGGGCGGTAATCAGACTGCTGCTTATAAATATGATGGCAGCAAGACATCAGCTGCTGATTTCGCCGGTTTGAGTGATGATGATAGGGCAAAGGTTACCCAGATCCAGATTTTGAAGGTTGAAGATAAATCAGTTCCTGGTGCGTTTGTTTATGACATCACGGACGATGATATTTTCATGGATCTCAGTTGGGATGCTATTGAACTTCCCACTGGTGTGAATAACATCACCTATAATGTGATATTCGTTTTGAAAGATGCCAGCGGCAATATTCTTAAGTGGTATAGAAATGAAGATTTGACTGAGCAGTATTTGCGATTCAACATTTCCAAAGCAGTTGAAAGTGATCTTCCCGGTCGTACGGATGAAGATGTTGCTTCTGTTGAAATTGTTGCTGTTGAAGTCAACGGCAAGGATGGCAGTGGTAACGATATTGAGGTGATCTATGCCGGATTTGAAAGCAAGGCAAAAGAAGATGAGCCCTATGATTCTAAAAATCCTGAAGATAAGATCATTGAACTGAATTGGGCAGATTGGTACAGCAGCGTATACAATCATGCAGGCAAGTATGCTCTTGATGATACTGCAAACTATTTCCGAATCACTTATCAAGCGGTTGATACATTGGGCAAGGTTATCGGTACTGAGCAGATCACCCTTAAAACAACATTCCATAATTATTATGTTGATATGGAACAGCTTGCGGCAAAACTTTCGGCTCAACTCGGCAAAACCATTGCCATTGCCGACATTTGCGAAGTGAAGCTGACGCAGATCGAGGTTCTGGATGATAATCTTGCTGTTATACCGGAATACACCTACAAAGGTTACCAGCAGAGCGTAAGCTCCGAGTTTACAGCCGTCGGTTTTACTCTGAATTGGGAAAGCGATCATGAGAAATTCATGAAAGATATTGCCGATGATGGCAAGCTTGACAGTAGTAACATTGCATCGTTTGATCATTATGTTATTTCGTATGTCATCAAAGATGCCGCCGGCAATACTCTTGATACAGTGACCGGCCAGCAGGTGGCTGCCGGTGCCTGTACTCATTTCGTCAATACCAACAATTATACGGCGGCAGCGAGTGTGGAAATTACGGAACTTAAGATCTGCGGCCGGGAAGGTATCTATACAGATGTAAATCTGAAAAAGGAATTTGCTGCCGGCAATCATATCGTGCTGGATTGGAGCAAGGAACAGGGCGTAAGCCAGTTGCCTTCTGCCAAGCAGACATACAATCTTACGCTTACACTGATCAAAGGCAATGGTGGTTCACAAACTATCACTATTACGAATGTGAGCGGTACTAACTATGCCGTAAATCTTGCTGACTTGGCAGCTGTTTATGGATTTGCTGCCACCGATGTAACCCAGATAGTTTTTGATGAAATCAAGATAATTGAAAACTCAGCAGCAGTTTCCACTGTGAAAATCGGCAAGACATCAATTCTCAACAGCGGTCAGACTTCAGCATTGCTGGATTGGGCTAAGATTGCAGCCGAACTGCAGGGCAAGATCAAAGGCGGTATATTGATGGATGCCCAAGGCAATCCCATTACCGATATTGCCAAATATAAGATCAGTTATATTGTGCTTGATGCCAGCGGCAACCCGCTGGCGGGGTACCCAAAAACTTTGGAACTCAATGGTGATGTAAGCAGCTATCTTGTGCCGTTGAATGAACCCAATGCCACCAGTGCAAGATTGACCAAGCTTGAAGTATTTGACTCAACGGGTAAGAGTTGTCAGTATTCATGGACAGAAGCAGTAAGTGTGGTTGGTCACTTTGTTGAAAACTACAATGAGATCGACAAAACGCTCACCATTTCGTGGTATGGTTTGGATCCTGCTGATTACAACCTCGACATGATCTCCCAGTACGAAGTTGAGTATAAGCTTTATGACGAAAAAGGTCAGATGGGTGATGGCAGCATTGCCTTCAAGTGCCCCGGCGATGTTACGGAATATACCATTAACGGTATTGAAAACACCACCAATGTTGAATGGCGTATCCGGGTATTGGGCGACAATACCAACGGTAAAGTCAGTGCCTGGAGTAACTGGCAGTCTGCCAAGCCGGCTATTATGGCTCAGTCTGTGGATCTTTTTGATCTCAGCGAATTCTCCAGCAATGTGGTTGAGGCCAACCCCTCCAAGGATACGACCGGGGTGGTGGATGCTGTTGCCCAGCTCTCCTGGGATGGTATTGCCTCCAAGAACCCGATCCGTAACTACATTGTGGAATATTGCGAATTGCCGCTGCAGCTCAGACTCAAAGATATGGCTCTCGGTGTGCCCTTGAAAGACTTTGTTGCCAGTAACGACGGCAAAGGTCTGTTCCAAACTGCAACCGACTCTCAGGGAAATGCTCTGATAGACCGGTTCGGCAATGAATACACAATAGCTAAATATCTTGATGAAAATGGTATAGAGCAGCAGGTTGAGGTTTACACCAAGACTTTGACCGGTGAAAATCTTTCGATTTCCCAGTTCCAGAATCAGAGCTATGTTTACTGGCGTATCAAGGCGGTGGATTCGGAAAATAACGAAAGTGACTGGATGGCTGGTGATACTTTCCGCATCTGGACTTTCCAGGATGACGGTAAGCCGGAATTCACCAATCTCAAGTCTGATACTTTGGATATCAACTTCCCCGGTATGACAGTGCTTGCACCGGAGGAAACTGTAATCAAAAATTCCGATGAGGATACGACTTATGAGGCACTTTTGGGCTGGAATGAGGCGTTTGATACCGACAGCGGCGTGCAGAGTTATGTGATCGAAATGAAAGGCAATAACGGTCATAGCGTGACTTTCGAGGTCAACAACGAAGACCAGATTGCATATTCCTGTGCCCACTGGACCAGTGTGGACTTGGAAATGGATGGCATTTATGCTGTCCGTATTATGGACAACGCCGGAAATTGGATCAAGTTGAAAGATGCTGACGGGGTAGATCAGGATTACTTGACCGATGTCAGATTGCAGAAATACAATGACACATCCTTTACACTTTCCTGGTATACTCAGACCGACTTTACCGGAATGAATGCGGCGGTGTTCAAGAAGAATCTTGAAACCAATGTATGGGAGCCGGTTTTGGGTTATCAGGATGCGGCCCAGACCCGGCCGGTGCTGGTCGATAATATGGTGTATAACCGTTTTGACTATGCCTTTAAGGTGAGCGGACTGCAGGATCGGGTTTACGATTACCGGATCATGGCCAAAGACTACTTCAACAATACCACGGAGATAAGCAAATCCGCAACCGGTCAGTTGATTGCAGACGCAACCGTGCCGCTGTTTACTGAAGATGATGAAGTTACATTCAAAAGCAGTGATAGCAGCTACATCCCCGAAAGCAATCTGGAAAAACCGGTTCTGCTTAATGGCTCGCTGTACTGGACAGCCGCCAGCGATTCGGAAAGTTTGGTGCGTAAGTACATTGTCCGGTTCATGCCCAGCAACGGTTCGGAGTTCTCCAATGTTGATGAGTTTTCGGTCATGCAGCTTCAGGATCGCCAGACAGTGTTGGATTTCACTGATACAGGCATCGAGATCAAAAAAGGTGAATCCTACGAGGTAACGGTCAACGGCATGCTGCTCGATGGCTTGTTCACAGCTCAGGAAGATGGTGTACTGCGGCTTGACACTTACATTGCCAATATCAGCAGTGTGAGTATCAGTGATAAAGTAAGCGTTTATCCGGTACACGATCTTGCAGCGCTGAAGATCCGCGTTTTTGAAATGCAGTCCACGAACATAAAAGATTTGTCCGGCGAATACACCGGTAATTGTATCGTTGACTTTAATGATGGAACGGCACCGGTAACGGTCAAGGCAGAAAAAGGCAGCGTTTGGATTGACCGCAATCTGATGTATCAAAATGTAAAGATCATTGCCGAAGACGGTGTTACGGTTCTGTTTAATGGCCTGGTGACCGATGAAAATGCCAAGCTGTATTACCGGGTGGATTCTTTGGAACTGGGTGAAGATCTGGCAGCCGGAGCTTATCGGTATGAAGTTACTGCGGTTGACTACTTCGGACAGGAAAGCAGAGTAATCAGCAACTCCTTTGAAGCCGATATGGAGGCACCTGTATTCAACGAAAATATCAAACCGAATGAGGCATCCACGGTGCCTGATAAGCAGACTGCTGTATCCGGTTTCATCTTCCATCTGCCTACCGCATTGCCCGGTGTCAACGGCAGTGCAAGCACACCTGCTTCTTATTCTGCCTGGCTGGGGTGGGTAAGTGCCAGCGACGGCGATGGATCCGGAGTAAGATCTTACACTGTTGAATACAGTACCGAGGTCAACGATAACGGCAATCCGATCTGGCAGCCCATCAATATTGCTGTAGACGATCTTTACGGCAAATCAACCGCCAGATGGCAGAGCGATAAATTAGTAAACGGCAAGACCTACCGTGTGTTTGTAAATGATAATGCCTACGATGTAACGGCTGTTGACAATACGATCGCCTGGACTGTTACGGATTACAATCTTAAAGGCATGGCAGTCCGTATCTACGAGGCTGAGCCCGGTAAGAAAGAAAACGAACTCAAGCAGGTTGCAGTGGTCACGGGTGCCAAGGAAACAGAGCCCGCTACCGGCGACCAGTATCGTTACAACTTTATAAGCGGCAAAACCTTTGAAGCATGGACTCTTGCCAGCAACGGCAATGAAGGCAGTCTGAATACCTCTGATGTTTACAAAGTAACGGTAGATGGCGTTGAATGTATCTCTGCCATGCGTGAAATCAACGGTAAGGTATGGTTGACCTGGGCTGTTGACGGCAACGACAAATCCGGTCGGGTGGTAATCGAGCAGGAAAGCCGCAATGAAGAAAACAAGGTTGTTTACACAGAAGTATTCGATTCTGTAAAACATGCCAACTCCAGCAAGTTCGTACTCAATAAGAATTATTACGAATGTGTTTACGAATTGCCGGGTATTTCCAATGAAAAACTGCAATACCGTATTTCGGCGGAAGACTTCTATAACAACTCAACTATCAATGAAGGAACCAGTCTGGTCGGCTCGCTTGTAGTTGACAGCGGCAAGCCCAAGTTCTCCAATGTCACTGTTGACTGCGGTCAGGTTATTAACATAGTAGATTCCAGCAGCAATAAGAACGTTGAAAAAATGCAGCCGTCCTTCTCCTGGACTCCGGCAACCGATGCTCCGGGCGATATGGGAGTCTGGTACTATGAACTGTACATTGAGCAGCCGGTTATTCATGAGGAAAACGGTGTAAAGGAAGAACGCCTGGAATTTGTTAAGCACAAAGTTGCTCTTGACAGCGAGCTTCAGGCCTGGTATAAATCCGGCAAAGAAACTCCCTTCTATACAGTGCCGGATGAGGGGCTGCTTGATTGGGCTGAGTACAGATACAAGATCGTGGCGTATGACTATTTTGGCAATTACACCGAAAAGATCGACTATTTCGGTTCGAATGACACAATACCGCCCACCGGGTTCTTCCAGGATCTGCCCGAAGGTTTGAACAATTCTATTGTGAAGGCCAACTGGCAATCCGTTACCGGGGTCGTACGCTGGGAAGAAGGCGACAACGGCGAACAGATAGCAGTCACAGAAACCAAACGCGGCCAGCTGACCGAAGCATCGGTAAAATTGTTCTGGAAGTGGGAACAGGATAGGAACAGCGATGATATTGATAAGGGTGTGAAGTATTGTGTGACCGTGGATAATGGCGGTCAAGGCGACTCCAAGATCTCTTACGATTTCTGGACAGACGGCGAAAAATACATTGTGGACGGTGTAGAATATACTGCCATTACTTTTGACAATTCAACTCCCGGACGCTCTGTCGGTATTTTTGAAGGCTGGGATAAGGTCTGCTGGTCAGTTCAGGTCTTTGACAAGGCCTACAACGGCGGCAGCAATATTGATAATGCCCAACTCAATACCCAGCTCAAGAGTCCGACCTATGAGTTTAGCTTTACCGCTGACTATAAGGGTGCTGAAACTCCGATCGACAACTATGTTGACTGGGTTTTCATTGAAACCGAAGATGGCGAAATGCTGGTCAATAACCGCCAGCGTGTGGAGATGGAAAACAAGCCGCAGATTGTCAATGTCGAGTACATCTGGGACGAAGTCGGCAAGGTCGAATATGCCTGGGCTGCCAACAAGGTCGATGCAAGACGCGACAGTACGGTAGAAATCAGC
Source organism: Victivallaceae bacterium (assembly GCA_045533055.1). GTDB lineage: Bacteria > Verrucomicrobiota > Lentisphaeria > Victivallales > Victivallaceae > SIG78. The sequence continues at coordinate 14,443 of JAZSHD010000171.1, read as the reverse complement.
TGGACTCATGATGAGGAGGTGCTTGGTGTTTATTCGTATATTATAACTCTTGATAACGGGGTCAATAAGTACGAAGCATCCACCATTGCAGCCAATGTCAAGGGGGCCGGAACAGATATGGCATCTGTTGTTAAGTTTGAAAACGGCAAGTTTACGATTTCCGATTTGCGTGAATTCTTCAACTTGTATGGCACGGAACCGCTGCACGATATACATGACGGCAATTATAAGCTGACCATTACAGCGTGCGATACCAATGGCGGTAAAAATACCAATGGCGAGTATGCTGCGTGCCGCAAGAAGGTAAGCGACTCCGTAGATGTCATCATTGATACAACTTTGCCGGAACGGGTTGAAAATAAGCATCTGGATATTAAGTCCATTGCGGATAATGTCGGCAGCGAAAAGTATGTTATTCCGGTTATCAGCTTGAGCTGCCCGGACGAGGATATTGTTTCCTACGAAGTGTGGTACCATTACGCGAATATCCTGGACCCCGTTGTAACTGATTGGTTTATGAAGTCTGTCAAAGAAGCCGACCGTGATCCCAAGACCGGTCTGCTGTCAGTTGAATTGCCGTCGGTCAGCGAGAATACGGCCTATAAATTCCAGATTGTGGCGATCGATGCTCTCGGCAATCGCAGTCAGGCTTCTGATGAACGCACAACTCTGAAGGGTGCCAACGACCTGGTGGATACAGTTCTTGAAGCTCTTACACCGGTCAAAGACGAAAAGGGTAATGACTATTATCCGGCACGGGTAGTGTGGGAAAACAACCGGTATACTGTCAACGAGTCTGTGGGTTATCGTGATGGCGGTGATACATTCTTTATCCATGAAAACAAGAGCTGTGCTGTGACATTGACTCTCAGCGAGCTGAGTTTGCTCAAGGGTAAGACAGACGATATCAAGATCGAAGTCTATAAGGTCGATCCCGTCACCAATAAGGTTAAGTCCTGGAAGGTCTTCACTGCGAAAGATGATGGCAGAATAACCAACGATCTTTTGCTGGATGGCAACACAACCTATGTCTTCCGGATAGTCGCAGCTGACCACAAGAACTCTGTACCTGAGTACAAACTGACTGTGGATAAGAAAAACATCGGCGGAAGCGGCAACGACAGTGCAGATGATAATCTGGCAAATATCCTCGGTTTGGAAGCTAAAGATCAAGCCAAATATATTACCGAACTTCCTGTCAGAGCAGGTGGTACGCTCAACGAAAATGGCAACTGGGTTGGTTATGGCGACTTCAGCGATATCAAGATTCTGAAGTTTAACTCTACCGGAAGATATACTTTCAGTTTGAAGAATGTTGCTGCTCAGGCGGTGCTGACAGTTTACGAAGTGGTGCAAAAGGTTAATGCCCGGGGCGAAATCAAAACCTCGTACCAGAAGGTCACTTCGGTAACAGCCAATCAGACCAAACTTGACGGTGTAACCAGTAAGGAAGTAGTGCTGGAAGAAGGCAAGACTTACTTCTATGAAGTCAAGATCGGCAACAAGTTGCTTGTTGGTACCGAATACAAGGTGGATATCACATGTATTGACAGCTATCCGAAGGCTACGGCTTACGACAATCTGCTTGCCGCAGACAAAACCAAATTTACCGGTCAGACTTTGGAACTGAATAAGGAGCTTACTGAAGATAACGATAAGGCAGCCTTGTGGGTCGGTGCCGGCGATAAGGTCGACTACTTTATGTTGACTGCAGACAGCGGCAAAACTCTGGCAGCTGGGGAGTTGTATCAGTTGAAGCTTGACGGCATTGAAGGCAGTAATATCAAGGTGGCGATCGGTTACCTTGATGCTAAAGGTCAGTTCAAGCAGATCATGAGCAAGACCGGTGCCAAAAACGCTGAAGCTTTGATCATGCACTGTAACTTTACTTACGAGCATTTGAGCAAAGGTCAGCTTTATGTGCAGGTTTCTGCCAATGGCAAGAACGGCAACTCGCGGTATACGATGTCGATGACCCCCTATACTGCCCTGACGAACAATACCGATGATATGGCAGAAATCACTCAGAAGGTCTTGAAGTATGACGGCAAAATCAAAGAGCTTGAGCTTAAGGACTGGGTCGGTTTTGGTGACAATACTGACTTTGTGAAACTGGAGCTTACTGCCGACGGACTCTATCAGTTCTCGGTCAGTGAAGTTGCAAACAATGTAACGGTCGATGTGCTCAAGAAAGTGGTCGCAGCAAGCGGCGAAATCAAGTATATTAAGGTTGACAGTTTGCGGGCAACAGCTTCCAAGAATGCTGTTGACGGCAAATTGCTGCTGCTGGACGCTTCCGAAGAATACTATGTAAGCGTAACTGCACCTGGAGCCAACCGGGGCAACAACAGCGATTACAAGCTCGTTATGGAAATGGTGGACAATGGCTCCGTAGATCTGGGCAAGATCGCCATAGATCAACCCTACGCCTTTGTTGCCAAGCCAACACTTGCGGCACTTACAGCACAGAATTATGTTTACACTGCGGTCGAACTTGGCGGTGCATACGAATTCACGCTCAAGAACACCGAAGCAACCGGTTCAGTCAAGCTGACGGTTTACGAATTGCTGGATAACGGCAATAAACGCACTGTCAAGAGCATTACGGTCAAAGCCGGAGCCGAAGGCAGTACCGGTTACCTCTGGCTGGATGATGATGTTGTCAAGAACGGCACCGGCATCTATCAGGTGGAAATCAAGGGTACCGGCAATAAGGTTGAAGGTAAGGTAGAGTATTCAGTCAACGGTTACGGTTTTGCCCAGTACCTTACTGAAGATGCGGTGGATGACAAGAATAATGTCTTGAAAGTTACAGATCCTGCCAAGCCCGGAGAAATGACCGCCAATAAAGATTGGGTCGGTATGGGCGATGCTTCCGACAGCTACAAGTACACTGTCAACAATGTTGGTGTGCATGAGTTTACGCTTGAAGGTATCAACGGCAACAATATCAAGTTGACCATTCTGGATGCCAGCGGCAAGGTGCTCAAGAAGTTTACCGGTGCCAACAAGGCAGACTTCGCCAGTTTTGCCTATGAATTCAAGGCAACCGGTGATTACACGATATTGGTGGAAGCTGCCGGTAAGAATAAGTTCTCGGAATACAAATTGAGTGCTTACGACCGGGTATCCGATGCCGCCAAGCTGGACGATACGACCGTAATGCTGGGCAATGCCAAGGCTTGGGATAAGAGTGATAAATCCAAGTTGGTGCTTGTCAGCGATACAGATCCTGCCAAGGCAGTCAATACTGATGTTACGGGCTGGGTCGGTGCCGGTGATGCCAAGGACTTCTACGGCATTGTGATAAACGAAAGCGGCAACTACGATTTGAACATCGGCAATCTTGAAAACAATGTCAAAGTTACGCTCTACGAAGCAACTGCGTGGAACACCTTTGATAACTCCATCAAGTCGGGTAAAGTGGTCAAGAGCGTTACGGCAACAGCCGACGGTATTGCCAGCTTGAGCGGTTTCTATCTGAATAAGGACAAAGACTACTATGTGGTGGTTCAGGCAACCAGCACCAACGGCAGCAAGAATACAGCGTATACGCTTGATCTTGAAGCAACCAGAACGATTGGTGGTGCACTTATCAGTGAAAAAGCCAGCAAGAACGCTCCGGATGCCTACACCTTCACTGCCATCAATGGTGCATACGATGTAACCTTGACTCTGGAAGATGGCGACAGGGCGGTGGTAACACTTTACAAGGTCAATCCGGTAAATGGCAAGTATATCAAGGTCAAGAGCGTGACAGCCACCAGCAAGAACGCTACGGTCAATACCGGCGATTTGTCGCTGGAAGCCGACTTCAGCTATGTTGTGGAAGTAACCGCACCCAACGCCAAAAACGGTGCTGAAATTGCGTACAAGCTTTCGCTCAACCACTGGTCGTTCCAAGCCAGCAGCAGTGCAGTCAACAGCAACAACAAAAATGACAATGATCTGACCACTGTAAATGTGTTGAGTATTGACGGCAATAACTATTCAGTCAAGGCTGCAACAGATGCAGTTTGGAGAGTCGGTAACGACAAGGCTGCATGGGATGCTGTTGATTACTACAAGGTAGAAGTAAATGAAAGCGGCTCATATTCGCTTAAGCTTGATGGCACCAATGGCAATACTGTCAGGGTCACTATTGGTACTATGAACACCAATGGTCAGTTCCGGGCAGTGCAGAGTGTTACCGGTCAGGCTGGCAGCACAGAATTGATGCTGTCGCGTAAGCTGGATGCCAATGTATATTATGTGAAGGTTGAAAGCATTACGAACAATACCGGTTCTGAATATACTCTTGAGTTGGCTCACAACGAAAAGCGTAAAGGCTTCAGCACTGAAGATAACACCTGGAAACAGGTTGCCGGTGATATTGATGCTGTAACATACAATACTGCCAAAAATATTGAAGACTGGGTCGGTTTTGGTGATGCAGTCGATGTCTTCAAGATCCGTCTGGAAGACATTGATGAAAAGATCGGCAGCAACAATGGTCAGGTGGAGTTCAGGGGAATCGGAGCCACAGCCGATGCTTTGATCGACAAGGAAATCAAGCTGTCGCTGGTGGATGCCAACGGCAAGTCGGTGGCCTTGACCTTTGACAAGGAAAGCGGCAGCTACACCAGTAAGAATATCCTTATGGCGGGTGCTGATTACTACCTGACGGTCAAGAACAGCAATGAAAAGAAGCAGAATATTGATTATCAGATCGATATCAACCTGGCGTAAAGCAGAGTTGTAAACACTTAACCCAAACGGGAGAGGAGGTCAAACTCCTCTCCCGTTTGTTATTTTGTCTGTTAAGATGTGGTGATTTTAAAAGTTCTTAAAAACCTTTTTGATTTCTTTATAATCGAATTTTGAAATCAACTCAAAGTGATTTTATGGAAGAAGTTTTTCAGCAAGTCCAGCTTTCGCCCAGTTTCGGGCTGGTGATCCTGCAGTCGGGCAGGGCTGTTTGCAGATACTCTATGGCATTGGCACCGGTGCAATGAAGCAAGTAAAGTTCTTTAACGCAGCTTTGCCGGAGGTATTCGGCAGTGGCAGCAAGCCGCTGTGCTGAAGCGTGCCGCAAGTGCAAACCGCCGACAATGGTGTGGATTTTTATTTCGGGGTGTATGCTTTGACAATACTCCATAGTATTGATGATCCCGGCATGACAGCAGCCGGTTATCAGCACGCCGTCGGCGGTCAGCAACGCTTGTTCTTCCGATACGATATCGGGTAAGGTGCAAGCTTCATCGTGGAAAAATTTGCCGCCGGGGTCTTCACCGCTGTTACGGGGAATGGAGCCTGTAAGATACAAACCGGGGGCGATTTCGGTAAAATCATCTATATAATTTACTTTGGTGCGTGTCAATATAGTTTGAGCCGCTTCGGGCATGGCAATATTATGTATATCATCCTTGCCGTGATAGCTGTAATGGCTTTGGGTAATATTGGAGCAGCAGAAAATCTCTTCCGGCAGTAAATAAGCCAAGCCGCCGGTGTGATCGTAGTGCCCGTGAGATAAGATAACTCTTTTTGTCTTATCTGCCGGAATACCCAGCCGGAGAAGATTTTTTTGCAAAGCAGTATCAGCTCCGGTATCAAAGAGAAAATCCCCCGCCGCACTTTCCAGCAAAAACGATAGACCGAACTCCCCGGCAAGAGTTTCATGCTCCTGTAAATCAACTGAAAGCGTGATCTTCATTGCAGTTTGTAACCCGGTGCCGTATTGACCAGCCGTTCAACTGTTTTATCGGTATTGACATGCGAGGCAATGACTTCGCCAACGACCAGCGGACAGTTGCCGGGGCGGTATTCGGTTACAAGTTTGCACTCCATATTCGCTACGGCATCGGCAAGGAGCGGCACATTGACTTGGCTTGCCGGAACAAACTCAAGACCACTTTCAGCACCCTTATCGATATTATGCCCGTGGACGGTGCCGAAATAGAGAGTTTCCTTTGCCATGGCTTTGCTGGGGAACGCTATAACAAACTCTTTATGCTCCCTTATCAGCTCCAGCGTGTATGCCGGATCGTCAATACCCAGCATATACATAACCGGATCGTCGGAAACGATCGCCACCCAGCCTACTGCCATAACATTGACTTTGTTTGCAGAATTTTTAGTTATGACCAGCACCACCTGTTCAGGGTACTTACGCTGCCAGACTTCATTGATAGTGGATATTTTCTGCATATTTACCTCAATATAGTTGTTTTTTTTACACTTCTATACTTTACAACCGGAAATTTAATTTGCAAGAGATAAAATAAGATTGATTTTATTGTTCTATGTGGTATATTAACAGAAAATCAGCAATACAGGAGATGTGTTTATGCGTATAGGTTATTTTGAACATTGGTTCCGCCCCCAGTGGAGTTTTCTTGAATTCATGCGTCAGCAGGGGTATGAAGTGGAGAAAATCGACTACTCCCAAAAGAATTATCTGGAAAAGTTTGATATAGCCCTTATTGAACAGAACGGCTTCAACGATTATATTGAAAACGACGAACTCTATATCCGCGACTGGGTCGCCCGGGGCGGGATCGTCTGGTTCATGCACCAGAATTATGAACGCTGGGCACCCTATTTTATGCCTCACGAACTGGGCTACACCCAGCTTATCCACCGCTATGTGCCCACCGTGCGGCTCAAACGCAAACACATGTGCTACATGATGCCCTGGATGGAAGATGCCGGTAAAGTATTGTTCAATTACCCGGAAAAAATCCCCGGCGACGAGCTGCTGGGCTGGAAGCTCCAGGTCAACAGTTTTCCGCTGGTCAAAGATCCGGAACATAAGCCCGAAATGGTGGAAACTGCCGCCTTATCCTGTTTTTTAGCCAACGACAAGTGGGATGTGCTGGGTTCTTACATGGATCCGGCAGTCAAAGACGGAGCTTTGGTTCTGCAAGGCAAAGTGGGCAAAGGCATGTACTTTATTACCCAGATACTGGTGCCGGAAGTGCTGGATGAAAATGCCCGACGCTGTCTGGATTTCTGGAAAAAGTTTCTGCCCAACTTGATGAATTACTTTGATGCCCATAAAAACAACCGACCTTTGCCGGCAGTGGAAAAAGGCTCCATAGCTGAAGGCAAGCGGAACTACAAACTGACCATCCACATGCATTCGCTGGATTGGTATGGCTGCGACTCTGCCCCCGGCACGATCAACGCCATGATGCGGTATATGGATTACGATATTTGTGCCTTTGCTGTCAAGGATGCCGCCCCTTATGATGGCAAACTTGACCCGGCAAAGTATTCCGACGACAAGGTTTTATTTCTGGACGGTCAGGAGTATCACCCCTTTAACTGGAACGATTCCAACGCTCACATCAGCCACAACTGTTATCACATGGTAGTCGTAGGCGTGGATCACGATGCCTACACTCAAGAGTTTACCCGGAGTCTTTTTTCGGACGAAGAAATTGCCTCTTATCTGAAAAAATCCCTGAATTATGTGCACGAAAAGAACGGTGCGGCTATAGCTACCCATCCGTGGAGTGCCAAATACTGGTTCGACTGCGATTACGACGGCGTGGATATGGAACCTATGAAAACATTGCAAGGTACTACTATTGAAGAGTATTACCTTAAAGGCGGCAGGATCGCCGTAATGAATTCAGTGGATTTGTTCGGATTTCAGCGGATCGTGGATAATCCGGCAGTGAACTTTATCTATCTGGAAGACGGCAAGCCCTGCCGGGATAGCGTGGTCAAAGCTATCCGCAGCGGCCACACCATAGCCGCCACCGGATTCAGCGAAGGCGATATAACCTGCAATGGAGCGATACCCGGCAGCGAGATAGCCAAAGATGGCGAAAAAGTTGTCAGAGTCGTTGCCCGTGCTGACGAAGGAAACATTACTCAAGTGCGTATTTTTGCCGATGATCAGATCATTGTCTGCGATGAGTTGTCAAGCAGCCGTATTGAGAAAGAGTACAAACTGCCTTGGCATGATGCCAACAAGTTTATCCGGGTGGAACTGACCGGCAAAGATGAGCTTACGGTAATGAACGCCACACCATTTTATCTGGTGTGATTTGCCCGATTACATATTCCGGGCTTTACAGATCGTTTCGTAAGCGTTGGAGATTTTCTGGAACTGCTCTTTGGCAAGCTGGATAAAGTCGTTGGAGAGTCCGGATGCCTGAACTTTGTCAGGGTGGAACTCGGCGGCTTTTTTTCGGTATGCTTTTTTTACTTCCGCATTGGTTGCTTCGGGCGTTATACCCAAAAGTTTGTAGCAATCGTCAAGCGATGAACTTTGATTGGCACGGTCAGCGGGGTGACGGCTGCTGTTGCTGCTGTTGTCAGTTCTGGTGTTTGCCGCAAAGAAATCGTTGACTACATAACTTGTCCCCAGAATTCTGCCGGCTTCCCGGAGCAGAGCTTGTTCGTTTTCGCTGGCAATGTGATCGACTGCTACTAAAAGGCAAAATAGTTCGGTCATATTCTTTTTCAGTTCGGCAGACTGCAAAAAATTTATCTGCTCATTGAGCGTGCTTACCAGTGCAGTGAAACTTTCGCTGCTGTCCCGCCCGGAGTTGAACTCTTTTATCATATATTTGCGGATATCGGGCGTAAACTGCCAGCTGTGGAGCAATTCCCGGACAAATTCAGCTTCGTCTTCGCTGACTCTGCCGTCAGCTTTAGCCAGTTTCCCCAGACATTGAAAAAATAATCCGTAGCAATCTTTGACCGCTTGCTGCTGACTGGCAAATAATTGAGATTTATCGCTGCTTGAGGAGCCGGTCAGAAAAGCCCCCAAGCCGCCGCCAATAACTGCTCCCAGCGGACCGCCGAACAAGCCGCCGATAACGGCACCGAATATACCGCCTGCCAATCCCATATATATAAACTCCTTATGCAATATTGTGAAAATAAAAGAGATGATTTCAAAAATATAACACAATATCAGCCGGACGCAAGCCGATATTGTGTTATTTATTGAAATTAAGAAAAAAATATTCTGTATGGGGTGCAAAAATTATAAAAAAATTTTTTCGGGACTTGACTTTTGCTTTTTTATGTTGTATACTATTTTCAGTTGACAACATCAAGGAAAAGCTTTTTATGTTGGAATTTGTACGCGAAAGATCTGATTTACGCATTGTCCGGGCAGCCGTGTCCGGCGTGGTCTTTGTGCCCCATTCCTACTTTTGCAGCAACCGCTGTGCTGCTGCCATTTCCCAATATCCTTCTGATCTTTGATATTGCCTGCACCCCTCAATAATTCTACGGGGGGAGTTTTATCTACTTACCAAGGCAAAAAGCATTTATCAAAGAAGGAAAAAGCATTATGGCTTATTTGATTGAATCCGAAGCGGCGAACCGTCTTGAACAGGTTCGCAACATCCTTAACGCCAAAAATCTGGATCTGGCACTGGTTTATTACGATGAATTCAATATCGGCAACGGCTGGTATCTCACCGGCTGGTGTCCGCAGTTTGAAAGCGGTGCAGTTTTGATTCCCCGGCAGGGGGAACCCATTCTGCTGGGCGGACCCGAAAGCGAACCCTTTGCCAAGCAGGACAGTGCTATAAAGAACACCCGCAACTTTCCGGTATTTATGGTGCCGGATGAAGAATACCCCAACGCTACGATCATTGATTTCCCCAAACTCTTTGCCGAACTCAATTCTACATTGGGCAAAGTGAACCGCATCGGTCTGGTGGGAGCCGGGCGTATGCCGGTAGATTGCTACAAGGGCATTGCCGAAGGTTTTGCCGGGGTGGAAATCGTGGATATAACCGAAGAATTTCTGCAGTTGCGGTACTTCAAGAGCTCCTGGGAAGCCGAACAGATCGGCAAAGGTTTTGCCCTTGCCGACTACGCTTTCAAGGCTATGAAAGATGCCGTGAAAGTCGGTGCCAGCGAAATCGAAATCGCCGCCGCCGGTGAATATGCCGCCCGCAGCCGGGGAGCCAGCAGTTTCGGCTTTTCGGCGATCGTGGGCAGCGGCGCCAGAGCTAATGCAGTAGTGCCCACCGCCAGCAGCAAAAAACTGGTGGATGGAGAATTGGTCATGCTGGGCCTTTCGCCCAAATGGCAGGGGTATGCCGGGGTTTTCGGCGATACGGTGCCCGCCAACGGCGTTTACACTGCCCGCCAGAAAGATTGCATAAACTATTTGCGGGAAGCCTTCCGGCTGACCAAAGCCATGCTGCAAGTGGGCAAGTCGGGTAAAGAGATCGATGTGCCGGGCAGAGAATACTTTGCCAAACACGGTTTGCTGCCCTATCTGGTCTGCCCCTTTGCCCACACGATCGGCTTGCAGGAAGCTGAAGCACCTTTCTTCGGCCCCAACAGCGATGATGTACTGGTGCCGGGAATGACGGTCTGCGTGGATGTAAGTTTCTTCGGCCACCCGGAATTTAACGGTGCCCGTATTGAAACGGGATACCTTATCACCGAAAACGGGCCGGTACCCTTCAGTCCTGAACTGGATGCCTTGCATACCTCTGAACTCAAGTAAAAATCCATACCAACTGCTGCCGGGAGGTGAATTTTCCGGCAGTAAAAAACTAATATAGGGGAATAGTATCTTATGAAAAAGCAGAGTTTCTTTACCCTGATCGAGTTGCTTGTAGTTATCGCCATTATTGCCATTCTGGCAGCCATGCTGTTGCCGGCTTTGTCGGCAGCCCGGGCATCTGCCCGCAATGCCCATTGCTTGAGCAATCTTAAAAGCATCGGGTTGGCGTATCAGAACTATTTTTCGGCCAATAACGACCATATCTTGCGAGGGGTTCCCGGAAACAACACCGGCAACATGTGGTTCAATCAGCTTTCCGGCCGACTTGATGCGGGGTTGAGTACCGAAGAAAATCCCGACGGCGGATATGGTCTGGATTACGGCGGGCACAACAAACGGGGCGTGGTGGCTTGTCCCTCCGAAAGCAAACCTTTCAGCAACGACACTGCCGTTGGTTACAAATACACTCATTATGCACCTAACGGCTGGTTGACTTTTTATACCGTAAAATCCGGAACCACGCCGCGTATCCGTACCTTGAGTGCTATAACTGATGCTTCGGAAGCTCTGCTGGCGGCTGACCTTTTCAGCACCAATGGTGCTGCACTGGGCAACAATCGCAATCTGGCTTACCGCCACGGCGGCAACGAAGATTACTCCCGAACTCCGGATGCGGTCACCACCAGCAAAGGCCGGGCCAACTGCGTTTATGTTGATGGGCACGCCGCCGGTGTGACTTATGCTGAAACAGCGGGGATCCCCAACAGCAAAGTACCGAATATTTCGGCAGTACCTTATTCCGGCGGGGCATACAATGTGCTTTTCACCGGATATGATTACGCCAAATAAAAAACAGGATTTTTTGATATGAAAAAATATAATGTGTTATTTTCTGCCGCTGCCTTATTGGGCAGTATGGCAATGACATTTGCAGCTCCGGTTGAGTATACCGGAGATGATTTGAAGAAAAATGTAAGAATATCTTTCGGCGTGGATCAAAAAGCTGCCGATATTCTGGCGTTCAAAACGGTTGCCAATAACAAAACAGCCTTGTATCAGCAGGGGCTAAAATGGCAAACATCTGAAATCAAACAAATTATCGTTACCGCCAAAACTGACAAGCCCGGTCAGCTGCGTTGGGCAAGCAATACAGTTGCTGACGGCAAAAGGGCTTCGGTCAACATCTATCTGCCGATGATCGCCGATGGCGAGTACCACGATTACATTTTTGATGTTGCCGGCAACAAAAACTGGCAGGGGATCCTGACCAACTACGAACTCAGGTGGTTCGGAGCAGCTGATACTTTGCTGGAAGTCAAAAAATTCGCCACATCAGATAAAACCACGGTCAAACTTATGGGCAATATGCTCAAAGGCAAAGTGCAGATGTTCAAAGCCAAGTGGCTCAAGAGCAATGATGAACTTTTGATCCAGACCACTGGAGCATTCGGCGGATTTCATCAGCAGAAACTGGCGTGGAAAGCTGACGAGATCAACACTGTTTCGTTTATGCTCAAAAGTGATAAACCCGGCACTTTGCGTTACGCCTGTTCGTTGAAAAATGCGGCAAAAGGCAGTATTTCAGTGCCGGTGCAGAAAGTTCCCGGCGATAACGCCTACCACCTTTACACCTTTTATTTGTCCGAAAATCCCAACTTTGGCGGCATCCAGACCAATTATGAATTGCGGTTTACCGGCGAACCGGGTGCCACCCTCGGTCTTAAAGAAGTAACTGCCGGAAAAAGTGCTGTCGGAGCAAAAAAAAAATCTGAAAACGCTGTAAAAGCAGTTCTGGCAGCCGCTCCCGCAAAAGTAAAAGCGGGGTTGGCAGATATTTCCGGAGCTGCTTTACGCAAAAGTGTTCACCCCTTCCGCTTGCAGAAACTTGCTTGCAAAGATGGAGTTGCCGGCAGAAGTTCTTACAAGGTCACAGGGGGTTTTTATCAGGAAAACGCAAATATTGATACCAATGTTTACAAACAGGCGGAATTTACTCTGGCTGCTGATGAACCCGGCTACTGGAATTTGGCAGTATCATGTACCAAAGACGGCAAGCGTGCCACAGCGGCAGTTGCTCCGGCAGCAGTTGTGCCCGATGGCAAATACCACACTTATATATTCAATATCAGCGAAAGCATCAACTGGAAGGGCGTTGCAACCAATTGGGAGATGCGCTATCTGGGCAACGAAGCAGCCAATCTTTCAGTAAAACAAGTACGCTGGTTCAAAAACTCCAACCTTATACCCAATGCTGACAAACTGCCGGTGGGCAAAGAAGTTATTACCAACAAACTTATGCCCCGGGCAAAGTGTCAGCTCAACTGGCTGGACGGTGTTTCTCCCGGAGCTGTGATGCGTTTTTATGACCGCGATTTTAAAGAGATACCCGGCAGTGCTGTTGAGTTGAAAGCCGGACAGAAGAGCGTGGTGTTCACCACTCCTGAAATGCTGATCGAACCCCGGATCACCGTCAAGGGCAAAGCCAAAGGTTTTCCGCAGCTGTTGCAGCTTGCCTATCTACCGCCCCGGGAAACCGGCCATACTATTCCGTGGCGTGGCAAGTGGCTGTGGGGCAAAAAAGCACCCAGCTTCATTCACCGCAGTATCTGGTTTGAACGCAAACTTGTTTTGGATGCCGCACCGGATTTTGCAGTATTTTCTGCCGTGGGCGACGACAGCTGCTTTGTTTATATCAACGGCAGACATGTGGGCCACACCCGCCGGTTCAGCAATACCGGCCGTTACGATATAACCAAATATCTTAAAAAAGGTGTAAATACCATCTCCTGCCGGGTCAAAAATATCGACTCATGGGGCGGTTTTATCGCTATGGGTTATGCCGAAGTCAACGGCAAACCCGTCTACTTTGACAGCGATGAAAAGTGGACGATGGATACCAAAAGCAATACCGACCGCTATATACCCGAATGTAAAGAACCGGCTCTGATCATCGGCGAAGCCTCCATGGCTCCCTGGCGCGGCAGAATGGCATACCGTCATGCCGGTAAACAAGGGGTGCTTTCTCTGGTAAAAAGCGAAAAAGGCAAGATGACGGTCAAGGTGGAAGCCCTGCCGGTAACTGAAATCAAACGCCTCCGCTTTGAAGTGCTCCGCAGCAATGGCACCAAACACGATTTTATGCTCAATATCTCTCCCGGCAGCAAAGATTGGAAAGTTGGCGAAACTATTGAGCTGACTTATAATATGCCCTATTTTGATCAGGGCAAAGGCGAACTTTATTGTGTGGATGATTTTGTCCGGCTCAAAGGCAATCCCCTGCTGCATAAATTCGATGTAAAAGCCGATCCTCCGGCTTTGCGCCGTGCCCGCTGGATAACTACGCCCCGTTTGATGCTGCAAATGGATGATGAAATAATCAACCCCATATTCTGGCACGCTCCGGGCGTTTACGCCACCAATGACCGCATTGCTCCGGTAGTGAACTTCCGGAACAACAACTTCAAATCCTACCGTATCAGTGCCAAGTTTGAAGACTTCTGGCTGCCGGACGGAACTTTTGATTTTACCCAATTCGACAACAGTGTTGCTACGCTGCTGACCCGGGTACCCCATGCGGTATTTGCAGTACATATTTACAGCTTTATGCCCGAGTGGTGGCTGGCACGCAATCCCGAAAGTATCAGCACCCACGAAAACAACCGCCCCCGCGACCTCTGGCTGGATAAACAGGCTTTGGGTGCCGAAAAATGGAAGACCCAGGGCGTGATCCCCCTGAAAGCCCTTTATGACCACATCAAAAAGAGCAATTATGCCGACCGGGTCTGGGGTGTAAGTTTTACTGAAAACAACTGCGGCGAAATGTTCTGGACTTCTGCCGACGCCACCCGCAGACGCTCCTATGCCGGTTACAGCCCCGCCGACCTCGCCACCTTCAAACGGATGCTCAAAGAGTGGTACACAACCGATGCCGCCCTTGCCAAAGCGTGGAATCAGCCCGGCTTGACCTTTGAC
>JAZSHD010000223.1:0-2485 GCA_045533055.1 Victivallaceae bacterium | reverse complement strand
GTGAATAGTTTTTTGTATCTTCCGTTAACTATTTGGGGAAAGCCCGTTGTGCTGAGATTAAAAAAATGCAATCCCCAAGACAGATGTTTTATAACAATGGAATAATTGCATAATGGGACACCGGAAATTATTTTGTGAAATTTCGCCGCTTTGCTATGAAATTTCGGTATTCAAATGCTGTATGTTACAGCGATTGCGGGATTTTTTCAGCAAAGAACACTTCTGCCGTAAGCGTTCGGAAGATTTGTTGCCGGTGGTAATTTATAAACATAAATCGCTAATCCGGCGGCAACTTGGCGATGTGGATATGGCTTTGCAGAACAATAAAGCGGTCAACCTTTCCCTTGCCGCATCGAAGATTTCCGGAGTGTTGATTCGCCCCGTAGAAACTTTTTCTTTGTGGCATCTGGTGGGCGAAACTTCTTTCCGTAAAGGTTACAAGGAAGGTTTGATGATCAAACGGGGAAAGCCGGATCGGGGCATCGGCGGCGGCTTGTGTCAGTTGAGTAATCTTATCCATTGGATTGTGCTGCATACGCCTTTTGAAATTACGGAACATCATCACCATGACGGCGTGGATTTGTTTCCGGATTTCGGGCGGCAAGTTCCCTTCGGCGTGGGAACGAGTATCAGTTACAACTACTTGGATTACCGTTTCAAAAATAATACGGAGCAGACTTTTCAACTGATGGTTTATACCGATGAAAAGTATCTCAATGCAGAATTACGTGCAGAAAAGCCGTTGCCGGTAAAATATCACATTGAAAGCCGCAATGAGCATTTTACGCAGGAAAACGGCATCTGGTATCGTAATGGTGAAGTCTGGCGGCAATGTGTTGACAAAGCCTCCGGCAAAGTAATTAAGGAAAAGTTGATAAAGACCAATCACGCTCAAGTGATGTATGATGAAAAATATATAACCAGCAACCGAGGTAACTATGAGTAATAAAAACAATTTCAGAAATAGGGCTATACAAAAATTTTTTGTGACGAGTTTGTATATGCAGGCAATGGGCAGGCTGTTACATGACCGGGAATACCCCCAAAAGATGAGGTTGACAGCAATCATATTTTGTGTCTCCATTTTGCTTAGTATTGGTTTGATTATCTGGTTGTTTTGGTTATTTAACTGGTGGATCGCACTTCTTGTTGGATTGGTTATATTTATTATTATTATCCTACTTTCTATTTGGAATATTTTTTCTCCGTCAGCTGAGGATCTTTTTTATGCGGATATGATAAGGCGAACAATTAACGAAATGAGCGCAAAGGAAAAATCAGATAAAGAACCAATGAATACAAATGAAGATGGAAAAACAGATAAATGAATACAGATAAATTGAATGGTGATGACTGGGTACGGCTTTTGAAAGTTTTTCCGCAGTTTGCTAAGTATTGTAAATGGGAAAAGCTTTCAAGAAAGAATTGGATTGATCTTTTGGAAGCACGTCCGGAATTTGCCAACAAGTGCGGCGATATACAATTAATTTACGATGTTTTTACGGAAGCTCAGAATAAACTGATACAACGCGATATTGAAACTCTTATAGAAAGCCAAAATATTGAAAGAAAAGAGAGATTATGGGCGCTTATACCTTTGGGGATATCTTTCTTGCTTTGGGGCGTGGGATGTATCGCGTTTTATTGTGAAAGAGCAACAGATACAGCTTTGATAATCTGGTGGACTTTATTTTGCTCTTGGAACGGAGTTTATTACTCTTTGAGAAAGAAAAATCCGGAAGCCAAATGGAAATGAAATCTTGCCAGTGTCATTGCATGGGTACTGCTGTTGCCGTGTTCCATTATAGGCTATATGATTTATCGTGGAGTTTTTTGAAAAAGTTGTCATTTTTATAATTAAAAGCTCCCATATATAAACAAATAAACAGAAACAATGTCCGGGGAAGAAAAATGGAAAAATACGATTTCAGCGGTTTTTCGGGAGAACAGTGGAGTAAATTGCTCTGCAAACATCCGGAATACGCCGATAAATGCGATTGGGAAAAATTGGATATTGATGACTGGTTCGAACTTTTTGAGTTTCAGCCGCAGTTTGCAGAAGTATATGGTTGGAATAAGCTGGATGGAAGTGCTTGGAGCAATCTTTTAAGAAAATATCCTCAGTATGCAGACAAATGCGCTTGGGATAAGCTGGATGGCAATGATTGGAATTACCTCTTGCAGCAGCAACCGCAATTTGCCACAATATGTGATTTTTCAATTTTTGAAAGCACTGATTGGAGCGAATTATTGAAAATCAGACCGGAGTTCGCTGAAAAATGTCCATGGCATACTTTCGATGGCGAAAATTGGAGTTGGCTATTGCGTGGACAACCGCAATTTGCCACAATATGTGATTTTTCAAAGTTCACTGGGTATGACTGGCAATGTCTTGTGGCTGAACGACCTGAGTTTGTTGAGATGTGTGATTTTGCGAAGTTTTCCAGTTATGACTGGAGTTGTTTTTTGCAAAAGCAACCGCAAT
>JAZSHD010000073.1:0-22780 GCA_045533055.1 Victivallaceae bacterium | reverse complement strand
TCTTTCAGGCCGATGCCCTTGAAGTTGTAGTTGCCCTTGCGGATCTCTGCGTGGTCAGCCTCCACCGCCTTGCGGTAGTCTTCTCTCTGCCGTTCCTTTTCGTAGCAATCCATGCAAATGGTCTGCTCGTTGTACATTGACATTATTCTGCCACCATCGAGCGAACCGTGGCATCTGTCGCACCGTGTCTTCCTGAAGAAGTCGTCCATTTTGTACCTCCTTGTTTAGGGTTAAAATTCAAAGTTCAGCTTTTCGCCCCGTGAGGCTATTGCGTGAACACAACTGTTGCAAAGGCAGCCGAGGTCAGCCTCTTGCCGCAATTCGCTTTTTTCAAAAATCCCGTTGCACCACTCGCAAGTTCCGTTGCCGTCCGTGATGTTTTCAAGGTAGTCCTCGAAGGTTTCCGCTTCGGTTTCACTACCGTTTTTCAGGGTTTCGTATTCGGCGCGAAGATCCGTCAAGGTCAGCTCTTCGCAGCGTTCCGTGTCTCTAATGACCGTCTTTTCCATATTTGCCTCCATCGTTGGGCGTTTTTTCGGGTCGGGGCGGCGTCCGTACCACCCCCGTTTACAGTGACATAATATGCCGCATAATTCCATAATAGCCAGCAACTTATGTAAGAAATAGCGATAATATAAGTGCTTTATTTCCAAGGATTTATGACATCAAAACTTGCTATTTTTGTCAAACTGTGCTGCAACTGTAAATCCGGCAAATCTGCATAAAAAATAATGGGGATTCGCACTCGATAATGCAATCATAAATACGCCCACAAACCGCCAGAAACGGCCCACTGTCGGCTTATGCGGGGGCGGGCTGAACCGGCCTGATCGTAATAAAATCTGTTCGCCGCGACAGGCGGCTTTCTTGGCGTTTTAGAAAAGTGAATAATATTTGTAATAATCTGCGGTATATCGAGTTGCAATATAAAACTTTCTGCGCTTATATATGCAAAAAGCAAAAATTGGAGGTTGCTGATGAATAATATGTTTTTATACTTTGCTTACGGCAGCAACATGAACCCGGCACGGATGACCAAACGCTGTCCGGGAGCGATCGCTCTGGGCGGTGCGGTGCTTTTGAACCACCGGATCGCCGAACGGCTCTATGCCGACATTGATTTTGTGTCCGGAGAAAATGTGGAGGGCGTTCTTTACCTGATTTCAGAAGCAAATCTGGCACGGCTGGATGCCTTTGAAGGCTACCCGAAAGTCTACCGCCGATTGTGGTTGGAGGTCGAGTTTGACGGCGGGATCTATCAGGCGATCACCTACGAAATGTCCCGCCTGACCAAATTTATCCGCCGCAGAAAAAGTTATCCGGAAGAGTACCGAAAACTCTGTTCTTTCGGAGCAGATTATTACGGAATAAAAAATAACTTCAAAAAATGAAAGGAAGATTATGGCAACAGTCAAACTTATCGTTTACGGCACATTGATGACCGGCGAACGCAACCACCATTTCTGCCGAAATGCCGTCAGCATCACGCCCTGCACAGTGACCGGGACACTCTACGATACCGGCTGCGGTTTCCCGGCATTTCAGCCGGAAGGCAACACCACCATCAACGCAGAACTTATCGAAATTCCTCTGTCTGCATGGGAAGCCATCGACCGCCTGGAAGGATACCCCAGACTTTACGACCGTCAACTCTTCCTTTGCACACTTTCAGACGGCACAACTGATATCGGTTGGATTTACATTATGAACAACTTACCACCAATGGAAAAAGTCATAAAAAGCGGCGATTGGAAAGGATATCATCATGGCTGAAACCGTCCTGATCAAAAAGACATCCAAAGATTTGAAACGCTGGGAGTTCATAATCACCGCAGCATTATTTCTGACGCTGCTTGCCGGATTTGGAACACTCTACATCGCCATCCCGCTTGCGATAACCGTATGGAGCATTTCCGGACTGTGCTTCCTTGCCTTTATCGGCATCCGCACCGCCATCTGGTGGCATCACGGATAAGTTCAAACTAAATTGTAATAACTGCGTTGCTTAATCGGCAATATGGATCAATGTTATAATGCCCGCCAGACCCGCAGCGCCGCAACGACCCGCAGCGCCGCAACGAGCCGCAACGCCCTCCACAGCGCACACCCGCTGGCAGACCGGGCTCCGCACCAGGCTACGCCCTTGCATGCCGGAAAAAGTCTGCTTTTTTCTGTTTATTTTCTTTGCGAAAATGTATTTTTACTTTGAAATCCAAGATTTTTATGTTATATTATTGGAAAAGTATGTGCATTTAACAGTAATTTAGCTTTCCAAAGAGGAATGTCCTATGAAAACCAGCTACAAAAAGCTGTGGAACCTCCTGATTGATCGGGAGATGACCAAAACCGAACTTTGCCAGAAATCCGGTATAAGTCCTTCCTCAATGGCAAAATTGACCAAGGGGGAGTGTGTTACCACCAAGGTGCTTCTTAAAATCTGCTGCGTACTCAAATGTGATATTGGAGATATTGTCGAAGTTGCCAATGATACCGGGAGTGTCAAACAATGATCACTGATTATCATGCAAAGTATTATGCTTATGACTTGACCAAGGCCGGCGGCAAAGGTGTTGACCGAATTGGTCAATCATTGTTTAACGCATCAGTTGACTTGAATCCCCATCAGGTGGAGGCGGCATTATTTGCATTGCGTTCGCCTCTCTCTAAGGGCGTGTTGTTAGCGGATGAAGTTGGTTTGGGCAAAACGATTGAAGCCGGCCTCGTTCTTTGTCAGTTTTGGGCTGAACGCAAACGGCATTTGATTGTAGTGTGCCCCGCAGCATTACGCAAACAGTGGCAGGTCGAACTTGAAGAAAAATTCAATCTTGAATCCATTATTCTTGATGCTCGTTCATACCGGCAGGAGCTGCGCAGCGGAAAAGGTACTCCTTTCAATACGAATAAGATTGTTATTACCTCATATCACTATGCCAGCAAGATGGCAAATGAGTTGAAACGTGTAACATGGGATCTTGTTGTTATTGATGAAGCACATAAATTGCGCAATTCCCATCAGCAAAGTAATAAGATCGGACAAAATATTCGCTGGGCGTTGGAAAACCGGCGAAAAATTCTTCTTACGGCAACTCCGCTGCAAAACAGTCTTGCAGAACTTTACGGGCTTTCTACATTGATCGACGGCGAGATGTTCGGCGATCTTCCGACATTCAGGAGCTTGTATGCAAATGTGGATGGAGATTTGGATGATTTGCGCAAAAGGCTTGGAGAGTTCTGTAACCGTACTTTGCGTAAAGATGTGATGGAATTTGTGCGCTATACTGCTCGCCGCCTGATTACTATCCCTTTTAATCCGACCAATGATGAACAAAGCTTTTATGAAGCTGTTTCAAAATATCTCCAACAGGAAGAAGCGTATGCTTTTCCGAAACAGCAGCGGCATTTGATGATTTTGATCGTTCGCAAACTGCTGGCATCGTCTCCCGTTGCTTTGCAGGGGACATTGCAGGCAATCAAAGACCGTTTGATCGCATTGCGGGATAATGCGATAACTTCTCCGGATTTGGATACAGACTTTTTTGATGAAGACGAATTTGAAGAATATCTCGAAGAACTGCAATCTCTGGGCGATGAAGAAGAAAATTTCTCTTCCGACGAAGAATTGCCGCCGGATGCAGCTAATGATGAGGTTATTGATTTCCGCAAACTTCAATCTGAAATTGATTTGGTAGACAGTTTTATCAACTGGTCTTACCGCATGGGGACCGATACCAAAACTAAAAATCTGTTGGTTGCCCTGGAACGCGGCTGGGAGAAAATGCGCGAACTTGGCGCAGAGGAAAAAGCGGTGATTTTCACTGAGTCTCGCCGTTCTATGGAATACTTGCGGAATTACCTGGAACAAAACGGATATGCCGGAGATGTGGTATGTTTCTCTGGCGGCGGCAAGCGTGATCCGGAAGCAGAAAAGATTTATGCGGAATATATGGCGGAAAATCAGTTGAATGCCACCGTTAATACAGCAGGCAGCAAAGCTATTATGCTGCGTCATGCGCTGATTGACCGCTTCAAAAAGAAGGCAAAGATCCTGATTGCTACTGAAGCCGGGGCGGAAGGTATCAACTTGCAGTTTTGCTCGCTGGTCATCAACTATGATTTGCCCTGGAATCCGCAGCACATTGAACAGCGCATTGGACGATGCCACCGTTATGGACAGAAATATGATGTGGTCGTGATCAACTTTTTGAATGAGCGCAATGCGGCGGACAAGCGAGTGTATGAGTTACTTGAGCACAAATTTCAGTTGTTTGATGGAATTTTCGGAGCCTCCGATGATGTGCTGGGCAAGATCGACAATTCAACCGGCTTGGAAATGAAAATCCTGCAGATTTACAATCAGTGCCGTACAGAAGAAGAGATCAAAGCAGCATTTGATTTGCTGCAGTCTGAATTGGAAGCAGCCATTGCAGAAAAATTGCAGAAAGTCCGCCAGCAGGTTTTGGAAAACTTTGATGAAGATGTGCATCGTCTGCTGAAAATCGATTATGAAGATGCATTGCACTTTTTAGGAGAATACGGGCTTAAATTCTGGAAACTCACACAGCTCGTTCTTGGTGATCGGGCAAATTTTGACGATGAGTCTTTGAGTTTCAACCTGAACGATTCTCCATGCCTGGAAACAGCTGCAGGCTTGTATTATTGGAAAGAAAAAGAGGATATCCGGATCAAGAATCAAATCGAAAAGTCATTTGATAATGGTACTATATACCGGATGAATTCAGAATTGGGCGAGTGGTGTATTGCGCAAGCCAAGGATTTGTCTACACCTTGCCGGAAATTGACTTTTGACCTTTCCAACTACCATGCAAAAATATCGGTATTGGAAAACTTGGAGGGCAAATCAGGTTATCTGCTGCTGAACCTTCTTTCGGTAAACAGTCTTGACAAAGAGGAATTTTTGTTGTTTTCCGGGATTACAGAACAGGGTGAAAGTATTTCGGCGGATATTTTGGAACAGCTTTTCAAACTGGATGCCGTTGCGGAAGAAGAAATTACGCTTGATGCGCAAACAGCAGAAGTGCTGCAGAAGAACATGACCTTGCTGTCCACATCCACACAGCAGAAGTCTATGGAAGAAAACAATCAGCTTTTCAAAGCCCGTCAGGAACAGCTTTCCCGCTGGGCAGAGGATCAGGCTGCGGTTGCAGAGCGGGCGTTGGAACAAATCAAACGGGAACTGCGTGCAGCACGGCACGAAGTTGATATTGCCGCTAATTTGGACGAACAAGCGGCGGCAACGGAAAAAGTCGAAGCCTTGGAGCACAAAAAACGCAAAGCAAGATCACAGATCGATGATGTGGAAGAAGCCGCCGAGGTCAAACGCAAAGCGATTCTGGCTGAATTGCGCCGCAAATTGGTGCAGAACGTAGAAAATACTACACTTTTTGCAATAAAATGGCAGATTATATAACTGGAGAAACTGAATTATGATAAAGCGAATTCAAGTAAAGAACTTCAAGTCGCTGGCGAACTTTGAATTGCCAATAGAGATGTTTACTTGCCTGATTGGTTTGAATGGTGCCGGTAAAACAACTGTTTTGCAAGTATTGGATTTTATCGGTCATCTTGCTTGCGGGATAACTGATTTTCGCAACTGGAAAAAAAGTGATTTTGTAACCAACGGCAGTGGATTGCGTACAATAACACTGCAGGTCGATTTTTCCATTAATAATGTATACATTATTTGGTCCGGAAAATATAATATTGATAAACAAAAATTTACCGAAGAGGTAATAAGACAATATGATCCCATCAAGGAATGGCTTATCGGAGTTTCTCTTCACCTAAAGGATAATCGTTTGTCTTATGATTATACGGAACAGCAAAATTCTAAAGATATTTCTGATTACAATTACAAAGGATCTGTGCTTTCTGCCTTTAAATTTGATGATCCTGTCATTTGTGCTGTTAAGGATGAATTGCAGGCATTGAAGTCTCTGGAACTGCTTTCTCCAAATATTCTGCGTCAAACATCTCAGCCCAATGATAAGCTTGGTATCGGCGGAGAAGGACTTGCTGGATTTTTAAGCAAACTGAATGAAGATGATGCCAAGTCTCTGGCAGTAACATTGCGGGATTTTTATCCTCAAGTGGATAAATTTGAAATCAAGCGTAAAAAATTTGGCTGGAAAGATCTTTTGATCCGCGAGGCAGCACTTAAAGCACCCGTAACTGCGGAACATATCAATGACGGATATTTGCGTATTCTGGCAATGTTATCGCAGAAATATTCCAAGGCGGGATTCTTGCTTTTTGATGAAATTGAAAACGGTATCAATCAGGAGTTGATCGACAAGCTTCTCGTGCAGTTGCAGAATTTCAACGGCAAGCAGGTGATGGTGACAACTCACAGTGCTTTGGTGCTGAATTATCTTACAGATGAGGTCGCAAAAAATAGTGTTATCCTATTGTACAAAAATGCACAAGGACATACTAAAGCCAAAAAGTTCTTTGAAATCGCAGAGGCTGCTCAAAAATTGGATTTCCTTGGACCCGGAGAGGTTATGAGCGACATAAATTTAGCAGAGTTATCTGATTTGCTTTCACAAAATATTGAAAAGGAGATACAATAATGTATTTTCTTGTATATGGTGAAGGAAATTCAGACATCGGATTTCAAGGTAATCATCCAGGTCCGCTTATATGTGCATTAGAAAAACTAGCGGAAACCGTTTCTGAAGAGGTTTTCTCATTCGATTATGTTTCAAGGAGTGAACTCGGAGATATAGCCAAAAGTATTCCTAAAGACAATAAATCAATGCGTATGAGGGGGAAAATGAACTCTCAGCCTGGCATAATTTTGGTTCGTCGCCAAGCACAGGCACTTGCTATTAAGGCAAAAGCAATAACAGATACAGGAGTCGTATTATTTCATGATTGCGATTATTCCGCAAAAATCAAAAATGGGCAACGCTATTACAAAGAAATGGTAAAAGCGGCTCAAGATGGTTTCAAGCAGGCTGTTTTTTCTAATGGAGTCCCGATGATCCCCAATCCTCGCAGCGAAAGTTGGTTACTTTGCCATTATCAGGAAGAACCATATAAAAATGGTAACTATTTTGAAAACCTACCTGCGAATGATTCTGCTTCTGGTTCCGGAAAAAATTTATTAGCTCAATTCTTTAATTGTAAAATTTCTGAAGTATACCGATTGCACATCCATGGAGAAGATATCGATTGGAATCGTATTGCAGCTCCAAGTTTTCTTTTTTTCAAAAAAAGGTTTCTCTATGTTATACAGTGTATAACTCATCAGAATATTACTATTCCAGAAGCTGAAACTTTAATGAAATAAGTAGGGATACAATATGAGCGAACAACTTGATCGTTTTATTTCTTTGCTCAAAGGCATTTTTGAGTTGGATAAATCCGATTTGGATTTCGGTATCTACCGGATCATGAATATCCGCAAGAAAGAGATCGAAAAATTTCTTACGGAAGGCTTGCCCGCCCGTGTGAAAGATGCGCTGGCACCCTTTGCCGGTAATACTTCTGATATTGAAAAACGCATTGCGGAAATTGAAAAGCAATGCGATACTGTTGGTATTGAAGTTGCCAACAGCAAGATGGCTGGCGAATATAATGAATTGAAAGCCACTTTGGCAAAAGGCGTGGATCTTTCCGGATTGGAAGCGGATGTTTATTCCCAGCTTTACAGTTTTTTCAACCGCTATTATGAGGAGGGGGATTTTATTTCCAAACGCCGTTACAAAGAGGGCGTTTATGCCATCCCTTATGAGGGCGAGGAAGTTAAACTTTACTGGGCAAATCAGGATCAATACTATATCAAGACCAGCGAAAACTTCAAAGATTACACCTTTGTTGCCGATGGGTACAACATCCATTTCCGTCTGGTGGATGCCACTACGGAACAGAATAACAACAAGGAATCCAAGGATAATAAACGGGTGTTCATGCTCTATACCGAAGATCCGGAACGCCCTGAATTGAAAACTTTTGAGTTTAATGCAGAAAAGAAAGAGTTAATCATCCGCTTTGTCTTTGATATTCCGGAAGATAAAAAAGCGAAATACGAGGAACTCAACGATAAAGCGATCACCACCTGGCTGATCGGCAACTGTCAGGAGCTGGTCACGGTTCTGCTGGTAAATATCTCTTCTGATCCCAAAAAACAGCTGAATCTGCTGCAGAAACATCTGCGTTCCTATGTGGCAAAAAACACTTTTGATTACTTTATCCACAAGGATTTGAAAAAATTCCTCTCACGGGAACTGGACTTCTTTATCAAAAACGAAGTCATGCATTTGGATGATGTGGATACCACCGATGAAAAGCGTGTCGATACCTGGCTGGCAAAAGTCCGGGCGATCAAGCGGGTGGGACACGTGATCATTGATTTCCTTGCCAGCATCGAAGATTTCCAGAAAAAACTCTGGTTGAAGAAAAAATTTGTGGTGCAGTGTGATTACTGCATTACCCTTGACCGTATTCCCGAGAGATTTTATAAGGAAATCTGGAGCAATGAAGCCCAGTTGCGCGAATGGCAGTCATTGGGATTTATTTCCGATTTGAATTGGGATTATAAAAACGCTAATTTCAAATTCAACAATGAATGGCATGAAGTAAGACTCAAAGAGAGTTCCGTAGAGATCGTAAAACTGCCGGCAGCCCAGAGCAACAGCACAAATACGCCTTTGCCGTTACCTGCCAATGAAAGTTTTGCCTATCTCTTGGTCGATACAAAATTCTTTAATCAAAGTTTCAAAGAACAATTGCTCGCTTGCATTGATAATTTTGATGAGCAGTGTAATGGGCTTTCTATCCATTCCGAAAACTTCCAAGCACTGAACCTTTTACAGCAATGTTATAAAGAACAGATCAAATGCGTTTATATCGACCCGCCGTATAACACAGAACAGGATCGTCAAGAAGGAAAGTTTATCTATAAAGACAATTTTGCAGAAGCGTCTTGGCTGACAATGATGTTTGACAGATTATCGCTTGGAAGAAAATTCTTGCATAATACAGGCAATCATTTTGTGAGTATATCCAATGAGGAACAGCACTCACTAAAAATATTACTCAACAACATTTTTGATGTTTCCAACTTTGTTGAAACATTTCTTTGGGTTCGTACAAGTACTCCTCCGAGTCTTTCCTATAAATCCAGAAAGACAACTGAATATATACATTGTTTTGAAAGAGAGAAAAATGCAATCAAGTATGAGGGAGAACTTTTGGATAATGGTGATGCCCCATTACTTAATTCAGGAAATCCACAGAAAGAGTTAACTTTCAAAGAAAAAACAATACATTTCAACATTCCGGATGGTATTTACGAAAAAGGCGTTTATGACAAGGTTGAACTTTTGAATGATGTTATCGTTCAAAATGGGGTCAATATTAATGTTGTAAAAATTGTTGGCTCTTGGAAATGGACTGAAGAAACAATGGCTGAAGAAGTAAATAATGGAACTTATTTCCTTGTAAAAAGCACAAAGTTTTCTGTCCGTTTTCAACGCATTTCAACAGAAGGATATAAGCCTCCTAATAATAAGCTGGTATTGGATAAATCAACAGAGATTGGTACCAATGAAACAGCTTCAGATGAACTGAAAGAATTAGGGTTTTCTGAAAAAGATTTTGATTATCCCAAACCTTCGTCATTGATTAAAAAGCTCATTCAATTCAATGGAGAAAAATCGAAGATAATTCTTGACTATTTCGCAGGTTCTGGCACAACGGGGCACGCAGTGTTGAATCTCAATCGGAAAGATAATGGCTATCGCAAATATATCCTCGTTGAAATGGGTGAACATTTTGACACTGTCTTGAAACCACGCATCGAAAAAGTTGTGTACTCAGCGGATTGGAAAGATGGCAAACCTGTTGTAAAACCTAATGGCAAGGAACAGGCGTTTACCGATTTTGGCGGTATTTCCCATTGTTTCAAATATATGCGGCTGGAAAGTTACGAGGATGCCCTTTCCAATGTGGAGTTACCTGAAGATAAGAGTGTTGAACGGATGGTTTCTCTCTTTGGTGATGAGTATCTGATCAAATATATGCTTGATCTTGATACCGCCGGCAGCGTGCTGAATCTGGCGGCGTTCAACGATCCCTTTGACTATAAACTCAAAGTTACCGAAAAGAACGAAACCAAAGAGGTCAATGCCGATTTGATGGAAACTTTCAACTACCTTATCGGGCTTACGGTGGATAAGATGTATGCCCGCAAGATTTTCTCCGCTTCTCCTGATCCTGCCGGAGAATATGATGGCGCAGTAAAACTCACCGGCAACGACAACGGCGAATACATCTTCCGGCAAATTGAAGGAACGCTGCCCTCCGGCGAGCGTGCCCTGATCATCTGGCGCAACATCACCGATAATCTTTTGGAAAGCAACGCCGCACTGGATGCCTATTTCCAGCGTTACCGCATCAATCCCGCCGATCGGGAATACGATGTGATCTATGTCAACGGCGACAACAACATCGCCAATTTGAAAAGCACCGAAGAGACCTGGAAAGTCCGCATGATCGAACCGGAATTCAAAACCAGAATGTTCGAGGAGGAGTAATTAATATGGGGATTGATGTAAAAACTCTTCTTAAAAGACACCAAGAATCTGTGTCTGCTGTCTATATAGAAGAAAAGTGCCGTAATGTTATAAATGATTTAGTACAAATATTGCAAATCATAGAAGAACAGAATGGTGACAATGCCGTGTGTTTATCTATGATTCACAGAGAAGTGGAATCTGCACTTTATGATGCATTGAAAATTATTGCAACAACTTCTGATTCTTCATGGGATGTACACGATAGCAGCCTCATCGCCAATTGTGGTGATGCAGCGGCTGGTTGGGAAGCAATTCAATACAAGTATACCGGACAAATGAAAGAAATTTGGAGTGGTTATAAGCTAAATAACAGTAAAGAATTTCTCGATGCTCTTTTAGAAGAAAAAACTGTTATGAAAGCAGAACTTGCTTGCAGAAAATCTTTTTGTGAACAAGCAAAAGAATTACTCCAACAACCTCGTGGAGTGTCCCGAACTGCACTAAATGAATTATTAGATTCTTTTGCGTTTTCAGATCGCTGTTTTAAGCGTTTAAATTATTTGCTGGATTCTGTAAATTTGAACACAATAGATTGGAATGAATTTATTGAACGTTCCACCGCTAATCTAAAATATCTTGAAGCGCAGTTAAATGAAAATGGCGAAGAATACATTAAAAGAATTCAAAACGATGAAAAACGCAAAGCCATTGCAAGACGCAATGGAGAGCGATTTGATGATTATACTGGCGAAGAACAACCCTATTGGGAATCTATCGATATTTGAAATTTGAGGATAAGGAAAGGGTGTATTTCCTATGGGAGCAATAAAACGAATAACGGTTAAGGGGTTCAAATCCATTCGTGATTTGGATAACTTCGAATTAGGACCGTTGAATATCATTGTCGGTGCCAATGGTGCTGGCAAAAGTAATCTTATTCAGATATTCCGTATGCTTTTGGCTATGGTTAAGAAAAACTTTCAGAGTTTCATCAGTGCCAATGGCGGAGCTGATAGCTTTCCTCATAACGGTCTAAAACAAACCCCGAAAATCGCTGTCGCTTTTGAATTTGATTCAGACGGTTTTAATGCGAAAGGATCAAATTTTTACAATTTTGAGTTGATTCCAACCGTTGATGAAAAATTTTTGATTTCAGAAACAAGACGTTATCATACTTATTCATCTCAATCTTATGGACCTCCATCAGAAGAAAGCCGGCTGTATGATATGCGCAATGAACGTTCATACACTGGCGAATGGAATGGAGTTGGACATTTTGTTTATGAATCTATTTCTCGCTGGATGGTATATCATTTCCATGATACCAGCTCCAACGCCCCGATGCGTAGATCTGAGATTATTGATGATCACGAAAAACTCCGTGGAGATGCTTCAAACATTGCCCCATTCTTATATTATTTACGGCAGGAAAATATCTCTTCAAAAAATGGTTTAACAATAAACTTTTCAAGTGAGCGGAACGCCTGTTATAAAAAAATTGTTGAGGCGGTTCGTTTGGTTATTCCTTTTTTTGAGGATTTCCGGCTTGATACCTTTACTCAAGGTGAGGCTGAAAAAATAAAATTATCTTGGAAGCAAATTGGTTCTGATTACCCGATGCAGCCATATCATCTTTCTGACGGTTCGATTCGCTTTATCTGTTTGGCAACGGCTTTGCTTCAGCCCAATCCGCCGTCAACGATTATTATTGACGAACCGGAGCTTGGTTTGCATCCGGAAGCAATCGGCGTATTGGCAGAACTGATAAAACTTGCCGCCCAAAAAACGCAGGTCATCGTAGCTACGCAGTCTCCTCTTTTGCTTGATCAATTTTCTATTGAAGACATTATCATTGCCCGCCGCAAAGATGGTGCATCCACCTTTGAGCGTCTCAAAGAGGAAGATTATACCTCTTGGCTAGAAGATTACACCGTTGGCGAACTTTGGACGAAAAATGTAATTCAGGGAGGTACTTCCCATGAGTAAATACATTACCGTTTATGTTATAGTTGAAGGACAAACTGAACAGAAGTTTATTAAGGATATATTGGCTCCCTACATGAGCGTAAAGGGAATATTTATGAAGGCTTCCCGTGCACCTAAGCCTGGACAAAAGGGGGGAGATATAAAATTCCAGAGAGTAAAAAAAGATATTGCTAACTTTCTTGCGCAACGAAATGTGGATATCGTATCTACATTTGTGGATTATTATGGTATCAAAGAATGGCCGGGCCAAGATAGTATATTGCCAAATTCAGAACCGGAACAAATTGCTGCAACAATGAATACTGCAGCCAAAACTGAAATTTGTCAGGAATATGATCATTTGACTCCAACGCAGCGTTTTATCCCGTTCATTGCGGTTCACGAATTTGAAACTCTTCTTTTCAGTGATACCAAGGCGTTGGCTGACGGCTTAGGAGTTTCGCAAACGACTATTGATGCCGATATAAGTAGATTTTCAACGCCAGAACACATCAATAACAGTCCATTGACTGCTCCTTCAAAATGTTTGGAAAGATGGTATCCGCAATACGGAAAAACGACAACCGGGATTGCAATCGCAAAAACAATCCCCGTGGATACGATGCGTGCTAAATGTCCGTTGTTCAATCAATGGCTGTCAGCAATTGAAGCCGTTGCAGGAGTCTGAAAATGCCGCCTAAAAAACAAAAGCAAAAAAGTGTAAGCTTTGATGAACAGCTGGTTCTGTTCCGGTTTTTCCTTCATTTATTCGGGAAAGAGGCAATCAGTTCTTTTTCATCGGCTTTGAATAACACCGACGCAGAAGGTTTTGATGAAAATCAAAATACGCTGTTCTATGTCTGGCTGCGGGATTTCTGTCCGCATTGTCAAATTCCCAAAGACCGTCTGCATATCTATGATGAAAATATTTGCCGTTATGTCAAACGCATCGGAGAAAAGCGCGGCGGTTTGAAGCTGAAATACTTTCAGTATCTGGCTTTGCTTTTTACAGAAATTTTTCTTGACCGTTATTTCAGCAGTAAAGGTGAATTCATTGAAGAACTCAACGAATATATTGCCAAACTGTACAGCCAATCTTTAGGCTTGATCGGGATCCCGGCATTTACGGAAAAATCCCTGAATAAATTGGCATATATGTGTGCCACCGGTTCCGGTAAAACCTTGTTGATGCACATCAATATCTTGCAGTTTCTGCATTATTTCAATCGTGCAAAACGCCAGAACAGTCACTTGGAAATCAACAATATCATTGTGCTTGCTCCCAATGAAAATATGGCGTTGCAACACTTGGATGAGCTGAAATTGTCAAGCATATCCGCAGGACTTTTCAACAAAGATGATCTGCTCTGCAATTCGGATTCCGATGTTCTGGTGATCGATATGAACAAGCTGCGGGAAGAGGGAAAAGCCAAAACCGTATCTGTTGATCAATTTGAGCAAAACAACCTTGTCCTTGTGGATGAAGGGCATCGCGGTATGTCCGGCAACGTGTGGTATGACTACCGGACACGGCTTGCCGCAGAAGGTTTTTCATTTGAATATTCAGCAACTTTCAAACAAGCCTTGAACGCGGGAAATGCCAAAGAAAAACAGGAATTGCTCGATGAGTATTCTCACTCCATTATTATGGACTACTCCTACAAGTTTTTCTATGAAGACGGTTATGGCAAAGATTACCGCATTTACAACCTGAAAGTCGGTATTGATGAAGAAACACGCCAGATTTATCTGGTGGGCTGTCTGGTTTCCTTTTACCAGCAAATGAAAGTTTATCTGGATAACCCCGCCGCATTAAGTGACTTCAATGTAGAAAAACCCTTGCTGGTATTTGTCGGCAATCGCGTGACAACTTCTACTTCAGAAGCCGAGTTGACCGATGTGGAAGAAGTTATCAACTTTATGGATGATTTTCTGCGTAATAAGCACAAAAGTATTGAGCGTATCCGGGCTTTGTTCTATGATGATACCGGTCTGGTAGACGGCAATGGGAATCAGCTCTTCCAAAACATTTTTCAGCCGCTGCAGGATGTGTGGGGAACAAACCAGCCGCTCGATCCCGAGGTTATATATCTTGATATATTAAAAACGGTTTTCAATGCTTCTGTTGCTGCCGGTGAATTCCGTCTGCACCTTATGATTATTAAACAGGTCTCCGGAGAGATCGCACTGCGTGTCGGCGGCGACAATGACTATTTCGGTGTCATCAACATCGGCGATACCGCAAAACTGGCAAAACTTTGTGAAAGCAATGAAATCGTTGTGAAAAGCGATGAATTTATTTCAGACTCATTTTTCCGGCAAATCAACAGCAAAAAATCCGGTGTCAATGTCTTGATCGGTTCAAGAAAATTTACCGAAGGCTGGAACAGTTGGCGCGTATCAACAATGGGACTGATCAACTTTGCCAAAGGAGAAGGATCACAGGCAATTCAGCTTTTTGGCCGCGGTGTGCGCTTGCGGGGATATAATGGCACGCTGAAACGCAGTAGTCAATTATCCGCAATCAAGGCTCCGAAAAATTTGTCAACGCTGGAAACATTGACGATCTTCGGCTTGAAAGCTCAATATATGGAAGAATTTCGCAGTTATCTGCAAGATGGCGAAGGTATGACTGCCAACGACAATATTTACGAATTCCGTCTGCCCGTTGTCAAGCGCACCGATGAACTGCCCAAACAAAAACTCCATGTGTTGCGGATTTCTCCGGGAAAAGATTTCAAAAAACAGTCCGCCCGGTTGGTGCTGGATGCTCCCGATGACGGATTGATGAAATATATAACCCGTACTCCGATCGTCATTGATTGCAGAGCCAAGGTTCAAACCATAGAGTCAGCCGGTTCATTCCATCTTGAAAGAACTGCCGTTGTTGAACCAAGGAATATGCCATTAAGATATCTGGATTTACTGGATTATCAGCGTATTTATGACGCATTGCAGGAATACAAAAATGAAAAATTTTATTTCAATATCAGTATTGATATAAATCGGTTGCAAAATATTTTAGGGACTGATGGCATTTGCAAATTGATCATTCCGGAAAGTCATCTGAATGTTGACAGTATGGAAAAATTGATTGCATTGACTGATTACAGTATCCTTGTGCTCCAGAGCTATATGGATAAGTTCTTTGTGTATCACAAGGCCAAATGGGAAGCTCCCCACATGGCTTATCAGGAAATTGCGGTCGATGATGCAAATTTTGTAGAAGAATACAAAATAACTTATACCCCGATGTCAAAGGAAGACCATACGGCAGCAGCACTGGATCGATTCCTTAACGACTTGAAAAGCGTTTTGACCGAGCGCAAGCATATTCCAGAATATATGCGTCATTTTGAAAACCGGCTGTTTGCGTTTGACTTCCGGCATCACTTGTATGCACCATTGATTTGTATCAAATCAGCCGGATTACAGCTTCAGATTTCTCCTGTCGCCCTAAATAACGATGAAAGGCGATTTGTTGATTATCTCAAGGAGTATACTGAAAAACATTCTGCCGACCTGGAAGGGAAATCACTCTATTTGCTGAGAAATAAAAGCAAAAGCGGTATCGGATTTTTTGAGGCTGACAATTTTTATCCGGACTATATCCTCTGGCTGGACGCTCCGGGGAAACAGTATATATCATTTATTGACCCCAAAGGTTTAACTCATGTCCCCTGGGACAGCCCAAAGATTCTTTTCTCTCAAAAGATCAAAGAACGCCAAGCTCAAATGGAACAGCCGAAAGACAAACAAATCATCCTGAATTCGTTTATTATGTCTGGAACGCCTGCTGCAAATTTGAAATTGTGGTGGCCCGGAACATCTGCAGAAGACTGGAATTCACGCAATGTATTTTGTCTTGATGATGAAACGTGCGTCGAGAAAATGTTTGAAAAAATCTTGGCTGGTGACAGTCATTCTAGTGCATCTTATGTTCGTTCAAACCAAAGGAAATCATCACGCAATACTTATCATCAAATGCTGATTTCCGAGTTGTTGAAATCTGGAGAAAACAGTACTCGCTCTTTGGAAGATCTGGTTGCATACTGGGCCATTTTGAATAAGCCCCAAGCGGTTGCGGAAGCATTGGAAAATCGGGCAGAAGTGAAGTCTTGGATTGAAAATTACCCAGACATGATAAAGGATGATGAAAGCATTATAACAGCTCTGCATCATATGATTGAGCGTCGGATGATTTCAATCAGCAAGGATTTAAAGGTCACTCTGCGTGAAGGAATATTTCATGAAGATGCGCAAATGGATGCCGCAATGGCAATAGACGCTGTCACCGTTTTGCATCAAACAAAACCGCAATGTTTCTGTTTTGCCTTTGATAAATTCATTCCGGCAGATTTTCTTACCGCAGCCAGAAGAGGAGATTTTGCATATGCCGCATAACGAACTTTTTCCAAGAAATGCAGTCGATTTTTCGTTTGCCAAACCTGTTGCAGGCAGAGAAAAACCACTGTTTTGGATTAAAGAGATTCGTTTTTTGCGCAAATTTTCAGCAGATATCAATGATGAAATTCGTCGTATTGAATTTAAAAGAGGACTTAATATTATTTGGGCGGAAGCTCCAACGCAGTCAAGTCCGGATGATACGCAGCGAATTTCCGGACATGCTACTGGCAAGACAACACTTTGCCGAATGATACGCTACTTGTTAGGCGAAAAGCATATTGCTTCAAAAAATGTGGCCAATGCAATTCAGCAACAATTCCCGGAAGGATATGTTGTCGGATTATTTTCCGTACAAGAAGAGTTATGGTGTGTCGCTCGTTCCTTTATGAAACTTCAGAGTGACTTTGCAGTAAAAATCGACTCTTTGGACGAGTTTCTAAGTACTGATAATTTGGCAAGAGGTCCTTACAAAGAGTTTGAAAACAGACTTGCTCAACTTTTGCCAGAAATAACGCCTCTGACTTTTTTAGCCAACCAAGAAGAACTCACATTTAAGCATTTGCTGCCATGGCTTACTCGTGACCAGGACAGCCAATATACAAAATTAACAGAGTGGCGGGATAACAGCTTAAGTGATTCCGGGACTCCTGCTCTTGCTCAAAAGCAAGCGATGTTGGTGATGCGCTCCATTCTGGATCCGCAGGTTGCAGAAGAAGCTGAATTGGTGAAAAAACAAGCCAATCTAGCAAAAGAAATACAAGACTATCGAGCTGGATTGAATACAATAAAAGCGATTCTTGATTATGATGCTCAAAGGATAAGGCAAGTTGACGATAATCATGCTCCAGCCACAGATTTGGAAGAGATTTATTTAGCAGAAAACATTAAGCGTTATCAAGAGTTACTTGCATCTAACTGTCTTGATTTTGAAGATGAAGCTAAATTGCAAGAGTTGCGAAAAAATCGCGATGACTTACATAATCAATATTATGCAAAAGCAGATAGTTACAACCAGTCTTTGCAGGCCTATAAACAGCATAAGCGAGAATTGAGCGAGTTAGAAAAAAATACTGTATCTTGCGAGTTTACCGATGAAGAGTTGGACGAAATTCAAATTGCTGCCCAAGCACATCCTACGCGACAATATTGCTGCGTTCCTCTTGATGTTGCATTCAAAGAGGGCTGCCAATTGGCATGGCGACATACAGATTTCAAGGATCAGGAATCTCATAACAACCTTAATCAGGGTGTAAATAGCCTGTTGGAGAAAGAAAGGGATATCGTCCGAGAATTCCAAGCCTTTCTGAAACGGGAAAAACAAGAGTTAAATTTGTTGGAAGCAAAATTAAAAAATGCAGATACCGCATTGGCTGATTTTGAATCAAAAGTTAATCAGCAACGCAATTCCCGAGCTGTTAAAATCGGTAGCGTTCTTGAAGCAATTCAGCGTTTTCAACAGGATTTGCAAGAACAAAACGACTTAAATACAAAGCATGATAACGCTTCGGAACAACACAAAAAATGCACCGAAGAGTTGGCCGCACTTCGTGAATCTGAAAAACGATCCGCATACGATGTGATGAAGATATATAATGACACGATTCGTTTTGTACTGGGTAGTGAAATTATCGGCAAAATATCTTTTTCTGGCGGAGATATTGAATTAGATTGTAGTTACGATAATTCATCTTTATCAAGTGCAGCCCTTAATGCTGTCAAAAATATTTGTTTTGATCTTACTGCGCTGGCCGCTTCGCTTGGTGGAATCGGAACACACCCGCGTTTCTTAATACACGATGGTCCTCGAGTTTCAGATTTGGCTGCTACGATTTTCAAGCAATACTTTTTGTATGCACATCAACTTGAAAAGATGGCAGAAAGCGAACCCAGTTTTCAATATATAATAACAACAACAGAACCGCCCCCGGAAGAGTTGCAAAAATTACCTTGGTTAGTTTGTGAGCTTGATGCGACTTCTCCGGAAAGCCGTTTGTTAAAATGTAATCTTTGATTGAGAGAAATAAAATATGCCGTAATTAGCAAAATATAGAGAGGTATAACCGTGGCAACAACAACGCTTAATGTAAATAAACAAACTGTTTTGGAACTTCTGTCCAGTGGACAGGAAGTGCCTTTTGTTATTCCGGAATATCAAAGACCATATTCTTGGGGTGATGATGAAATATCAACTTTGTTTGATGATTTGTGGAATTTTTCCATTGAACGTACCGAATCAAATGGTAATACGCAAAATTATTTCCTCGGCTGCGTTGTTTCGTATACCCAAGATAAAGAACGGCAAATCATTGACGGCCAGCAGCGGTTAACCTCTTTATTCTTATTGTTACGAGCCGTGTTCTCCAGATTGGAAAATGAAGAAACAAAATCTGATGAAGTTAACAACTTTATAACCCAGATTATGCCTGCATTATGGAAAAAAGATGAAATGACCGGCAAGGTGGATAGATGTCAAATACTGTTAAGATCGGAAGTTGTATCAGACTCTGGCAACAGTATTTTGAAAAATATTCTGGAGCACGGTAAAACCGAGCCCAATGCTGCAGATAATTATTCCAAAAACTTCAACAGGTTTATAGAACTTTATAGAGAAAAATCGGAAACAAGCCCAAATCATATTTTTAGTTTTATCTTGTCATTGCTTAAGTATACAATACTTCTTCCTATTGATGCTGATGATCAGGAAACAGCCTTAACTATTTTTAATACCCTCAACAATAGAGGGCTTCCATTGTCTGATGCTGATATTTTCAAGTCTCACATTTATAAAGGACTGGATGATTCTTGTAAAAGATCGTTTATTGATAAATGGAAAGAATTGGAAAAAGAATCTGCCGATGTTAACGAGAGTATTCAAAGTTTGTTTTATTATCATATGTTTTATCTCCGTGCAAAAGATAAAGACAGCAAAACAACAACTCCTGGCGTAAGAAAGTTTTTTCTTGAGAAAAAAAAGAACAGATTGACTGTTGAAGTAATAGATATTTTAGCAGAGAACTTCAAGCTTTGGAAGGTTATAAATGGTCGACAGCCTGTTGATGGCGAAGCATGGTCCGCCAATTCAGATATATGTAAAATCCTTGACTGTTTATCATCCTATAATAATGAGTTCTGGAAATATCCTGTGTCTATTTTTTATATGGAACATAAACATCGCAATGATTTTGAAAATATCTTTTTAAGGTTTTTACGCAAGCTTTATGTAATGTTGCTGACACGTTATTTGGAACGACCGACTATCAGTGCTGTAAAGGGTGATATCTTGAAACTTAATATGGCTATAATAGACGATAGTCATCCTGACTTTTATGCTGGATTTGAAGATCGAAATACTGCTTGTTCAGAAGAAAACAATGCAGAGCAAAGTCAAACGGATAATTTGCTTATTATGCCACACCGGAATGCAGTTAGAATGCTTTTGAAACTACTTGCATACGAAGATCCGAAACAAACAGATTTGTTACCATCTTATTGGGAAATTGAGCATATTTTCCCACAAAAATGGGAATCCAAATACTATAATATTGCTAAGGAAGACGCTGAGCAAACATTGGAGCATTTGGGAAATAAATTGCCGCTTGAAAAACAATTAAACATATCTGCAAGCAATGGCTACTTTGACAAAAAGAAAGAAAGGTATCGTACATCAGAAATAGCTATTTGCAAAGGTTTAGGTGAATTGTCTGTTTCTGAATGGAATCTTGACAATATCAAAAAGCGTGATGCTGAACTTTGTCAACAAATAAAAGCAATATTCGCACAGTGGATAAATGATTATGAGATTTCTGATTCTCATCGCCAGACTCCTATTCCAACACCGGAAGAGCAGGCAATGATAGATGAATTACGCAGAAAGGGTTTGATTAATTGAAAAACTAAAAACTCAAATTGATTATTCTGAAAGTTGTAGTATATTTGAGTTTTGGAGAATAATATGAGCGAATTATCATTCAAGACATTTTGCATAGAGTTTTACAGCAAGCATATTCAAAAGCCTGGTCCGGAAGTGTACGAACTTTTCCGGACAAGCGGTTTGTTGTATATGCTGGAAACGGACTATGAAGACCTGCACGGCATGGGGATGGAAGCCCTTATGCAATTTTTTGATGAATATCTTGCAAAGGAGCTGAAAAAATGAAATTGTATCACGGCGGACTTGTCGAAGTTCAAAAGCCACAGATCATTCAGGGCGACCAGGGGCGGGATTTCGGTTTCGCGTTCTACACTACGGACATCAAGGAACAAGCCGAACGCTGGGCTTGCAGACGACGTAAAATGGCTCGTCGCAATGGAGATACCAATGCCCAAGCAGTAGTTTCTGTTTTTGAGTTTGATGAAAAAGCAGCAAGGGAACAACTTGCAGTTTTAGATTTTCCAGAAGCTTCTATGGAATGGCTTGATCTTGTTGTTGCTTGCCGATCTGATTTGACTTTCAAGCATAATAAGGATATTATCACTGGTAAAATCGCCAATGACAGCGTTGGTGAAACTGTCGCTTATGTCGTTGCCGGAGTTATGCGAAAAGAGGACGCGCTTGAGCGGCTGCGTTTCCAGAAAATCAACAATCAAGTTGCATTCTGCCGTGATCGAGCATTGAAATTTTTGAAGTACGAATGCAGTTATATCGTTCCGGAGGACACCAATGATTGAGCATAATTTAGTCAGAGCAACGGTAACTCCTGAAATCGTCCGCTTGATCAGCAAATATTATAAAATAAGCGAAAACGAGGCCTTGCAGCGTTTTTATCAATCCAAGACTGCTGAAAACTACGCCGATGAAGATACCGGCTTATACGGGCAATCAGCTCTTCATATTGTCGGCTTGTTCATTATGGAATTGGATGGCAATATAGATGAGTCGCGATTGCAATAATATATCCTCATGTTGTATTGAAATATTAGTATAAAATGATTTATACGCTGAAAATTTATGATACGGAGCTGATGACTTTTGAGTTGACTCAAAAGCCGCTGGAAGGGTTCTGTTGTCATATTATCAGCGTAAATGAAGCAAAAAAGCATCTTTTGCCGCTTGGGATGGCAGTTGATGATGTCGGTGTTTTGAATTGGCTGAAAGCTCGTATTTTGCCTGCGAATCGGGCAAATTCTGACCGGGTTCTTTCTGGTTATGGGTTGACTCACAATAACATTCCCGGCATTATTCAGCTTTGCAAGGGGCTTTCTCTTAATGACAGTTACTGGATCACCGAACCGGATTTTAAGGGAAAGTTTGCGGATTACAACCTCTTTGAAAACAGTTTTTATAAGGCATTATCGCTGATCGCTTACACCGGCTATGGAAGCGTGAAGCCCAGCGGATTTTCCTCTTCTCCGGAGTTTACCACCAATGGAATGCTCCGCAAGGGGTGGCGCAGAATTGACGGCAAAATCAAACTGTATAAAGGCGGTACTTCCGGGGCGGCAAATACCGGCAACGAGCCTTATTCGGAATTCTACGCCGCACAAATTGCAGAAGCGATGGGGCTTGATCATGTTCCGTACGCACTTTCCAAGTGGAAAGGCAGTCTTTGCTGCGTGTGTGAACTCTTTACCGATATTGACCACTCCTTTGTTCCCATGTGGCGGTTCTGCAAGACCAAGAGTATAAAAGAGGTCGCCGAATATCTGCGGAATTTGGGCGAAGATTATTTCAATGCGTTCTGCGATATGATGATCTTTGATGCGTTGATTTACAACACTGACCGTCATTTGAACAACTTTGGTTTGATGGTGAACAACAAGACCAATCAGCCATACGCTTTTGCTCCGATTTTTGATAACGGGCTGTCACTTTTTAACTTCGCTATGGCAGATGATTTCGCCGACCTTGAAACTTACGCAAAGAGCCG
>JAZSHD010000021.1:0-14437 GCA_045533055.1 Victivallaceae bacterium | reverse complement strand
ATGTATTCCTGTTTCATCGCTATAATCTCCTTTTATTGAATCGGGCAGTCAGCACAATATTGCCGTCTGCCGCATTTTTTGCAGTTTGCTCCGCGCCAGACGGAGTCAAATTGTTCTGACAAGGGCTCTATCAGAGCTTGGTTATCGGTTAATATACCGTTTTCAAAGTTGCGGCGATTTTCGCTTTTTGCTCCCATGCCCGCTCCGGTCAAGTTGGCACTGCCGAAGTAGGCAAATTTTCCGTCAATAATGATACATTTGAAATGTACCCGTGGGCAAAGCACCCGTTCCAGATACTTGTGCAATCTGGGATAACGGTCAAAGTCTTCCCGGAACGGCTGACCCGGTTCTTTAGCGTGGATGAGGCGGATCTCCACACCTTTCCCGATCAAATCAGCGAGGATTTTAAGAAACGGAACCATTGCGTCGTTCTGCTCCACATACATATCTTTGATGTCAGCAGTGGCGATCCACAAAGTCTTTTGAGCTTGCGGAACGAGTTTGGCGATGATTTCGGTATAAATCATTCGGTCTTGAACAAATCTGGTTGCCATGGGATTTCTGCCTTTCCGTAAAATGCTTTTTTCTCAAATTTATAAGCGGTGTACATCTTATCGCCATAACAAAAGTGCCACCATTCCAGCGGGTAATTGACAAATCCCGCTTGAGTCATAGCGTTGTAAAGGATAAAACGGTTACGCTGCTGACTGCGGTTCAACGCATTACTCCAGGTGGGAGTTTGCTGCGTAAAAGTTAAGTATTTGCTTCCGCAATCCACCTCTTTTCCGCAATAAAAAATCGTTACATCCACCGCCCCGCCGGTAGTATGTCCGCTGTCGGCGGCGACGCGTTGCTTATTGCCGAACTTTTCCCGTAAAGCAAGCTGTTCGGTTTCGTTGCGGAAACCGCTTGCGACCTTTAATGCAAAATGCGGTGGCAACGCTCTTTGAGCATTTTCCAACATAACGGCAACGCGTTTACGCACCCAAACTCCCTGATAAGGTACAAGTTCTTCACCGCAATCTGCGACTTTGATTTTGTTAATGAAATATGCCGGAAGCACCTTACGAAAGCCCCACTTGACCAGCAAGTAATTGTAATAAAGCCGTAAAAATTTAACCATTTGTACTCTCCATTGCTATTGGCTTATATTGAGAGTGTTTACTGAAAAATTCCTGTATCCGCATCGAGCCTTCTTCATCTGTTGCCGCCAGAATAGCTTTTTTTATACACCGTTTGCAAGCTGTTTCGTGCAATGCTAATTCTATGTAGGTATCGGCAATTTCCAAAAGGCTGCGGACATTGGAATTGTTGCACTCCGCTTCCAGAAGACAGCGGATGGCGTTATCCGGATTTTTGAGATACCACGCCCACGATTTAGCACACAAAGCCGCATGATTGGTAACACTTTTTTGAGAGTATCTTTCCGCTTCCCGCAGCAAGTGCTCCGCTTCAACAACATCGCCTTTTTCTGCCAGCAAAGCCACCTGCACAAAATATTCAGAGTATCTCATATATTCCCCTTGTTTTTTTGATCGAAAAATTGTTGCAATATTTGTATATTTTCCAATTCATCCCATTGCCGTTCCGGAGCACCTTCTTCATCCAGATTTAATATTCTGGCATTTTTCATGCCCAACAGCAACGGAGAATGGGTCGCTATAATAAATTGCATTCCACAATGCGCGGAAAGCTCTATAAACTCCATCAACTTAAGTTGAAAAGAGGGTGATAAACTGTTTTCTGGCTCATCCAGCAAATAAACACCTTCGCCATCAATTTTGGAGATAAAAAAATCCAGTGCTGTTTCGCCATTGGAGTTGGGTTTGGAAAAATGCTGTGCGTACTTGGATATATAAGCGGATGATGATTGGCGCAAGCGTCTGGTATCATCCCGATCTTTTTTATATCGCTCAAAATCATCAATACCTTGCAACGGCTGGATTTGATAAGATCCTCGTGAAATATCAGCTCTTTTGTTGAAAGCCTCATTAATCAAAGCTGATTGTTTTTTGCCGATATCATTATTTATATTACGAATTTTGAAGCAATGCTGAAAGACGTCATCGCTGGAAATGATATCGCATTTTTTATCATCATCGTCAAAATCAGAATGAATAGAAAGTTGGCAAAGTTCTACAAAAAACGAAAAAAACGGGGAGCTGTTGATGTGGGTTCGCCGCCCGATATTCATTTTTTCTGCAATAAGATTCAATATAGTGGACTTTCCGCTGCCATTATTGCCGTAAAGAATTGTCAAAGGGGAGAAGTCTAAATTCAACCCATTGGGAAACAAACCAATAGGATAATACTCATTATTCTCAAAAAAACTTAATTTGGCTCGAAAATTATCACCATATTCAATTATGTCTTTAATGACAGAATCCGATGGAATTGAAAAATTTCTGAAATAGCTGCTCATAGTTTTGCCTCTTTTATTATTTAAAAAGTTCATCTTTTTTTTCTTCATTCAAGTACTTTTTATACCAGTTTGCCAGATCAGCGTGATCTTGCGGGACAACGGCACGCTTTTCGGCGTATTCCAGAATTTTCCGCAAAGTGTCAGTGTCATCCGGCATCAGGCGTTTCCAATCCTGGAGCAAGCTTGAACCGAATAATGCGGTTGTGCCGATAGCTTTCGCCCGTTCCAGCAAGGCTTGCTTCAGATTGCGGCGATAACTCCTGATTTGCGAAGCCGTTGCCGCAATCAATTTATTTACCGTAAAAACTTCCCGGTGTATTCCAAACACTAATTCGCCAGATTCCATAGCAACTTTCATCGCCCGCACCCGCCGTTTGGGGAAACGCTTGTTGAAATCCTCGATCTTGCCTGAAAGTTCAAAGATGAACTCAAAAAGATCATCCGGACAATCAATCTGCATTTGCGGATTACCTTTGAAATGTTTATAAAGCAGCGGAAAAGCCGCAAACAATTTTTCCTGTAAAAGTTGATCCATTATTTTACCTCTATATTGATTCGGCAAGGTTTCTGACGGACTGGCTTGCGGTATTTTACATCAATATTGAATTTCAAAACAAGTTTGCCGTTGACAAGTTCGTAATAGTTCCATTCGGCATTGTCCCAGCCGCAGGGGGATTCCACGATCAAGCCTTTGCCCGATTTGTAGAGAATACCGAAAACCTCTCCGACTCGCCGGTATTTGCCATTATGTTTCTGCATAACCGTCCAGCCTTCGCCACCAGAACCGCTTTGCCCATTGAAAATCAACAGTTCATCCACCTTATCTCCATCCAAATCAACCGAAATCACTTCGGTCGATATCGCCTGCCGGAAGTTCCGGATATCCACATCATAAATACTGACACAGGCTGCCGGCATTCTTTCAAAAGTGATTGTTTGTTCCGGCAAATATTCCGGCGAAACTCCGGACAA
This sequence comes from Victivallaceae bacterium, assembly GCA_045533055.1. Classification (GTDB taxonomy): domain Bacteria; phylum Verrucomicrobiota; class Lentisphaeria; order Victivallales; family Victivallaceae; genus SIG78. The sequence continues at coordinate 11,043 of JAZSHD010000021.1, read as the reverse complement.
CACCACTGCCAGCACTCGTAACAAAATATCATTCATACACATCTCCATTTTTTGTGTTCTGCCAACCATAAAGCAAAAAGCATGCCAACTTATTTTTATGTAGGAAAAAGCTTGCAAGATGGTCAATTTTTGACAGGTGATTGCAAAATATGAAAGCACAAGCAGGTATATTCACCACAAATATACTTTGGCACACTATTTGCTTATAAATTCGTGTAAACTTAACATGGAGGATAAAATGAAAGTTGTTGAAGAATTGAAAGCCAAACTTGAAAATGCCAGTCCGGAAGAAATCAAGGCGTTGCAGCAAAATGAAGATCCAATTTATTGGTTCTTGCTGTTGGCAGAATATCCGGAGTTTGCCCCGGAGAGCGACTGGTGGTTTGCGTTGCGGAACCGCTGCGATCTGCCGTGGAGCAAGTTGCTCACCAAGCAGCCGCAGTTTGAAAAATATTGCCATTGGGAAAGTGTCAGCCGGTTGGATTTGATGATCTTGGCATATCGTGCGCCGGAAATTTTCCAGCGGAAGTTTCCGCAGGGGCGGGCACATGATTTGTACGCCTTCCTGACTCCGTTGGAAAAATCCTCTTTGCTGTCGCAACTTCCAGAATACGCCGAATTTATCGGCTGGGATGAAATCAATGCGGAATTTTCTATCGGCAACTGGTTCAGTTTACTTGCGTATCAGCCGCAGTTTGAAATTTATTTTGATTGGTCAAAGGTGGAAAAACAACCCAATCACTACTGGGATATGCTCCTTAAAAAACAACCGCAGTTCGCCATTCACTGCGACTTTGAACAACTCTATTCCAACCAACGAAAAAGACTGTTAAAGCACCGCCCGGAATTATTTGAGAGATAAAAAACTTTACGCAAGAATGTACACCAAAACCTTCCTGCGTAAAGTCCACGCATACTATTACCAACTCCCCAACGAAGAGTTGAGCAAGGCAATCAATGATTATTTGCAATAAATTAACAAATGTTTTTTAAGTACGGACAGCCGATAAATGCACTAGTATCTAGTTTTGTGTAATCAGGAATAACAACTTTTGTCAAATGTGAACAATTACTGAATGCCATATACTCTATTTTGATTACACTATCAGGAATCACTATTTTTTCTAAACTGGTACAATCTCTAAATGCTTCACTTTCTATTATTGTTGCATTATCAGAAATCTTTACAGATGTTAATTGCTCACAACCAGCGAATGAGCCCCAACGAATTACACTAATACTATCAGGGATGATGATGCTTTTCAGACTTGTACACGCTCCCAATGCATGATGATCAATCAATGTTACACTATCTGGTATAATAATTGATTTTAGTTGAGAACAACCAGCAAATGCATAAGGCCCAATTACAGTTACACTGTCGGGAATGATAATTGTTTCCATAGCACAGCACATAAAAGTTCTATTTTGTATTTCTGTTATTCCTTGTGGAATATTAACTGTTTTCAAATTTTCACAGTAAAAAAATGCATGATCGCCTATATCTTTTACTTTATCGTGAATAATTACTGATTCAAGGTTTTTATTACAAGAAAACGCCTTCATCCCTATTTTTGTTACATCTGCAGGAACTATATATTCTACACATGTATCAGGGACATACAAAAGAGTGTGCGATGATTTATCAATCAATGCACCTTGCTCATCCACGATAAACTTCGGATTTGCAATTTCAATTTTTACAGAAGTATTGGCAAAAGCCCCTTCGTCGATTTCTTTTATGCTGGCTGGTATGCTGATTGAAGCCAACTTCGTGCATCCTGCAAATGCGGAGTATTCAATTTTTATCAAATTCTTTGGAAGCATGACAGATTCAAGACTTTGGCAGTAATAAAATGTTTGCGGAAATATATCTTTTACGCCTTCTGGAATTACGATAGCTTTCAAACTTTCACAGTGAAAAAATGCACAATTTTCTATTTTAGATATACTATCAGGAAGAATAATTGATTTTAATTTTTTGCACGTGCCAAATGCAAATTCATCAATTCCTTTCACTCCGTCAGGAAGAATAATTGATTCAAGATTTTCGCAGCTTTTGAATGCATTTTCTCCAATTTTTGTTACACCTTCAGGAACAATATATTCTCTTATATTTGAATCCGCGGGAAATCTAACCAACATTTTTTTGTCAGCACTGAATTCTACGCCATCAATAAAAATTGTATTCTGAGTCATAATTTCACCAAGATTTATTTTTTATTTGATTTTTCAGCGTCTATTGCTTCTTTCAGTAATCTGAAATTTTCTTGAGCATCGGCGTGCCCCTGTTCGGCGGCAAGTTGAAAATATTTTAACGCCAGCTCTTCATCTTTTTCTGTGCCATGCCCGCCGTAATACATCAATCCCAAATTGTTTTGAGCTTCGGCATCACCCGTCTTGGCTAACTTTTCCCAATATTCAAAAATATCTTTTTGGGGATCTTCCTGAACAGAATCTGGTTCAGGAGTATATTCAATGAACAGCTCGCGGAAGATAAAGTCCCGCAAGCCGGGGAAATCAAAGTTGCCTTGGATTCCCTGTTCAATAAAGATTCCGCTCTGTTCGGCAGGCAAACGTTCAATAATTTTCTGCAATTCATCAATAACGGAACTGTTTTGTGCCTGCCAATCAGCAAAAGCTGTTTCGCAAACAGCTTTGCCATTGACCAATATCAAAACCAGCTCCCCGGTTTTATGAAGTTGGATTTTTTTCATTTTAATATCCTGTTATTGGGTGTTCTAATATAACATCCAAAATATTTGATTGCAAATCTTAAAAACCGATTTTGCTGTTGTTGTTTTTCTGTTTGGTTGGGGATTTCTTTACACTGCTTTCCTGTTCGAGGGCACTCAACCGGGCGGCGTTGGATACTTCATCGAGGTAATACAAACTCTGGCGGACGGTGCGGAAATCACCCGGTGTCAGATTTTCGATGGCTTCCAATCTCCGGCGTTCGGCAGTGGTTAAACGAGTATGGAACATACGGCTGAAAAAGGCAAGTTTTCCGTAGTTATCCAGATAGTCAAAACCCAACTTAAAAGTGAACCGCCGCATGATCGCCGGATCGAGATTCTGCACAAAGTTGGTCGCACCGATCATAATGCCGTTGAAGTTTTCCATCTGGTGCAGAAGCTCATAGACCTGCGTAACTTCCCAACTGCGGTTGGCACGGTCGCGGCTTTGCACCAAGCCGTCGATCTCGTCCAGAAACAAGATGGCGTGTTCGGCTTCGGCTTGAGCAAACGCCGCCTTTATGTTGTGTTCGGTTCCGCCCACATACATTGACAAGAGATCGCTGCCCATTCTGACCGCAACTTTGGTATTGAGTACACTCCCGAGATACTTGACAAATTCTGTTTTACCGGTTCCAGGCGGGCCTGAAAGCAGCAAATTCATCTGCGGGCGGTCAGGCGAATTGCCTGCCGGGTCATTCTGATACTTCCGCACCGCCGAAACGATTTTTTCCAACTCCAGATCGCCTTTGATGTTCAAGCCATCCAGCGAATAATCTTTGGCAGGCAGCAGTTTGTCGTCCAAAACAGTAATATTGAGCAGCTCACAATGCTGTGCCATCAGCTTTTCCACCGTGCTTTTGACTTCCGACTGTTGCGGAGAAAGTTTTTTGACATTGCTCAAAACCTTGGTGATGATTCCGGCATTGACATTGTAGCGTTCGGCGAAAAACGCGGCGGCGTTTTCATCCACCAGCGACTCCAGCTGCATCTTGGCTATATTGTTAAGCCAAATGCTTTTACGCTGAACGGCATTTAAAGGTTCAAACCTTATCGAGTAGTCAAAACGGCGGCGGCTGGATTCGTCCAGAGCTTCTGCAGGAGTGTTGGTTATCCAGATGGTCGGAGTTTTGATGTTGTCAAGTACATCGTTGAGCAAACCTTTGTCGCCGCTGACACTTTCCATACCGCCGAAAAAAAATGGCAATCCGCCAAAGCCCGAATTTCCTCGAAGCATTTCATCGGCCTCATCCACGATGATCAAACTGTTTGCCGGATCGACCTGTTTATCGCAGATCTGCAAGGCAGCAAAGCGGAATTCCGGAGTGCAGGTCGAGCGGTCGTGCTCTTTGGTATCCTGGGCGATCTGAAAACACTTTTTATTCAGCTCTTGAGCCAGAGTGCGGGCAAAACTGGTCTTGCCGGTTCCGGGGGCTCCGTACAAAAGAATATTGGCAGAGTCATCGGAAGATTTGAGCAGATTCCGGATCATTTCGCCGTGCTTAATTGCCAGATCGCCGTAAAACTTCCACGGCAAAACTTCTTCTTTGCAGTGCTTGAAATAAGTGTTGCACAAAGGTTGATCGGTAACGCCGTTGAGAAACTCCAAAAGCCGTCGATTGAAATCAAAGTCGTTGTCAATGCAGTTGTAGCGGCGAAGTTTGGCTTTGCAGTCCAGAACCGCCATTACTTCAGTTATGTCACAATCAAGGCACTTGGCAACAAAGATCGCCTTGTCGCTTTCAGTAGTACTACGGCTGTGGCCGTCAATAATTGTGAGCATATCATTGTAGATAAAAGCCATCACCAGCAGCACATTAGTTTCAAAATCAGAAAGATCAAAAGTTTTCTGCAATTCGGCAAGCTGCCGGGGAAAAACTTCGTTGGTATAGCGTTCAAGCGGATATTTTTCCTGCAAGGTTTTGATTTCCGCAATCAGCATACCGGCAAAGCGTTTGCGGGCATAAGAAAAATTCCAGACCGCCTGACAAATATCCTCGGCATCGTCAGTAAAATCCAACTGATTACGGCGACTGCGGAAGTTTTCCATACGGGCAACAGTTTTTTCAGGGAAGACGGATTTGATTTTCTTTTCCCAGTCGCAATCTTCCAAAAGGTCAGTGATGGGTTTGAACACATCGCTATTCTGGACACTCCCGGAATGATTTTTCAAAAAGTTGCCCAGAAACTCCAAAACCTTGGCAGTTTTCCAGCGATCGATTTTTTCAACATACTTTTTCATAAGCACCTCTCTTTGCATTTATATTTGAACAATAACAATATTCGTAAAAAAGTAAACAAATTTTTTACCAACACCAAATATAAAGCAAAAAGCGTGCCAAAATAAAAAAAGCCGTTTCAGTCCAAAAACGAAACGGCAAAAGATAACAAATGGTCAAAATTTGATAAGTGATTGTTAAATTTTGATAATTTAATCAAAAAAGAGAATTTATCAGGGCAATAAAAATCAACTTTTTTCTTTCTTTTTCTCAACTGCTTCACGAACTATTTTTATCGCAGTTAAATCTCCAACATCGGCTGCGTGTTGCATCCAATATAAGCATTTTTCACAGCCCCAAGAATATGCATTTGCCATCGCTCTGTAAACCATTCCGGAAACAGGCTGTTCCAAGCGTGAAACTGCATATTCACACCATTCGACAGATACCCCCAGACCTGTCATTCTTTCTATCATATCATCACCTTTACAATTCAATAAAAGTATTTCTGCCGGTTCTGGTAACTCACCCCGTTCCTGATCATTTTCGATTGCAAGTTTGTAATAGTTGTATGCCATATCAAAATTCTTCTCTACACCATTACCCAAGCGGTAACAATCACCGAGTTTTATATAGCATTCACTCAGCCATATACAATTATCATCAGCTTCGGTTGCTATTTTCTCCCAACATTCAATGGCTTTATTCCAATTTTGCGAACAAAGTTTTCCTTGGGCATAGATATTAGCCAAATGATCATACGCCAGGATATAATTTTTTTCACAGGCGTACTGAACAAACTCCATATTTGTAGATTCGCAATGCCAAAGATAATCCCAGAGTTCATATTTTTCATCATCTGTTATTCTATTGCGAACAGCTTTTTCCACTAATTCATAAAAATAAATGTTATTCATCTTTTAATCCTCCAGGTATTTTTTGACCGTGTTTCTTGCGGCTTTTAATGCTTCGGCGGTTTTTGTCAAGTTTTTGTCGTATTTTTCGTAGACTCTTTTTACATGGATTCTTACTGCCGCTTCCAGTTCGTCGGGGATTTCTTCTTTTGTTTCGCTTGATGTCTTTAATCCGGCTGTCATTTCTTTGTGTTCTTTTAAGAGTTTGGCAAAGTCGGATTCATCCAGCACGCTGGCTCTATCAAGAATATTCAGCAATTCACGCACATTGCCGGGGTAATCGTAGGTTTTCAGAACTGCGATCTGATTCGCTTCAAGGCGGCGGTGATGTTCTTTCAGCCAACGGCCGTTGGCGATTTGTTCGATATCTTCTTTGTGTTCGCGCAAACTCGGAGCATGAATCTGCACCACGCACAACCGGTGATACAAGTCTTCACGGAATTTGCCTTCACGCACCAGTTCAGCCAAGTCCCGGTTGGTGGCGGTAATCAGGCGCACATCCACTAAAATTTCTTCTGTACCGCCGACGCGGGTAAATCTGCCGCCTTCCAGAACACGCAACAGCACGCCTTGCGCTTCCAGCGGCATTTCGCCGATCTCATCGAGGAAAAGTGTTCCGCCGTTGGCGATTTCAAACAAGCCCTTTTTCTGTTCATTGGCCCCAGTAAACGCACCTTTTTCGTGACCAAAAAAGCGGTCTTCCAGCAGGTTGGGCGTAACGCTGGCACAGTTGAATGTGCAGAACGGTTCGTTTTTACGAGGTGATTTGGTGTGAATGAACATTGCAATGGTTTCTTTACCGGTTCCGCTTTCTCCGTAGATAAAAACTCTCGCTTTGTCTCTTGGGGCAATGCGGTTAATGCGGTCGTGCAAATTCATCATCACATCACTTTTGCCAACCAACTCCCGGTGACCATAGCGACGGTAATGCTCTATCATCTGTCTTTCGCAATTGCCCCACCGGGATTCCGGCTCGTTATGGGCGATGTGATAGATCGCCATACCGTAAGCGCGTTCATCCTGAAAGTTGCGGTAAAAATACATCGCTGCTTCTAAAAGTTCGTGGACAGAACGCAGGTTTTTCGGAACCTCCTGTGAAGCCAGCGGAGCAATATCATCATAACGCTGATTGAAACACTGGCTGACCGCCTCGGTAATTCCGTCATCATAACAAATGAATGAATCAAGTTTTTTGCGGATATTGTCGCCGACATATTCCGGAAAATCCAATGCACTGATCCAGCGGACATGAACACCATTTTTTTGCAGCTTTGTCAATGTCTTTTCCAACAATTCCACATCGCCTGATAAGCCCACGCCGAGTATGGCAATTTCTTTGTATTTATTACCGACTTCATTGAGCATTTCCGGCAAACGGTGAGTGCTCACTCCATAAATATCTGCTTTTCTGTAATGCCGCAGAGCAACCGCTGCAGCGACTGCATAATCTTTCCAAAACCATCCAGTTAAAATCAAGTTATCCATATATCATCCTTTCAAAATTTGATTATCACTGTTCAAAATATAATCTATCACGCATCTTGTAAATATTCAAACCGACAAATAAAATTTTCCGGAATTTCCAATTGAGAAGCGATTTTTGCACAGGTTTCAGCATCCTCCAAGGCATCGTGATGCTGAAATGTTATACCAAACCTTTCAGCCATACAATTCAGACTGTGAGAATGAGCTTCCGGGAAATGGTGTCTACAAAGTTGTAAACTACACACATAATCAAATGAAACGGATGATAAATGATACAAGGATAAGATATTATGCAAATGTCGCAGGTCAAACAGCGCATTGTGGATTACCACGCAATCAGCAGAAATAAGCATTGTTTTTACGCTCTGCCAAACTTCAGAAAATTCCGGACTTTCCCGTAAATCCTCGTAGGTTATCCCGTGAATATCCCGGCAGAATTTACTCATCCAATCGAGCGATTTATGTGGCTTTATGAGGTACTCTTTTCGTTCAAGCACCTCTCCATTTTCTACAACAGCCACTCCAACAGAACAGATGCTGCCGTTGCAACTGTTGGCGGTTTCAAAATCAAGTCCACAAAGTTTCATTTCCGTTTCTCCTTATGTGATTAAAATGCTCTGTAATCACATAAGCAAAAATCGTGCCAATTTACAAATAATGCTGAATATCTCTTGACAGAGCTGCGATGCAATAGTATATTACTTACGATTGTATGTTAATGAAAGGATGTTGAATATGAAAACCAGCATTATTGATACTCCATTGAATGGAAAAACAGAACCTGACTTATTTGATATAAAAGGTTATCAGGATGCTCTTGTCGAATTTATAAAGTATGCAGAAGCCCCGCTTACAATTGCATTGCAAGGTGAATGGGGCAGTGGAAAAACATCATTGATGAATGTTCTCAAAACAGAATTAACTCAAGAATCTGCACGGTATTATGCCATAGAAGTAAACACTTGGCATTATTCCATGCTTTGTACTCCAGACCAGGCTATTGTCGGTATTTTACGCAGTATCCTTGAGCAGATGGGCAAAAAGGAACAATCAAAAAGCAATGTTTTTAAGGCTATTTCCGGTAAACTGGCAACATTTGCAGCAACAGCTTCTGTTAATATTTTAGGACAACTAGTGGCTGTGCCAGAGGTCGGAAGCAGCATATTGGAAGCATACAAAAGTTGCAAAAATGGCAGTCAAGGCCTGGCAATAAGCGATATTCTCCCGGCATCTTCAATAGTGGAGGAATTAAAGTCAGATATACAAAAAGCAATTGGTGAAATATTTCCACTTTCTTCAAATGATCAAAACGGTAAAAAAGGATTTTTGTTTTTTATAGATGACCTTGACCGTATTGATCCACCCGTTGCTGTAAAAATTCTGGAATTACTGAAAAATATTTTTGATCTGCCAAGATGTATTTTTGTTTTAGCAATCGACTATGATGTTGTTGTGAAGGGACTTAAACCGAAATTCGGAGAACTGACGCCGCAAAATGAACGGGAATTTCGTTCATTCTTTGATAAAATAATCCAGTTGCCGTTTTCCATGCCCATGTCATCTTATAAAATTGACAAATTTCTGACGGAAAAATTAAAAGCAATAGGTTTCCTTTCCGATGCAGAAAGCAATAATGCAGAATTGACAACAACCCTTTCTGAGTTTGCCCATTGGTCAGTGGGATGCAATCCGCGTTCCCTCAAAAGACTGACCAATACTTTATCGTTGATCCGTTTGATAACAGACAAAACCAGAAACGAACAGGATAATAGTGACTTTAAGGATTACAAAGCTCTGAATTTTGCATTGGTTTGTATTCAAAACACCTATCCGGCAATTTATAACGCGTTACTGATTGAACCGGATTTCCGGGAATGGGACAATGAAATTGTTCAAAAATTTGCCCTGCCGGAATTACCCAAAGATGTACAGGAAAGACTGAAAGATAATGAAGAGTTCAATGAGCCGTGGGAATTGATTTTGTTCCGTATATGCAACAATGATCACTTTTTATCTCAGCGGGCGTTGGAAATATCCAATATGCTCAATAAAATAATCAAGATAATCCCGGAAGGAAAAAATCTCGGAGATTGTTTGAGCAAAGTTATGCGGCTTTCTTCGGTTACCAATGTTCAGGCTGCCGAACAGCAAAAAGACTCTATCAATGCTGATTTTCACAAATCGACCTGGCTTAAAGCATACCGGGATCGGATATTACCTGCGGTCAACGGTATCCTCGGTGAAGCAGGAAGCGTTGTTTCAACCAACAGCCGTGTAAAAACAGTTCTTTACTTGCGTTATCAAAAAGATAATGAAGCTCTTGTTGATGAAGTTGCTTTTACCTTTACATATGATGAAATCAAAAAGAGATTTATTGTTAATTTGAACAGAGGATTTACCTTATTCAAAGGTTCTGCAACAACAGATTGGACCGTTGCAGAACAGGAAATCGGACAGTTCGGGACTTGGGATAATATCCAAAAATCTTTCAGAGTTCTGCAGAATAAATACGATGCAGACCATGATATGAGCAAGTCTTTAAATATCGGTAGCGGTGGTTCATTTGTATGGTTTAAGCTTTATTGCGATTCATTGGAAAATATGATTTCAGACGCAACTATACATGAACATGCTCAATTTCTTGCAGAATTTTTCAAGATTGCTGCTGAATTCAAGAAACTGGAAAACTCCAAACTGTTCAGTGAATATTTTTATGGTTTGAAAAAACACTGTTCAGCCCATGGACATGTACCTTTTACCAAATTGTGGATCCACAGCTGGCATACATTAGTCATAGATCGTTTTCTTTATAAAAACAGTGTTTTATCCTTGGATATGACATTTGAGCAAAATGGGTTTACGGCTCAATTTTGGGTGCGTGAAGGTGATCAAAGTGTTTTGGAGGACGTACTGGATAAAGCAAACCTGCGTAACGAATTTACAGATATTGTCAATGAACGCCATGTAAAGCATTTGCAATATGCAGACGCACAAGGATTCGTTGATAAAATGTTTACTGCTTTACAGAATTATATACAGGAATAATGCGGCAAACAGAGTTTCTGCAAGTTCTATGGTAGAGTATGTAACTTGACCCGTTGGCTGATGTTGAGCGGGGAAATGGCAAGTTACGGAGATTGAGTGTCGGCAAATGCCCGAAAAGTTAGAGGGAGTTTGTTTTTAGCGTCCATACTCCACCAGGCTTCACAAAGGCAACCAAAGATATTTGGTTGCCTTTTTTACGCCCGGGCAAGCCATCGGCGAAGACCGGAGCGGAAATTGGCGACAGCCAAAGTGAAGCCTGCCACGGCGTAGAGTTGCGCAGCAACCCGAAGCCGGGCTAACTGGCGAGTTACGCTGAATGGAGAAATTGGTTGCCTTTTTTACGCCCGGGCAAGCCATCGGCGAAGACCGGAGCGGAAATTGGCGACAGCCAAAGTGAAGCCTGCCACGGCGGCTTGTCACGGCGTAGTCGCACGAAGCCGGAAGAGTTGCGCAGCAACCCGAAGCCGGGCTAACTGGCGAGTTACGCTGAATGGAGAAATTGGTTGCCTTTTTTACGCCCGGGCAGCCATCGGCGAAGACCGGAGCGGAAATTGGCGACAGCCAAAGTGAAGCCTGCCACGGCGGCTAGTCACGGCGTAGTCGCACGAAGCCGGAAGAGTTGCACAGCAACCCGAAGCCGGGCTA
>JAZSHD010000144.1:0-20556 GCA_045533055.1 Victivallaceae bacterium | reverse complement strand
ATATCGACATTGCCTTTGGGCATTTCCACGCCAAAGCGTTCTTTGTAGAGTTTGTGGGAGCCTTCCTGACTGCCCGAAGCGTAAATGTCCGGCAGCCACTCCACTTCGTCGGTCATAAAGCCATCGACCTGACACTTTTGGAGATATTCTGCCATCCGGCTGAAGATGAGTTTACGGAAATCCGGGTGGTTCATATCCATAAAACAAGCATCGGAATAAGCTGTTTTTGGAGGCCGCAAAGCGATTTTGCCGGTGTTTACATTGCGTGACACCCATTTTTTGTATTGTTCATTCTGTAATGCTTCGATGGGGGCAAAGGTGCTGGTGGTGTGATGAAAAAGCTTGAGCTTGGCATCTTTGACAGCCTTGGAGTAGGGCAGTGCGGTCGTGTAATCGACCTGTTTTTTCCATTGAGATTTGCCGCTGGGCAAGTTGGGCAGGAATTGCAAAGAACCATGTGCCATAATGGTATTGACCCCGGCTGTTTTGAAATCGGCAAGCTCTTTGCGGAATTTTGCATCGTTATATTTTTTTGCCGAAACCGGGTGCGGTATGGAAACCATCCGCAGGTTGTAGGGCCAATCGTCAGCTGCTGCACCGGCACAGAGTGCAACGGCAAGCAGTGCAGTAGAAAGTTTTTTCATATTTCAGGTCTCCAGAAAGGATCGTAGGGATTTTTGTTATTGAAGCTGTTGAAAGGATAGTCGTTTTTGTACGGGTTATTATCTGCGGTAAAGGTGTTTTTGTTGCCCTTAGCTGCAAAGGTATCCACATGCCCGTCGGCAAACATGATGTTGCACATGCCGCCGTGGCGGTTGTCGATCATGGAATACGAGGTGGTTTTAGTTGTCCATAGTTTACTCAATATAAAGTAGCTGCGCTCTTTAGGCTGAGGTTCGTAACTGTCGGCAATAACGCATGTAGCACTGGGATCGTGGAACTTCCTCAAAGGTATGACCGGCAAAGTGCCGTCCACTGCTGTCATGGTGATACCGTTGCTGATCGCATAGTCCGGGTATTTGAAATCACTGGTTGCCATCCGGTCAGGGGTTTTTACCCAATCGTGAGAGTGTCTGAAAGATTTGGGTGTGTTCAGCAATGAAGGGCAGTCCAGAGCGTGCCCGGTAATATAGCCGTTGCCAATGAGCAGACCAGGCCAGTAAACTGTTTTGTTATTTTCTGAATGAAGAAAATAAAGCACCGGCAGATTATCTTCGTTATCCGAAGCATAACTGGTAAACGCCAGGCCGGATTGCCGCATGTTGCTCATGCAGTTGGCGGCTTTTGCCCGCTCCCGTGCTGCAGATAAAGCAGGCAGCAGCATAGCTGCAAGAATAGCTATAATAGCTATTACAACCAGCAGCTCGATCAAAGTGAAGTTTCTTTTCATATTCATCCCTTTCATGGTTATAAAATTATTATTCTGATTTGTCAGCCAACAGACGGGTCATTTCCATTGGCACGATCCTTTTGAATGGCGGTGAATTCAACGCCGAAGCTGTCATTATATACTCAACAATGGCATCCGCAGATGGTTGATGCAAGTGCAGAACATCAAAACAATAGCGCTGTAGGGGCAGTGTTTTGCTGACAACCGCCATTTTTACCTGATCTTTCTCCGGATATTTCATATTTTTCCAGGCTTTGGAAACTGTTTGAGCCAAATGTTCAGCTAAAATTATTATTCCGTCAAACCCGTATATACTTTTAAATTCAAAAAGCGTATCCAGCCGCCGCTGAACATATTCCACGCCGCCGATCATATTTATTGTAAGTTGCGGCTTGTATTCAAGTTTGTTCAAATGCAATCCCAGCCGGTATCCCCGCAATAACGGGTGCTGATAGTGGGGAAAATCGTGCAGCAGGGCAATCTTTTTGCAGCCTTGCCGTGCCATTTCGCTGATAAGTTTTACCATACCGCCCCGGCGGTCGATTTCTATAAGCTGCCACATTTTCAGGCGTTCTTTGTAAAATACATCAAGTTCATGCTGGGCACTGATAAAAACTACATTGGTATTTTGCCGGATAAGTTGATCAAATATGCTGCGAAAATAATATCCGCCAATGACCAGCACTGTATTTTTACTGATTTGTTTGAATTGTTCGCTGTTAAGTTCCCGATTGTTGCGGGAGTTGGTGGCTGCGTCAATATATTCAAAAGGTATTGCCAGAGCTTCACAGCGTTTGCGTAACGCTTCGCCCCTGCGTACCAGCTCCATATCATGATTACTGCTTATATCGTCAAAGGGCAGCAGATAACATATCCGGTAGAGTGGCGTTTCCGGGATGAATGTACCGCTGCCCTGTTTGCGGACAAGGTATCCGGCGGCTTCCAGCTCGTTATAAACCCGGCTGACCGTCGAACGGCTTATGTGGTAGCGGCGGCTGATGATCTGCTCGCTGGGAAAACGACTGCCGCTTGGGGCCGATAAGGCTTGCTGCCGGAATTCCTGAAACAGCTTCCGGTGCAAACTTTTATTGTTATTTTCAGTACTGCGATTTTTTTGCATAGGCTCACCTTGGTGACAATATATTACAAAAAAATGTTTTCGTCAAGAGAAAAACGGCTTTTATCAGGTATAAAGTTATTCAATTTCAGAGTGTAAAAAAGAATAATTTATTGCTGCTGCGTTTAAAGAAATGGACTTTTTGCCGGGAAATAAAAAACAATATGCTTGGCAATCAAACAGTTATGCAATATTTATTGGGATGTGGAAAGTTGTCTGCATAATCATACAAAGTTGCAGAACAACAAATTATTGATAATTGTATGCCCTTGCTGTTATTTTCTTAAAGAAAATTCGCAGCCGCAGTAGTTCTGGCGGTAGAGCTCCAACTCTCTGGCACGGCGGTTGCCTTTTAAGAACCCATCCTGTTTTTTGAAATCCCACGGTTCAAAGTTGGCGTATCGGCTGCCGATTTCAAAAATGAGTTTGCTCGATTTATGAGGGCTGACGGTCAAACTGGTGGCAAATGCGTCAAAGCCTAAAGTCTGACAGGCGAGGGCGGTACGGCTCAATGACCAGTCAAAACAAATATTGCAGCGTTTGCCCCGCTCCGGCTCATGGGCAAGAGCTTGGGTGCGGTTCAGCCATGAAGCGTGATCGTATTCATCACAAAAGAGTTGGATATTTTCGACTTCGGCAAGCCGCACAGCCGCAGCATAGCGTTTTTCAAACTCTTCAAGGCTGTTCAGGTTGCTGTTGGAAAAGTAAAACGCAAACTCCACACCCTCCTGCCGCAAGCGGTCGATACAGCCGCAAGCACAGGGAGCACAGCAAATATGCAGTAATAATCTTTTTGACATGGCAAAATATTCTTTCGGTATTATATTATATATTTAAGATAATGTGAGTTTGAGATTTTTGCAATCGGAATTTTTCAAAAAATGTTGAAATTCATAATCCGCCGACTGGGTGAATCCGTATTGGTTATGCTGGGCGTTTTGCTGCTGACATTTGTGTTGTTTCAAATGGCGGCGGGCGATCCGGCAGCGGCGGTGCTGGGTAAAAACCCAAAACCTTTGGAAATCGAAAATCTGCGGCGGGAACTCAAAAGCGATCTGCCGCTCTTTTACGGACATTGGTGCAAAAGCGAAGTCTACACCTCTTGTGATTATCAGGATAAACTTCTTGATCTGCCGGGTATCACGGCAATAGGTACCCCACTGAAAACTGACCGTGGAGCAAATGGCACTTTTGTCTGGAAGCGACGGTTTGAAGTACCGGAAAAAGTTCTCGTTAAGGTAATAACCCGAGGTGTTTTGAAAGCTGAAAGCAAAGAATATTATCTTGGCGGTGTCAGCAGTGTGGTGTTGGATAATGCCCCCGAAGAGCTGTTGATTGCCGGCAGAGTGTCAAAAGTCGAGTTTTTCCGCTATCAGGAAAATCCTTTCAACAGCCAGTTTGTCAACTCTTTGCGGGAGCTGGTGGATTTTAAGAGCTCCTTTCCTTACATAACTATCTTGAATTTCGGCAAAACCATCACCACCCGGGAGCCGATCAACCATATCATTGCCCGGGGGATCATGCCATCATTGTCGGTAATGCTGCCGGTGTTTATTTTTGAATTGCTTTTGGGCATAATCTTTGCCTTGATCGCCACGGCGTGCAAAGATACTTTCATTGACCGGACTGTGCTGGTGCTTTCGGTGGCGGGTATGAGCATAAGTTATCTGGTGTTGATCATTGCCGGACAGTGGTTTTTAGGTTATTACCTCAACTGGTTTCCGGTGTGGGGCTGGAGTGGGATCAGATCGCTGATGCTCCCCATTCTGCTGGGCGTGGTTTCCGGCTTGGGCGGCGGAGTGAGATTTTACCGCACGATCTTTGTTAATGAACTCAAAAATGAATATTTGCGTACTGCGTTGGCCAAGGGCTGCAATAAGCCGGTGGTTTTCGGCAAACATCTGCTGCGTAACGCCATGGTACCCATCATTGCCCGGGCTTCGACGGTGCTGCCCTTTATCTTTACCGGGAGCTTGCTTTTGGAGTCCTTTTTCGGCATTCCCGGCTTGGGATATGCGTCGATCGACGCACTCAACAACTCCGATTTGGCTTTACTCAAAGCCCTCACGATTGTCAATGCACTTTTGTTTGTGGTGATCAATCTGATTGCCGACTTGCTTTGTGCATGGGCAGACCCCCGTATAAGAATTAAATAGTATTACGATTTATAATATCGTAATAACATTGCTTTTTTTATGGGGTGGGTGTATATTATTACGATTTTTAAATTCGTAATAAGGTTTGTTTCCATGCAAAGGCATGTTTTTACTTTAATAGAACTGTTGGTAGTTATTGCCATTATAGCCATTCTGGCGGCTTTGCTGCTTACTTCTTTGAGTCGGGCACAGCAAACTGCCAGGACCAGCGGGTGCCTTAACAACATCCGTCAGGTGGGGATCGGCTATTTGAGTTACAGCGACGAATATGGTTACACCGTGCCGGTTTACGCCAACAACCGCTGGTATAATAATATTGCTGATTATGTGGATAAAACATCAGGCAATGTCTGGAAATGTGCAAGCGATGTCAGACCGGATGCGGTTTTAAGTTACGGAGTTAATCAAACCATCTGCCGCGATCCGGAGTTCCGCAAAAAGGAAGATCTGCTTTGGTATGGTATCGGGGTAAATAAAATCAAAAATCCCGCCAGCTTTATTACGCTTGCCGACAGCTGCAAGTATTATATCGGGAAGGATGCCGGGGGCATGGGCACTGAAACCTTGCTTGATGACGAAAGAGTTATCAATGGCGGCGTTTACAGCTATTTAGCTTTGCGGCACCATAAAGATGGATTCAATGCGGCGTTTTTCGATGGGCATGTGGAGCATATTCTTTACCGCTCCATGCCTGCAAGATACTGGGATTATAATGGTGACAGTTATGAAGAAAATAATTAGTCTGTGCTTTTTGGCGTTATTGCTCGCGGGCTGTAAACCTGCGGCAAAGCTCCAGGTCAAGCCGGAAAATTTGCGGATACTGTCGCTGGTAACTTGTGCCGACCATATTATCACTGAACTTGGGGCAAAAGATAAGATCGCTGCCATCGACCGCCACGGCAGAGTTTTGGACTCTATGCAGAATGTGCCGGTAACGGTTGCCGGTGGAATGGTATCAAGAGAAATGCTGCGGAAATACAAGATAAATCATGCTGTGATCTGGTATTATCAGCAAAATTTGATCCCGGTATTTGAGCAGGAAGGTGTGGGCGTAACCATCATCCCCGCTGTGAACAGCAAGAGCTACATCAATGTAGTGCAAGAACTTGGCTTGTTGTGCAATAAAAACGAAGAAGCGGAAAAACTTGCAGCCAAATTCCGGCAGACTATCCCGGAAAATTTTCCGATCAAGCACAAGCCGGTAATCGTTTATATGGAGCTTTACACTACATGGAAAGCTCCGGCAGAAGCCGGCTATATGGGGGAAATGTTCTCTTATGCCGGAGGTCAACTTGCGGCGGCGGGAAAAATCAACGGCACAGTTTCGCCGGAAGCGGTGGCGTTGGCAAAACCGGAAGTCATCTTTTTTGTGGAGGGATTCGGTTCAGTGGATGAACTTGCCGGGCGGCCTGCGTTGCGGAACACTCCGGCAGTTAAAAATAGAAAAATTTACGCCGTACCCCGCAAACTGGTTTGCGAAGGCGTGGCACCGGAAGAATTATTGAAATTTTTAAGCAATAATATAAAGGATGATTAAACATGGCTTTTCATCGGATCACTTATCACGAGCAGTACAAGTTTGCTACTTTGCACAATTACGGATGTACTTTCCGCTGTTCATTCTGCAGTTACAAGCTCCGCAGCGGTGCGGATGGCAGACCCGGTTTTGCGGTGCCCAAACCGCAGAAGTATCTTACGGTAGAAGAAATAAAAAAGGTTCTGCTGGAACTCCGCCCGGAAAAGGTCTACTTTATGGGCGGCGAACCCACTGTGGCTAAAGAACTGCCGGAAATTCTCAAGTTTGCCAAAGATGAACTCCATGCTGTAACCAAACTGGGGCACACCAACGGCAGTATGCTGCCCATGCCGAATCTGGATGGAGCCAATATTGGATTCAAGGCGTGGAGCGAAGAACTCCACGAAAAAATCACCGGCCGGCCTAAAGAGTTGATTTACGGCAACTTTGAAAATGCTTTCAAAAGCGGCATGCAGTTAGCTGCCAATATGGTCTATATACCCGGCTTGGTGGAGGCTGATGAGTTCAAAGGGTGTCTGGAATTTTTGAGCAATCTCTCTTGTGATATACCTTTCCATATCATGGGCTACATCCCCGTCCCCGGCGAACCGTGGCGGCGACCTGCCGATGAGGAGATGAACGAGATCACTGAATTGTGCAAAAAGTATCTTAAAAATGTGGCGGCATCTCATTTGACCACCGAAGAAGCCTTGGATTTGGCGTGCCGGGATGACCGTTTCCGGGTCAAAACCGTTGCCGGAGAGTGATGTTGAAAAGTTTCCGTACAAAATTTATAATTTTTACCATACTGCTGGTAGTTGCCGCCGTGCTGGCATTGTGCAACGGCAATATTGTTGAATTTCTCCACAATTTGCTGAACAACGGCGACTACCGGGCAATTTATTATGATATACGCTTGCCCAGAATTCTGGGGGCAGGGGCGGCAGGTGTTCTGCTGGCGGCAGCCGGGTGTACGGTTCAGCTGCTGTTCCGCAATCCATTAAGTTCGCCCCATGTGCTGGGCTCGGTCAATGCGGCAGCGTTGGGGGCTGTGGGCGTAATAGCTCTTGGTATACAAACTTTGTGGGGTATGCTGCTGGGCAGCTGTGCCGGTGCGTTGGCAGCATTGGTGATACTTTTAGCCATCGGCGGCAAACACCGTCGGATAGCTGTGCTGCTTTTGTGCGGAATAGCCATCAACGCTTTTGCTTCGGCAATGATGAGCGGTTTACTTTTTGTGGCAGGTGAGCGGTTGGAAGGGTTGGTATTCTGGCTCTTGGGCGGATTCTGGAAACTGGACTGGATCCGGACAGGGATACTGCTGGTTCCGGCGGCCCTGATAACTATAATATTGCTGACCATCCGGCGGGAGATGAACATGCTGTATCTGGGCGAAAATGCCGCATTTCATGCCGGAGTGAATACCGGAAAAGTGGTGCTGATAGCGGTTTTATCCGCCAGCATAGCTACGGCTACAGTGGTGGGCAATGCCGGGGTGATCGGCTTTGTCGGCTTGCTGGTACCACACATTGCAAGAAGATTTTTCGGGGGAGAATTTGCCAAACATCTGCTGGGTTCCGCATTGCTGGGAGCATTGCTGATGATCCTTTCGGACTGGGCGGCAAGAACGCTTTTTGCCCCGCTGGAAGTGCCGGTGGGGGTGCTGACTTCCATGCTGGGGGCACCGTTTTTCCTCTTTCTGATACTGAAAAAAGCCAAAAGTCTGGAGCTGGAAATATGAGTTTATCGGTTATCCATCTGAATTTTTCCTACCCCAACAGCAAAGTTCCGGCAGTAGATGATTTGAGCTGCACCTTCAAACCGGGGAAGTTTTACGGTATATTCGGAGCCAACGGCAGCGGCAAAAGTACGCTTTTGAAACTCCTTGCCGGGGATTTGTCCGGCGATGCGGCAGTGTTGCTGGAAGGCCGGGTGCTGCGGAGTTTTAACTGTAAAGAGCGGGCAAAAGCATTGGCTTATGCCGCACAGGAAGAAGAATTGATAATGCCCTTCAAGGTAAAAGATTGTATAGCTCTGGGCAGATACGCCTGGAACGATGAAAACAACGCTTTGATAGCTCGTTTGCTGAAAGATTGGAACGCTGAAGCATTGCAGGATAAACTGTTTGCCGAACTCTCCGGCGGCGAACGGCAAAAGATAAAATTGTTGCGGATATTGGCACAAGATACCCGTTATATATTGCTGGATGAACCGGCAAGCTCGCTGGATCTGCCCAAACAGCTTGAGCTGTACGAAAATCTGCAAAAGGTTGC
This sequence comes from Victivallaceae bacterium, assembly GCA_045533055.1. Taxonomy (GTDB): domain Bacteria; phylum Verrucomicrobiota; class Lentisphaeria; order Victivallales; family Victivallaceae; genus SIG78. Next base: position 12,104 of record JAZSHD010000144.1, on the reverse strand, counting down.
ACACGAAGAAAACAAGTGTATAATAATGGTCTGCCACGATTTATATACAGCCCCGACATTCATCGACGAAATGCTGATAATGAAAGCTGGTAAACTGTTGTATAGCGGATTTCCGGAAACAACCGAAGCCGCCGAAGCTACCAGCAAAGCGTTTGACCGGAATTTTAAGATAAACCGGAAAAAGCGATGCATAGAATTAAGCTGGTAAAACTGTTCAAAGAGAGTAAAAAAAGCGAAAAAAAAGCAATAAAGGTTTGCATTTTTCAAAAAATGCAGTATGTTAATAAAACAATATAAGGGGCAGTAGCTCAGTTGGCTAGAGCGATACGTTCGCATCGTATAGGTCGTGGGTTCGACTCCCATTTGCTCCACCAAATGATTTTCAGCCAGTCACCCGACTGGCTTTTTTTGTGCCGTAAAAGTGCTTGCCACAAAGGGATTTGTAAAACTTTGATTTTCTATCCATCCCTCTAACTGGGTGAAAAAGCATCAAAAAACTCTCTTTCTCTCTCTTTCTCTCTGTTTTTCTATGGGACAGTACACTATGTGCTTTAAAGACAAAGTTTGTGTAAATGCTTAAACAACAACGAATAATAAATTTAATGCGTTAAATAATGTTAGTTGCAACTATGAGTTTGCAATGTTTGAATTTATACAGACAGCAAACTTGAAAAAGTTTTCTTAGTTTGAGCGTAGAGATGTCATAAGTCAAATTTGTTTTACCCCCACAATAATGTGTGTTTAATTGAGCTTTTTTTATATTACTTTGTTCATCATAGTACAGGTATCTCAAAAAACATCATATATTCCTGTATGGAATAATTGGTTTTTATTTGGAGGGCAGATCTGTTTTTTTTCTGAGCAAACTTAATACGAAAATTATACAGCTGGTCATTACCATAGCGGCACCGGCAGGAAAGTTTGCCCAATCTTGAGCTGAAATAATCAGCCCTGCAATGCCGGAGAGTAAGCCGATTGCTGCTGCATAAAAGTACACGCTGCCTGCTCGTTTTGCCAGATTCCGGGCTGCTGCTGCCGGAACTATCAGCATGGCTCCTGCCAGCAGAACTCCGGTGATTTTTACGGTAAAAATCACGATCAAAGCCAATATTGATACATGCAAATAGCTGTACAAGGTTGTTTTTACCCGATGGGCTTGGGCTGTATCTGTATCTATAGATATCAGTAAAAGGGCGTTGCAGGATATAGTAGTGAAGAATACATATATTAAGCTCAAAAGAGCCAGCAGTGCTGTATCTTGAGCTGTCACCAGTAATATATCGCCAAAAATGAATTGTCCTGCAAGTTTTGCCAGATCGGGATTGCTCCCGGTCAGCAGCAATCCCAGCGAAACGATGAATGCAAAAAATACCCCGATGACCGTATCGGCAGAACTTTTACTTTGTTTTTGCAGAAAAAGTACCCCAAGACCAATCAGCAGTGCTGTAATGGGCATACCCCAAGCTGGACCGTTTGCTCCCAGAAAAATCCCACCCAATGCCGCTCCGGCAAAAACGCTGTGCCCGATGGTATCAGCAAAAAATGCCATGCGGTAGTTGACCACCTGCACCCCCGCAGTAGCGGTCAAAGGAGCAAGAAAAATGGTTGCCAGCAATGCCATTTGCATAAAGTTGTACTGCATACACTCCCAAGGCAGCCTACCCAAAAGTTCGCAGCAATAGTTTACACAGTTTTCGAGCATGAGCAAACCTCCTGATGAGCCACTACTTGAACTGTGGGTGTATGTAAACCAAATGCCAACTGCAGATTATCTCTGGTCAAAACCTCTGCCGGGTGTCCGGCGGCGATCAAACGGTGATTTATGCAAATAACATGAGCCGCATGTGCCGCAACTGTGGCAAGGTCGTGACTGATCATTATTTGAGTGAAGTTGCGTTCTTTGCGGAATTTTTCCAACAGACCGCAGCAGAGCTTTTCACCTTGAAAATCCACTCCGGCAGCCGGTTCGTCCAGCAAAACTATTTCCGGATCCTGCAAAAGAGCCTGGGCAAGCATGATCCGCTGCAGTTCGCCGCCGGAGAGCTGCCCCAGCTGCCGATCCAATAAATAAGGTACTTCCACATTCTCCAGCATTTCTGCGATTAACTGTTTGATTTTTTTGCTTACGCCCCAAAAGAGCGGACGGCGGGTCAGCGATGCAGCCAGAAACTCCATGACCGTCAGCGGCATGTTGCGGTCGAACTGTATTTTTTGCGGCACATATCCCCAGCGGGGAGGGCGGGCTGTGTAGGTGTTGTTGCTTTGCCCGAAAGAGATTTTTCCGGAATGTTCCACATAACCTAAAATCGCCCGAGCCAGCGTGCTTTTGCCTGCACCGTTGGGGCCCACAACAGCTGTGCAGAGATTACGGGGGATAAAGCATGAAATATCTTCTAAAATCTTTACATTATTGAGCGAAACCGAGAGATTTTCGATTTTGACCGCCGTATGCCCCGGGCAGCTGCAAGTGTGGATATTGTGGAACATTATTTCTGCTTTCCTGCAATTTTTTCAAGGTTGCTTTGCATGACTTGCACCAGATAGTCTGCCGCTGGATTTTGAGGGCCGGTTTGCAATGTATCAAGCTCAACAGTGCGGAGTATGGGGGATTTTTTCAGCATTTTTATTGCCGGGTCAGGGGAATCAGCTTCCTGCCAGAGCGTAGAAATATTGTTTTGTTTGACAGTTTGCAAAAGTTTTTTCAAGGATGTTGAGTTAAGTATGGCGGAATGATCGTTCTTAACTACAATATATTTTACTCCGGCAAATTTGGCAAGATTTATCCAAAGTGGCGTTTGCAGAACCACCATATCCGGCAGCTGCCGGCGGCGGATCCGCAAGGCATTGAGTTTTTCGCAGAGGTTATCGGCATTTTTCTGGTAGATTTTCCGGTTGGCTTGATCGATTTCGCCCAATTTATCGGCAATAGCTTTTGCCATGAATGCGGCTGTATCCGGAGCGATAAAGCTGTGCATATCTTTAGCGTGTACCGCATCCCCGGCTGTTATTACTGTTAAACTGCGGTTTACCCGCAGGGCGGCTTTTACTATATGGTCATCCAGCCCCAAGCCGTTGGCAATAAGGATAGTGCCGTTGCGGGCAATTTTTTGCAAATCTTTAGCAGAGGGTGAGTAATCGTGAGCACAACTTTGCGTTGCCGGCATCAGAACAGATAAATTTGCAGACTTGATCCCGCCGGTTACTGAACGAGTCAGCAGCCAAACCGGATAGGTCGTGCAGACAATGTTTTTTGCGGTTGCCAACTGTATGATAAAAAGCAGTAAAAACAACGCTAAAAAATTTTTCTTAAACATTATTTATTGTAAACTCCACAATTTTTCCGGTGCGTATCAAATGCCTTCAAGATGGCATACAATGTTTCCAGATGCGGTACTGCTATGTTATGAGCTTGAGCATTTGCCACCACCCGCCCCACAATGGCATCCACTTCCAGCGGTCGGGAATTTTCGCAATCAATGAGCATACTGGTTTTGTAAGGGGGGAAGTTGCGGGTGTACTCAATATTTTCCTCCACCATGCTGTCGGGCAGATTTACTTTGTTGGCTCTGGCAACAGTTATGACTTCTTTCATCAACTCTTTGCAAAGATTTTCAGTTGTGCCGTTGTCAGTCATTTCGCCGGTGAGCAAGCCGCCGCCCAGCACCGATAAGGCGTTGAACGGCACATTCCACAAAAGCTTTTTCCAGCGGTAAAAGGCTATATCAAGGGTGTATTCGGCAGGTACACCGGCGGCTTCAAACATTTCGCACAAAGCTTTACATGCGGCACTTTCGCCGCCGCCAAATTTGCCGATTATGAGCTTGCCCGCCCCTTTATGCTCCAATTTGCCGGGAGCAATGCGGCTTACGCCGATGTAGGCTATGGCACTTAATATTTCGTTTTCCGGAAATGCCCGGGCGAGGGCATCTTCTATACCGATACCATTTTGGATAAGCACGATCACCGTATCGGGTTTGACCGCAGGCCGCACCAGTTCCACCATATCAGCATCAGGCAGGACTTTGCTGGTCAATACAAGATAATCCGCACTCTCCTGATATTCCGCTGCTGAACTCAAGACTGCTTGGGGCTTGAAAACAAAATCTCCGGCAATGCTTTTTATAGCAAAGCCTTCAGCGGCGATCAACTCCCGGTCGGAGCGGACCGTTACCGCCACATCGGCACCTTTTTGAGCCAGCCTGCCGCAGAAATAAGCCCCCACGGCACCAGATGATACATTCAATATTTTCATAGATCAATCTTTTTCTTCCGGTTTCAATAATTTTGCGTATTCGTTGGAAGTTATAACTTTGGCGTAAAATACTGCCAGAACTTTATCCCCCTTTAAGAGCTGCAATTCGCCATTTTTGTTGATGTGCCAACGGTCGGCAGCAGTCAGATTTTTCAAAAAAATCTGCTCTTTATCCAGATCGGGCCCGAACATCATCGTTACTCCGGGAGTACCGTTTATTTGAAACTTGCCATCTTCAAAGGGCAACGCTAATTTACCGAAATAACGGTTCACTCCGCCATTGCCGTAAAAGCTTCCGTTCTTTGCTACATAAAGTGTTGGCGGAGTTTTTGCTGTGCTGTTTTTTAATACCCAGGCTCCAACCAGCGAAGTGTTACGGTACTGACACCCGGTGGCAAGCACAATGATCATGATTATAAGAATCAACAGCATACACCCGCAGCCCGAACCGCGGCGGGCTTGATGAGGCTTGCCAATCGGCCAGCGGCTGCCGCAATGCTTGCAGACTATTTCGTAATTGCCCAAACCCAGCAAGCCAAGCAGTAACCCTATCCAGCCAAACAAAAGCAAGCCCAGACAACCGCAGCCGCAGCTGTAAGAACCATCAGTTACAGCCAAATCATTGGAACCGCAATTCGGACAACATTCACGCATAGCATATTCTCCTTTTCCCCAAATAAAAACGCTGCTTTAAAATAGCATAAAAATATGCAAAAAACAAACAATATTTTATAATTTTGATAAGCAAAGTTCTAAATAGGTTGTATATTAGTTCTCAATAACATTACCTGAAAGGTTGATTATGAGCAAAGTCTATTTTATAAAAGTTGATAACAAAGATACCGCCCTTGCCAGCCAAGCCGCCCGGAAATTATTGGAAACGCTTGTTGCTGAAGAAAATATCACTCTGGAAAAAAAAGTGCCCATCAAAACCCATTTCGGAGAAAAAGGCAACCGCACTTTTATCAAAGCGGCAACCTATAATGGCATGATCGACTACCTCAAAGAGCATAATTGCGAAGACCGTTTTCTGGAAACATCTGTGCTTTACGGCGGCAAACGCTACCGTCGGGATTCCCATCTGGCTCTGGCACAGGAACACGGATTTACCGCGCTGCCGGTGGAGATCGCCGATGGCGAAAGCGGCGAAGAGCTTTATCAGGTGGAGGTCGGTTTGAAACACTTTGATAAATGCACCATCGGCAAGGCCTTTGACCGCTACAAGCAAGTGCTGGTGTTGAGCCATTTCAAAGGCCATGCACTTGCCGGTTTCGGCGGAGCCATCAAGCAGTTGAGCATGGGCTTTGCCAGCAAAGGCGGCAAGCTGGCTATGCACATGAATGTACGCCCCCGTATCCGCAAATGGCTCTGCAAACGGTGCGGAATGTGTGTAAGCCGCTGTCAGGCAAACGCTATAACGCTGGGCAAATCGCCATTTATCGACAAAAGCAAATGTCTGGGCTGCGGAGCTTGTTTTTCGGTTTGCCGCCATCATGCAGTATCGATTTTTTCGTGGGGAGGGATCGTCAATGCTTTGTTCAAAGGTAAGTTTTTCCGGGAAAAGCTGGTGGAATATGCCTTTGCCGCATGCAAAAACAAGCAGCACATTTTTCTGAACTTTGCCCTGAATATCACTCGCGGCTGCGACTGCGAACCCTTGCCCATGAGAGCATGTGTGGATGATATAGGTATTTTTGCCTCCCTCGATCCGGTGGCGATCGACCGGGCTTGCCATGATGCTGCTATGAAAAAAGGCAAAAAGTTTGCCGGTGCTGAACAGCTCAATTACGCTGAAAAAATCGGGCTTGGCAGCAATAAATACGAAATTATTGAACTTAAAATTTGACAAATAAAAATAAAAACTGTATATTGCACTACTGCAAACAAATCCAGCAATATTAGGAGTGTATTATGAAAACTGTAAAAGTTCAGCCCCTGTCCCGTGAAACATTCCACAAATTCGGTGATTATGCTCATTTGATCGACCCCATGGATCAGTGTGCCACCGGGCCGAAAGATGGAGTTATTGCATTTTTCCGGGATATGCTGCCGGTGGATCTGCAAGGTGCGGCTCCAACTTTTTCCACCTGCCGTATTATGCCGCGACCGATGATCGTAACCGATGCAGAGTATCACGATCACACTTGCGAAGCAGCTATGCCGCTGGATCAGGATGCGATCATCTGGGTAGCACCCGCCGGAGCCGGTAAAACTTTGCCGGTCGATGAAGTGGAAGCATTTTATGTGCCGCAGGGTACCATCGTTAAGTTGAATCCGGGCGTATGGCACCACGCATTGTTTGCCACCGAAGACCGTCCTTTGAATGCAATGATAGTATTGCCGGAAAGAACATATAATAACGATTGTTACTGCGTAGCAGTTCCTGCTGACGAACAAGTGGAAGTTGTGAAATAATACGCCCCGGCAGCAAAAAATACCAAAGAGATCATCAGTTGACGCAGATTTGCAGCAGATGATCTCTTTAATTTTGCCGTCCACAGTCATTATCGGCGGTAAATATAGAAAAAAGGACGGAAAAAAGTGGAAAAAAACTTGTTTCAAGTTGCAAGGTGTAATAACATGTATTATATTTTACAGTCATAAATTAACAGTACCGTTTTGGGTAAGTAGATCAACTGCTCATACATGGATTGGAGTTGGCAGTGGATGATTCAAATTTGAAAAAACATTTTTGCGATTTGCTGAAAAAACATATTAAAGCCAATAGGGCAAGACAGCTTGATATAGCTGAGCTGCTGGGGGTATCTGGATCGGCTGTATCTCAGATGCTTTCTGGAGCTATAACGCTGAAATTACAGCAGCTGGATTTGATAATGCAGTATTTGAAACTTGATCGTAATGCTGCTGCTGAATTGCGGGATTTTCTGGCCAGAATCCGCTCTGGCGATCAGGAATTGCGTTCCCCTCTGAATGATTTTATTAAAAGTTCCAGAACCCATTGCGGTTTTACTTTGGAAGAACTCTCGCAAATGAGCGGAATTCCTGTAAAAAATTTGGAGATGCTGGAAAATAAATTTAATGTTCAGCCTACTCCGTATGAAGCAGTGCGGCTGGCGGCGATCTTTAATTGCAATATCAGTGATTTATGGCAGGTTGTTCCCTTGCAGCCGCCGGAGCAAATTCAGCGGGAAAATCCAAAATCTGACGGCAGTTTTTTTTGCGACGAAAATGTTCCTTACCGGGGTATCGGCAAAACAACTATAAAACTGCCCATAATCAAGCTTGAAGAGCTGTTAAAATTCAATCCTCAATATGATCATCTTATTGATTTTGCCTGGCGGCACATGAGCGGGGTGAAAAACGGAGAAAAAGTTGGATTGGTCATAGTAACAGCTTCCGGTACAGAATTCGGCTGGTCAGAACTCTATGATGTACGCATTGAAATTGCAGAGGTCAAACAATGGCTGCCGGGTATGACAGTCTTAGGGTGTATGGATGGTGAGCTTTTTCTTGCCAGATCGTTGGAGGAACCATGGAAAGTTGCAGTTCAAGGCAAGGGCACAAGCTGTACCTGCAAGTTGTGCTGGATGGTTAATTCCCTGGATTTTATCTCGGAGCTTTTTAATGTAACAACTTCAGCTCCAGCCGAGTATAAAGAGCCTATCGAAGTGTTTGGGGATAAATCCCAAAGCTGAGTTTACAGCTTAAAGGATCAATGTTGAAGTGGAGAGTTGGGTATGAGCGAACAGGTCAGCGAGGTGCAAAAAACAGAAAAAGCCGGATGCGGATTTTTGCTTGGTATGCTGTTACTGGCAGCGGCTGTTTGCGGCGTTGTCTTTTACTTTATAATTGTGCCTATGCTGGAAAAGGATGAGTTTAATTCTTTAAAAAAACAAGCGGGCGATGCGGTTGTTGCTGTTTCGGATAAGCTGGCAGGCGTGAAAGATAAAGTATCGGAAAAAATCACCGATATTACAGAAAAAGATGAAGTAAAAGAATCAATTAAAAATGTAAAAGAATTTGGGGAATCTGCTGATTTGCCGGCTGTGGTTGATACTGTGAAATCATCCGGAAAAGAAATTATGGATAAAACATCTGAAGATGCTGACGGATGGTACTGAAGATTTTTTACTATGAAAGCGATAATTGAAATTTGTATATTATCAGCCGCCCAGGGGGTAGCGGAGTTTTTGCCCATAAGTTCGTCGGGGCATTTGCTGGTATTGAGTAGATGGTTCGGGTTTGAGCCGGATGAAAGTATGACACTTAATGTGGTGCTGCATGCCGGAACGCTTCTGGCGATTATAGTATTTTATTTCAAAAAGCTATGGAGTATTTTTCTGCAGCCGGAACGCCAACGCCTGATCGCACTGGTCGTAGTTGGTTCCATTCCGGCTGCGGTCGCCGGTTTGACACTTAAAGGGTTGAAGCTGGAGGAAAAACTTTTTTCGTCGCCTTACATTGCCGCATTGGGGTTTGCTGTAACCGGTTTTATGTTGTTTTGGGTGTTCCGCAAAAAAGAGGATGCCCCCGATGCGGTTACTGCCGAAAAAATGAGTTATAAGCAGGCATTGCTGATCGGATGTGCCCAAGCGATTGCCATTACTCCCGGCATCTCCCGCTCCGGCAGCACCATAAGCTGCGGTGTGTTGAGCAAATTACGCAAAGCTGACGCAGCGGAATTTTCCTTTTTGCTGGCGATCCCCGCCATTGGCGGGGCGGCGTTGCTGGAAGTTCTGGATATAGCAAAAGCCCCTGCTGGAATTTCTTCAAGCGAACTTTTTTCATTGGGTATTGGTTTTATTATTTCAGCAGTGGTAGGTTATTTTTCCCTTGCCGGATTGATAGCTTTACTGAAAAAAGGTCGGCTTGACTGCTTTGCGTACTACTTATTTATTGCAGCAGCAGTTACGGCGGCAGTTGAAACATTTAAACTTTTTTAAGAGGATTTTAATTATTTATGAGCAACAGTAAAATCGGGTTTCTCGGTGCCGGCAGAATGGCAACTGCCATTGCCGGTGGTATGGTCAAAAAGAGTTTTTCTGCGGCGGATATTACAGCATACGATTGTTCGGAAGCCGCCGGTAAAGCCTTTGCTGAAATCACCGGGGCTGAAATCAGTGCCGCACCTGAAGCAATGGCTGCGGAATGCGATACATTGCTTCTGGCGGTAAAACCCCAATATCTTGCCGAAGCACTCAAACCTTTGGCTGGTATGCTTAAAGATAAGTTGATCATTTCGATCGTAGCCGGGGTTACACTTGAAAAACTCGGTTCCCTTACCGGTGCCAGCCGCATTGTGCGGGTCATGCCCAACACTCCGGCTCTGGTCGGGGAGGGGTGCGGAGCATATTCGCTTTCGCCTTCGGCAACTGCTGAAGATCAGAGTTTGGCTGAAATGATCCTTTCTTCCATCGGCGGATTTTACTTGCTGGAAGAAAAAATGCTTGATGCAGTCACCGCTGTATCCGGCTGCGGCCCGGCTTATATTTACGAACTTATCCAGGCCATGGCAGATGGCGGTGTAACTTTGGGATTACCCAGAGATTTGGCAAAGAAACTTGCAGCTGCTACAGTAAAAGGGGCAGCCGCAATGGTGCTGGAAACCAACATCCACCCCACCGAACTGCGGGATCAGGTATGTTCCCCCGGCGGTTCAACTATTTGTGCGGTAAATCACCTTTCAAGCAAAGGTTTCAGCGGTACGGTCGTGGAAGCTGAATTGGCGGCTTACAAGCGTTCTGTGGAGCTGGGTAAAGCGTAAAATACTTTTTGGGGGAGAGAGGCTTTGGCAATAAATGTCTGATCTTTTTACCCTGATAACCGAACTTTTTCTGCTGCTGATATTGTTGGTTTTATCGGTAGTGTTATTGCATAAGTACCGGCAATATCAACAAAAGAAATTTGAGTTTGAGTTGGACAGTACTGCATTGGAAGACCATCGGGATTTTCTGAACAATGCCGGTGAACGGTTGCTGGAACTTAAAGAAGCTTTGGAAAAGGAGCGGAGCAAATCCGAAAAACTCTTACGCAATATTCTGCCGGAACGGATAATCAAAGATTTGCAGGAAAAAGGCGAAAGTCTGCCGGAACGCTTTGAAAATACGGCGGTATTTTTTGCAGATATAGTAAATTTTACCGGAATAGTTCCGGAAATGACCCCGGAAGAGTTGATAAGCGAACTTAATGAAATATTCAGCACTTTTGACAGTATCTTTGCCAGTCATAATTGCGAACGCATCAAAACTGTTGGCGATGCCTATATGGCAGCAGCCGGAATGCGTAATAACGCTGGAGACCCCTGCGGCAATATGCTTGTGGCGGCGTTGGAAGTGCGGGCGAAACTCATTGAACGCAATCAACGCCCCGATACCCGAAAGTGGCAGATGCGGTTTGGTATAAATATCGGCCCGGTGATCGGCGGGATCGTTGGCGTGGATAAATATATATATGATATTTTCGGTGATACAGTAAATATGGCATCCCGGATCGAACACGCATCAGAACCTATGAAGATAAATGTACCGGAAAAGATCGTGCTTGCCATGCAAGATAAGTTTGACTTTGAATACCGGGGCAGATTTGAGGTCAAGGGCAGGGGGGAAGTAGAAATGTATTTTCTCAATGGAGTTAAAGCGTTATGAGTACAGGCTTTTTTCCGCGATACAGTATGCTGGGAGCTTCCAGCCGCTGCCGCTTTTACATGTACTTTCAGCGGTGGCTGGCGTTGGATCCCGAGGCTGATATAGCAATATATCATGGTTTCAGCGATAAATATTTGCAAAAACTTTATCAGGTTGGTTCTGTAAATAAATGGGGCAAAGCCAAAGAGTTTCTGCACATGCTGTGCCGTGGAATGAAGTTGCCGGAAAAGCTGATCATTGAGTACGAACTGGTACCCAATCTGCCATATAAATACGAAAAACTCCTGTTGGGGAATCGGCAGTATATATTGAATTTTGACGATAATGTGTGGGAGAAATACCGCAATACACCTGCTTTAAGCGACAAGTATGACCGGCTTTGTATGAATGCAGCCGGAGTGATCGTTGCCAATGAATTTCTTTACAACAAAGTAAAAAAACTCAACAGCAATGTTTGTTTGATCCCCACCGTTATTGATTTGGATAAATACTCTGCTGCCCAGGCTGAAAAGTCTGATGTTTTTACCGCCGCATGGATAGGTACGCCTGTAACTTACAAATATCTGGAGAGCTTTCAGGAGATATTGCAGGCGGTTTTTAACACCCCGAAACGCAAACTGCTGGTGATTGCCGATGCAGAACTGGGCAATACCAGACCATTGAAGAATGTCAATGCCGAATATGTAAGCTGGTCGGAAGAGTTGGAGTGCAAATATATCAAACGCTGTCATGTGGGAATCATGCCGCTGTTGGACGATGAATTTTCCAAGGGCAAATCGGCATATAAACTTTTGCAGTATCAGGCAGCCGGATTACCGTTGATCGCTTCGCCGGTAGGGGAAAATAACCGGGTGGTCATTCCCGGAAAAAATGGTTTTTTATCAGAAAATAAATTCCAATGGCAGCAGGCGTTTGATGAACTTGAGCAGAATAAAGAGCTTTACGATAAATATGCTTCGGGAGCCAAAGAAGAGGCTTACAATTATTCTATCCAAAAGTATTTTGCTGTATATAAAGAATTGATTGCTGCTATTGAGCCTACCATCAAAGAAAAGCAGATCAATGGACAGGGATATGGCGATCAGGATGTACTATATCGAGTCTTTCCCTTATGGAAAGATCAATCCGAATACCATATTGATGAAAGATATAATGCGATGTTGTTTTGTCTGAAAGATATTGCTGCAGCATATAATATCAAATCTCTTGACGATATATACGTTCTGCATTATGTAGCTGCAAATAAA
>JAZSHD010000097.1:0-15668 GCA_045533055.1 Victivallaceae bacterium | reverse complement strand
CCCTGCACCTCGGCTTGTCCGCCGTAGCTTTATGCGAAGGCGGATCGAAAGGTACACCTTGTCACGGCGTAGTAAAACGAAGCCGGATCCCTCGGGCAGTGCATTGCAAAACTCGACCTTGCCTCACGCTGTATCCACCGGAGGCAAGCTATAGTTTTGGCATTTTTGACAGTTCTGACTTGTGTGTTTTTTATAATCATAAATGATATAATTCAACAATTCAGTTTCACAAAATTTAGGATATTACCAAATAATAATATGTAAGGGAAAAAATATGCAATCACACTATGGTATCTATGGCGGGCAGTACATTCCCGAAGCCTTGATGAGTGTACTCTCCGAGCTGGAAACAGCTTACCTCGAAGCCAAGGCCGATCCGGCGTTTCAGGCGGAATTGGACGACCTCTTGACCAACTACATCGGCCGCCAGTCGCCGCTCTATCATGCCAAACGCCTGACAGAATTTTGCGGCGGTGCTCAAATCTACCTCAAGCGGGAAGACCTCAACCACACCGGTGCCCACAAGGTCAACAACACCATCGGTCAGGCACTCCTTGCCAAACGCATGAAAAAAACCAAGCTCATTGCCGAAACCGGTGCCGGGATGCACGGCGTGGCGACTGCCACCGTGGCAGCACTGCTGGGGTTGGAGTGCAAAGTTTTTATGGGGGCAGTTGATGTGGCACGGCAGGCACCTAATGTAGACCGCATGAAAGTATTGGGTGCCGAAGTAATTGCCGTAAGCTCCGGCAGTGCCACCTTAAAAGACGCCATGAACGAAGCCATCCGCTACTGGGCGGAACATGCCGACGACACCTTTTACTGCATCGGTACCGTGGCGGGGCCGCACCCCTACCCGGCGATCGTCAAAGATTTTCAGTCGGTCATCGGCAACGAAGCCCGCATGCAATGTCTGGAAAAAACCGGCAAGCTCCCCGATGAAGTGATCGCATGTATTGGCGGAGGCAGCAACGCCATGGGGATTTTTGCGGGATTTCTCGCAGATAAAAGCGTAAAACTTACCGGAGTGGAAGCCGGCGGTTCGGGCATAGCTTCCGGCAAACATGCTGCCAGTATCAACGGCGGCACGGTGGGAATCCTCCACGGCTGTAAAACTTATTTGCTGCAGGAAAGCACCGGGCAAATCACCGAAACCCACTCCGTTTCTGCGGGGCTGGACTACCCCGGCGTGGGGCCGGAACACAGCTATTTAGCTGACACCAAACGGGCAAATTACACAGTTATCAACGACGATGAAGCCATCAACGCCTTTGATACACTTTCCCGTTTGGAAGGGATCATTCCGGCGTTGGAATCCAGTCACGCAGTTGCTCAAGCCATCAAAACCGCCCCTGCTTACGGCAAAGATAACATCATTATCGTAAACCTCTCCGGCCGGGGCGACAAGGATATGGAAAATGTCCAGAACTATAAGGAAAATCACCGATGAAACCCATGAAAAATATATTTTCCGGCAACAGAAAAGCATTGATCGTATTTGACTGTGCCGGTTTTCCGGATATGCAAACTTCGGAAAAACGCATCAACGAAATCCTCTCTGCCGGAGCCGACATTGTGGAGCTGGGCATACCTTTCTCCGACCCCATGGCTGATGGAGCGGTTATTCAGGAAGCCTACCAGACGGCATTGCAGAACGGTGCGGATTTAAGCAAGATTACCGCAATGTTGAAAAATATCCGCAACACCTTCCCGGAAAAGGGTTTGATAATTTCCGGCTACTGCAACATCTTTTTGCAGTACGGCTACGAAAAGCTTTTTGCAGAACTTGCGGCGTTGGATATTGATGCAATCCGCATACTGGATCTGCCTGCCGAAGAGTTTGCTGAAATTGCTCCTTATACTGAAAAGTACGGCGTAAAAATCGTTATTACCGCCAGCACCTCCACCAGCGATGACCGCTTGAAAAAGCTCCTCGCCCTCCCCGGCAGTATCGTCTATTGCGACAATGCCCAAGTTGCCGCCAAAGTCAAAGCTCAAACCGCTTTGCCGGTGGCAGTTAAAGCTTGCAGCAGCGTTGATGCCATGATCGTGGAAGATGCAGCAGTAAAAACCTTTTGCGGCAAACTTGCTGACTTGGTGAAAGCAGAGCAAAGCAAGTTGTAAAAAACAGCTGAATAACTGTATAATTTGCCGATAAAGAAAATTTTTTCTTGCAAGTAGGCGTTGCAAATTATACATTAAATATGTTGTACCAACTTTTTCCAAATAATTCAAGGAGAACGAAAAATGCTTAAAGTCGGTTATGCACAGGAAGTGATGACCCCGCCCACCGGTATCGATTTGGCCGGTTACTTCAATGTCCGCCTCAACGAAGGCATGTACGACGATCTGTTCGTCAAAGTCATTGCCATTGAAATCGACGGCAAACGCACCGGTTTGGTCACGCTGGAACTTTGCAGTATCGTCAAGCCCCTGTTTGAAGCCATCAAGGCCAAAGTCGATGCTGAATTCGGCGAAGGTTTGTACGAAAATCTCTTGATTTGTGCCACTCACACCCACACCGGTCCCCGCTTCAAAAATCAGGAAAAGCAGGATAATGAAATCATCCAGTATGCTTTTGATATGACCGTTGACGCTGTTGTCCGCGGTTTGAAGCGTGCATTTATGAACCTGCTGCCCGCAGAATTTGAAGCCACCAAAGTTTACAACAACCCCTACGGCTTTGTCCGTCGCTACTGGATGAAGAGCGGCGATATCGTCACCAACCCCGGCTGGCGTAACCCCAACATCGACAAACCCGAATGTGATTTTGACCGCACCATCAATATTCTGGCGGTCAAACAGGGCGGCAGGATCGCGGCTTTGATCTGCAACATCGCCAACCACGGCGACACCATCGGCGGAAATCTGATCTCCGCTGACTGGTACGGCAGATTCACCCAGGAAGTCCAGCACGAACTCAAAACCAGCTTGCCGGTGATGATCCTGGACGATGCCTCCGGCGACATCAACCACTTTGACTTCCATCAGGATATCAAGCAGACCGGTTATCACGAAGCGGTCCGCGTCGGCCGCGGCTATGCAAGAATCGTGGTGGATGCTCTGGCAAACCTCAAACCCATTGCCGCAGATAAACTGGTCATCAAAAACACCAGCGTTACCATTCCCCACCGCCAGATCTCCGATGAAGAGCTGGCTGCCGCCCAGCACACGCTGGATACTGTGCCGGATATCAAGAAGGAAGGCGACTTTGAAAGTCAGGATCTTGCCAACAAAGTTCCTGCCGCACTGCGTCACTTTGCCCAGCGGGTGCTGGATTGCCGTGCCAAGAGCACACCTTCCCACGATTGCCGTCTGACCAGCATCGAGATCGGCGACTCTCTGGCATTTGTCAGTTTGCCGGGTGAACCCTTCAACGGTATCTCCCGTGCCATCCGTGAAGCCAGCAAGTTTGAATACACCTTTGTTGCAGAACTGGCACAGTCGGTTTCCGGCTATGTACCCATGAAAGAGTGCTTCGCCCGGGGCGGCTATGAAGTCCAGCCCGGAGTCAACACCGTGGCTCCCGAAGCGGCGGATGCAATTATCGAAGCATCCATAAAAAATCTGTAAGCTGTTAGAACAGTTTATAAAGAAGCGGCAGGACAAAGTTCTGCCGCTTTTTTTATTGGTCGCAACGGACTGCAACGGACATTTACGGAAATGTCCGACCTGTCCGACCTGTCCGACCTGTCCGACCTGTCTGACCTGTCCGACCTGTCCGACCTGTCTGACCTGTCTGACCTGTCCGACCTGTCCGACCTGTCCGACCTGTCCGACAATTAGCCTGCAAGCCGCTCCGCCGGGGCAATAGATTTTCGCTCGCAACTGCCGGAGAAACAGCTCAAGATTGTGGATGGATTGCAAAAAAGACAAGTGCTGAAAGTTTTTGGCGGCTACCTGTAAGGTAACCGCCAAAAATTTACGGTGCTTGTACTTTTGCAAGCCGCCGCAAGATGAGCCGTTTCTCCGGCAGTTGCGGGCCATAAAAAAAGCCGGTTCATTTCTGAACCGGCTTTTCAAGCTTCAGTTAAAATCGCTTACTTTTCTTCGGCAGCTTTATTTTCGGCTTTGGTCTTTTCCGCAGCGTCCACGGCTTCCAAAGCCGCTTTGTCTGCCAGCGACATGTTCCCTTCCACACGGCCGTCATCCAGCTCGTTGATGGTGCGGGTTTCCAGGTCGATGAACATCCGACGCAGGTCGATCACCCCGCCGATACCGAACCAGACCGCGGTAACCGCTGCCATTGCACCCGGTACGATCAGTACAGTGATCAGGAAGTACCAGCTCCACAGCTCGATGGTCCACGGAGTGATGGCGTTCCAGACCAATACCAGAATAAAGGTCAGACCGAAACGGTAGATGAAGCTGTAAACAAAGTAGCTCCAGGCAATGAACTTATCGCCTTTGGTATATTCAGGAGTGATACCGATAAGTTTATCAAAGACATTCTTCCAGGTCCAGGCACTCTTGATTTCCCGCTGTTCATCCAGACCATATTTGCCGCGGTGCAGCATACGATCCAGATTGAACTTTTCTTTGCAAGTGGCAAAAGAAACCACGATATACAGGATCAATGTGACCATCATGGTGATAAAATACCACTCATAGCTGTTGATGGGGCAGCGTTCCTGGGTAACATTTGTCCAGTTGATGTAGGGCATGAACGGAGCACAAAGATTTGCCAGAGTGGTTTTGACACTTTCCAGCAAACCATTATCACGCAGCCACGGATAAACCAGATTTGCCCACTGTCTCTGAACAAACATACCGCCCAGAGCCATGACCACGCCGGTCAGCAAACTCGTCCACGCACCGATAGTGGTACCGAAACGGCTGTACAAACCCAGAATAAGCATAGGTCCGCAACCGCCCAACCACATGGTACACATCAAAGATACAAACAAACTTATGTAGTCCAACTGGGACATGAAACTGGAACCGATGAAGAAGAATACCCCTACACCGATCGCCACCCAGCGAACCATCCACATGTGTTCACGGGGAGTAAGCTTTTTCTTACGCAAGGGCAGGATCACATCCTGACTTACGGTAATGGTAGCACTGAAGATACGCGTATCGTCAGTGGAGAGCATCAGCAATATCATCATCAGACAGAACAAACCCATCACACCCTTGGGCAGAATGTTACGCATGGTCACGGGCAACATCAGCTGGTAGTAGAGGGTACGGAACTTCTGATAAACCGGCATACCTTTGTCGACGGTTTCTTTGCTGGAAACACCCGCAGCGTCGGTGGTCATAGCCTTTTTGGCTACATTCAGATAACGGGTATCGATATCGTTGCCTTCAGCCAGCGGCGGTTCTTCGCCGATGATATGCTTCTGCACCGGCATAGCCTTGAGGCTGGAAACCACCTGTGTACGCATTGCTTTATCGGCAATTACTTCGCTGGCGATCTTGTCGGTAAGAGCCAAACGGATGCTGTGAGCTTCTTTGGAGTGATTGACATGATTGAGCATCACAATTACGGTAACTGCGACCAGCACATAGAAAATCAAACCGAGAGCCTGACGCCAGGTACCCAGCAAACTCGCCATCTTCTGTTCGTGGGGCGAACGGGCGGCGTTGGAAGAAGAACCGGCACCGATCCAGCTGGCACGCTGCAAAAGCTGGGTAACGATCGGCAGCATTACCAATGAGAAGATATTGAAGTCTTTGAGCTTGGCTATATCCATAGCATCAATAAAACTTTCGCCGGGGGCACGGTCTGCCATCACGGGGAGCATTTCACTATTCCACGGGAATTTGACCAGCACGAAGATCGTGAAGAACACCAGCATCGGGTAAACAATGAAGCCCTGAATGGTATCGGTAATGATGATACTCATCGCTCCGCCCATACAGATAATACTGATCGCCATAACAAGGCAGATAAACATTACCAGCTGGAATGTTTGGATTTCCATACCCCACAGCATAAAGCTGTGCGGCAAATCCAGAAAGTAAATAAAGAAGCGTGCCGCCAAAGCCGGCAGGATCATATTGGCAAGCATTTCTGACAAACTGCGCAAGCCGGCAGCAAAGATACGCAATTTGCGACTGTAACGCATTTCGATAAACTGCCCGATACTCTGGGACTTGGTTTCCCGGAAACGGTAGAGCACATAACCGAACAAACCCAGAACCACGCTCACCGGCAGCAGCAGTGAGGTCCAGAAAGTTGTGGCAAAACCGGTCTTGTAGTGGATCTCCACATAGCTGACCAAACCAATGATCGACAAACCACTGGCTACATCGCCCACCGAGATAACATATCTGCCGCAGACTCGTCCTGCGGAGAGAAATGTAGTTACATCACGCAGATAACGGCGTGAGTACAAACCCATTCCCAACACAAAGAGTGTCGGGATGATAACGATCAACCAATCCCATACTGACATCATGTCTTACAAATTCCTTCCTTATGTGTTATTTACGACCTATTGCCATGACATAGCTCAAAGCAATAAAAACTTAAGGTATAATATAGCACAAAAACTGTTCTTTTGCAAGCACCAATAAAAAAAAGTTCCGGAAATATGCCCACCGGAAAGTCTGCACAAAAAAAGCCGGCTCTTTACAGAACCGGCTTTTGCAGCAACAAATCACTTGCTGTTTTCAGTCTTGGCTTCGGACTGTTTTTCCACAGCTTCCAACGCGGCTTTATCTGCCAGCGACATATTGCCTTCCACCCGGCCGTCATCCAGCACATTGATAGTGCGGTTTTCCAAATCGATGAACATCTGCCGCAGGTCAATTACCCCGCCGATACCGAACCACACTGCTGTAACAGCAGCCATGGCACACGGTACGATAAGTATGGTAATAAGGAAGTACCAGCTCCACAGCTCAATAGTCCACGGAGTGATGGCGTTCCAGATCAGAACCAGCACAAAGGTCAGACCGAAGCGGTAGATAAAGCTGTAAACAAAGTAGCTCCACGCCACAAATCTGTCGGCTTTGGTATATTCGGGAGTGATACCGATGAGCTTGCTGAAAACACTCTTCCAAGTCCACGCACTCTTGATTTCCCGCTTTTCATCCAAAGCGTATTTGCCGCGGTGCAGCATACGATCCAGATTGAAGGGTTCTTTACAGGTAAGAAATGATACAATAATGTAAAGCAACAGCGTGGTCATCATGGTAATAAAATACCACTCGTAACTGTTGATGGGGCAGCGTTCCTGTACCACCACGCTCCAGTCCACATAAGGTGCAAAGGGGCTGGAAACAGTGGTCAAAGCATTGGTAACGCCCTCCAGCCAGCCATTGTCCCGCAGCCAGGGATAGATGATATCTGCCCAGTTACGCTGTACGAACATGCCACCAAGAGCCATAAACATACCGCTGAGCAGGCTTGTCCATGCCCCGCTGGTAGTACCAAAACGGCTGTAAAGCCCCAGAATAAGCATAGGTCCGCAACCGCCGCACCAGACGGAGATCATCAAAGTAACAAAGAGTCCGATGTAGTCCAACTGTGCCATAAAGCTCGACCCGAGGAAGAAGAATAATCCTACCCCGATGGATACCCAGCGAACCATCCACATGTGCTGCCGTGGAGTGAGTTTTCTTTTGATCAAAGGCAGGCATACATCCTGACTTACGGTAATTGCAGAGCTGAAAATACGCGTATCGTCAGTGGATATCATCATCAGCAATATCAAAAGACAGAAAAGCCCCTGCATACCCACCGGCAGCATATTCCGCAGAGTTACCGGCAGCATCAACTGATAGTACAATGTACGGAATTTCTGATAAACCGGCATCCCGGCATCGGTACTCTCTTTGGAGGTCTTGCCGTCAGAACCTTTGGTCAACTCGCTCTTGGCGGTATTGAGGTAACGCGTATCAATATCTCGGCCTTCGCCCAGCGGAGCATCTTTGCCGATAATGTGTTTCTGCACGGGCATTGCATTCAAACTGGCGAGCACTTTGGTACGCATAGCTTTATTTTCAATGACTTCTCCGGCGATCTTGTCAGAGAGTTCCAAACGGATCTTATGTGCCTGATTGGAGTGATTGGCATGATTGAGCATAGTAAGCACAGTAACAGCCACCAGCACATAGAAGATCGTTCCCAGAGCCTGACGCCATGTACCCAGCAGCGAAGCCATTTTCTGCTCGTGGGGCGAACGGGCGGCAGTGGAAGATGACCCGGCACCGATCCAGCTGGCACGCTGCAAAAGCTGACTGACAAAAGGCAGTGCCAGCAGAGAGAACAGGTTGAACACCTTGAGGTTTGCTATATCGTTGGGGTTGATAAAACTTTCCCCCGGGGCACGGTCGACCATCACCGGCAGCATTTCACTGCTCCACGGGAATTTGATCAGAACAAAAACCGTGAAAAGAACCAGCATGGGGTAAAGGATAAACCCCTGAATAGTATCAGTAATAATAATACTCATAGCCCCGCCCATACAGATAATACTGATCGCCAAAAAGAGGCAAATAAGCATAACGATATGGAATGTGGAAAAAGTCATTCCAAAAATTTGGAACTGGTGGGGCAAGTCCAGAAAGTAGATGAAGAAACGGGCCGCCAATGCGGGCAAAATCATATTGGCAAGCATTTCAGAAATACTGCGCAGAGCCGCGGCAAAAATACGCAACTTACGGCTGTAACGCAATTCAATGAACTGGCCGATGCTCTGTGATTTGGTTTCCCGGAAGCGGTAAGTTACATACCCGAACAACCCCAGTACCACCCCGACCGGCAGCAGCAGCGAAGTCCAGAATGCTGTGGCAAAACCGGTTTTGTAGTGTACTTCCACATAACGCATCATACCGATCACCGACAGACCCGAGGCAATATCGCCTACTGAAATAACATATCTGCCGCAGACCCGCCCGGCGGAAAGAAAGGTCGTTACATCACGCAGATACCGGCGTGAATACACCCCTATACCCAACACAAAAAGTGTCGGCACGATCACGATCAACCAATCCCATACTGTCATCATCTCTTACAAACCCCTCCCAAATGAGTTAATTACGATTATTGCCATCTATTGAAGCAATAAGAACTTGAAAAAGGAAAATAGCACCGAAAACAGTGTAATGCAAATTTAAGGTAATTTTTTTTAATGAAAAAGCTGAAAGCCGCTGGATAAAAAAAGAAGCACAGACTTCTCTGCACCTCATTATTTTTTAACAATACCTGATTTATGCCCCAAAAGATACTCCGCTTGCTTCGGCACACTTTACCCACGGGTGATCGGCGGAAAGTTCCTTGCGTTTACCGGCTACTTCCTCGATGGGTACCAGACTGATTTCGCCGTTGGCATAGGAGGTCATAAAACCAAACTCCCTGTTCAGCACCGCTTCTGCCGCCCGGACGCCCAATCTGGTTGCCAGCATCCGGTCAAAACAACTGGGGGTGCCGCCCCGCTGAAGATACCCGAGAATCGTTACCCGGGTTTCCAGTTTGGTAAGTTCTTCAAGTTTTTTTGCCAATTCAAAGATCCGTTCCGGCTTGTAGTCCGTAAGCTCGGCAAGTTCGGTTTTCAGCTCGGCTTTGCGTTTTTTATCGTCGGTTTTATCCAAAGTTTGCTGAATTTTGGCGATTTTTTCTGCCGTTGCCACATCCACCGCTCCTTCGGCAACCGGCACGATGCTGAAAAACTTGCCCTCTCTGGAACGGAGTTTCAATGCTTCGGCAACCTTTTCCAGACTGTAAGGTATTTCGGGGATCAATATAACATCTGCCCCGCCAGCGATGCCGCTGCCCAAAGTGAGCCAGCCGGTCTTATGCCCCATAACTTCCACAAGCATAATGCGTTTATGGCTGCTGGCGGTGCTGTGCAGACTGTCGATAGCATCGGTTGCCACATTCAGTGCTGTATCAAAACCGATGGTGCCGTTGGAGCCGGAGAGGTCGTTATCAATAGTTTTGGGTATGGTAACAATGTTCAGACCGGCTTTTTTTAAAAGCAGAGCACTTTTGTGGGTGCCGCCTCCCCCGATGCAAATCAGGGCTGCAAGCTGGTGCTTGTGGTAATTTTCCACAATGGCTTCGGTCATATCCACGATTTTTTTGCCCACGGGCATCTTGTTGGGCTTGTGGCGGCTGGTGCGTAAAATCGTGCCGCCCACAGTGAGGATACCGGAGAGCATTTCGTCATCCAGCTCCACAAAACGGTCGAAGGCTATACCTTCAAAACCATCCTTAAAGCCGATGAGTTTAGCATTGGCCCGGGCAAGGACTTTGCCCACGGCACGGATCGCCGCATTAAGCCCCGGACTGTCGCCGCCGGCGGTAAGAATACCCACACATTTACGCATAAAAAATCACTTTTTCTTTTTTTTGTCTTTATTCTTGGGCGGCTTGTATTTACCGACGCATACACCTAAAGCAGTTGCCACATGGCGGGTGGATTTGTATTTATCTTTTTTGGCATTTTTAGCATCGGAAGGAGCGTTGATAAGTCTGTTTTTGCCGCTTTTGCAAGTTACCAGAGTCGTGGAGCCGCCGCCATCCATATTAACAGCATTGTAAGCTCCCAGATATTTCATAAGCTGGGCCCCCTCATGACAGGTCATACCCAGACTCAACTCCGGCTGTCTGCCATCGATCACCCCGATATAGAGGGTTTTCTTATCCTTGCTCAAACCATAGAAAGTTCTGGGGTGCAAAGGTTTATCCGGCTTCATAAGTTTGCCGTCAGTCAGAATGAAGCTGAATCCGGAAACCGCAGTTTTGATACCTTTGGGGTTATCGCCCTGCTTGAACTTTATCAAATCAACCGAGCCGTTATCCCGTACGATCAATGCCGGAACGCCCTTAGCTTTTCTGCCATGCGGAGTAGCTAACACTTCGCCATTGCTGACCAGCAGCCCCACCCCGCTGGCAAAAAGGTGATTGACCTTGGGATCGCCCCACGGTCCCCACGGTGAAGCGTTCACTGCCAGCCGGACATTATGCCCTTCTTTGCGTTTGGCAGCCACAAAATCCCAAACCCGCATCCGCTCGGTTTCGATCTTCCGATTTTTCGGGTACGGCATGAACTGCCCCCATCTTTCAGCCTTACTGTTGACCACCAGATAGACTTGCGGATTGCTCAAATCCACCCGAACAGCGTAAATTGCCAATTTACGGGGTTTTTCAAGTGTGAATGATTTGAGCTTGATACCGGGAGCTTCGTTCTTTGCATCGCCCCAACTGTAAACACCCTTAAGCGGCAGTTCCGCCGCAAAGACGACTGCTGCCGTTGTCAACAGCAACAGAAAAGATAACCGTTTCATGCTGCACCCCTTGATTAAAGCATACCTGATCGTTTATTCCCAGAAAATCTTGCCGCAGAAATCCCGGAGTCTGACTTCGCCCCGCAGCCGGTTTTCGCTGTCAACAGCCATAATGCTGTTCACTGGAGAGTCAAGCAGAAGTTTTATAAGATTTGCAGCCGGCAAATCTTCATTGACTGCCATAAATTCACTGCTCATAAGTTCAGAAACCTGAATATTTTCCGCCTTGCCGATAACTTCTGCGTAGGGTTTCATATCATAGAGCACCGATACATCGCCACTTTCCAGCACCCCTTCAGGTATATTGTATTTGAGGACATCTTTCAAAGTCAACACCCCCATAAGTTTGCCGTCATCGTCCAGCACCGGAATCAGCTCCACACGGCTTTCGCCGAATTTACGGAATGCAAATGCCAGACTGTCAGTAGCTTGCAGCACCGGCCCGATACCGCTGGCAATATCGCCGACCTTCAAATACTCCGGCAGACGCATCTGCACAACGCCGAAAAACTTCACAACTTCTTCCACGCTCTGCAAATCGGCGACCTGGCCGATCTTTTCCAAATCCGAAAACTCTCTTGCCAACGCCGAAACCACATGCAAGTGCAGCCCGGGATTATCTGCCGGCGAAAGCACCAGCACGATCACCCGCACATCTTCGCCATCTTCTTCGCCGCCGAAACGCACCGGCTCTTTCACCGTTGCCAATGCTACGATCAAACCTTCCAACCCGGCAATACGGGCGTGGGGCATTGCCAGGCCGGGAGCGATAACTGTGGGGAACATAGCTTCCCGGGCAAAAACCCCGGCTTTTACCTTTGCCAAATCCAGAGTGGGATTATTAGCTACCGCCAAAGCTATAAGTTCGTTGATGATTTCCTCGCTGCTGGCAGCATTACTGCGGCAGATGATCGCTGCGGCATCGACGAATTCCTGAAATTTGCTGTTCTTTTGGGAGTTGTTGACGCTGTCCATAGATTTCCTACATTTTTTAGTTCAAAAAAGTTGTACGGTGCGAATATAATACACGCTTTTTAAATTCGCAAATAAAAAAAACGCAAAATAATGAAAAAAATCATCATTTTGCGTAATTTTTTACCAATACGGGGCTGCTTAAAAATCAGTATGCAGTTTTCCTTCCAGAAACTTGCATATATCTTCAAAGGCTTCAAGCTGCATTTTCCGCTTTAATTCATGGAAAAATCCGTGTTCAACCTTGGCATAAACTTTCCACTGGCTGGCAATGTTCATCGCCCGATGTTTCCGTGCGATTTCCAGCGTATGTTCTGATGGGAAAAGGTGTTCAAGTTCAGCTTCCATAAAAAAGATTTTCGGGTTATCTGCCCGGATAAAGTTTTCCATGGACAGCCGCTCGTAGGGTTCAGGATTTTCATCGTACTTTACCCCGGCAACACTTTGCATCTGATTCCAGAATGGCGGCATCATACCTTCCCAATGTTTGAAATTATGAGGCGTTGCCTGAAAAAACGCCATTTCCGGCCGGACTTCCGGATATTTGAGTTTTTCCACCTTTTCGCCGCACTCGCCGGGCTTGGCACAGCAAAGCAGACTCGCTAAATGTGCCCCCGCCGAAGAGCCATGAACCGCAATACGGCAGGAGTGATTGCGTTTTTTGAGTATTTCCACAAAGCAATCAAAAGATTCCCGGATATCGGCAAGCTGTTCAAAGCCGTTGGCTGTCAGCCGGTAATCGGTAGTGCAAGTTATATAACCAAGGCGACCGAAAGCCTCCATGATTTCATAGAAACCTGCCCGGGAGCCGGAGTGCCAGCCGCCGCCATGCACGAAAAAGATCGCCACATCCTTTACCGGCACCCCTTCGGCGGGTTCAAAAACATCGAAAATCCGCCCTTTGACCAGCGGTTTATCCAGAAAATAACTTTGAAACGGATACATTGTAAATACTTCTTTCGATTAAAAAATATTTGTGATTTATCAATATACCCTCTCCAAAGCTAAAAAGCAAGTAAATAGCTTCAAATATTTGGCAAAGAGAGAAAATCAAAGTATAGTATAACCAGTGAAAGATAATCAACAACAGGGAAAATCTTTATCATGAAAAAAATAAATCTTGCCGATGCTCCGGAATTTTTCCGGGGAGCATGTAAACCTTTTGTCCGTATGAACCAACAGCTGCTGGATTTTTACAGCTCGCCCGAAACCTGGAAAATACGCTCCCGATGTGCTTCCGGCATGGCGGTAGTGTTTGAAACGGATTCGGAAAATCTGGAAATTTCAGTAGAGTTCGGCGAAGCGGCACGGCAGATATTTGCTACTGATGTGGAAGTTGCTGATATAATCACCACCTTTGACGGTGCCGGAGTACACTCTATGAAATTGGCTCCCGGCAGAAAAGTCGTAACCATCTATTTGCCCCATCTGGCTGTTTTGAACAAGTTCGATGTCAAAGTCGATGACAACGCTCAAGTTTCCCCGGTTGCCGACAATCGCCCCAAACTCCTGATTTGCGGCGACAGCATCTTGCAGGGCATGACCTGTTCCAGCCCGGCGAAAGCCTCGGTGGTGATCGCGGCTAAAGAGCTGGATATGATCTTGCACAATACATCTGTTGGCGGAGCAAAAATGGAGTTTTCCCCTGTGGAGGCTACTTTGGAATTCAGCAGCAGTAAAGATGATGTTACAGTCGTGGGCTTCGGAGCCAACGATGCCGCCCAGAAAGTGGATTTGGATTATTTCCGCAACTCCACGAATAAAATACTCTCTGCCATAAGCAATTTTGCCGGAAAAGCTGTCATCATCAGCCCCATACCCGCCATGACCGAATTTGAATCCCGCCGCCCGATTTACAGCAACATCGTCCGGGAAGAAGCCGCCAAATTTCCCAAGGTCAAACTCCTTGACGGCGACCAGTTCTTCCCGGCAAACCGTGCTGAATTGTATGCTGATGGCGTGCACCCCAACGATAAAGGCATGAAAATTTACGCCACAGGTTTGATCCAAGCTGTAAAAGAGCTGTAAAAAGGCTATTTTTTGCCAGACCTACGGTCAGTTCCGCAGCTGACCGTTGCCTTTTGCCACCCACTTGTAGGTGCAAAGCTCGGTGGGGCCGACCGGTCCCCGGGCGTGGAGCCGGTCAGTGGAGATGCCGACCACAGCACCCAACCCGTAATCGCCGCCGCCGGAAAGCCGGGTGGAAGCGTTGACCAGCACCGAAGCGGAATCCACATTGGCAATAAACTCGTCAGCCAGAGCTTGCGAAGTTGTAACAATACCGTCGGTATGTCCGGAGCCATGTTCAGCAATATGCTGCATGGCTTCTTTTATATTGTCCACAATGCGTACAGAAAGTATTCTGCCCAGATATTCAGTATCCCAATCCTCGTCTGTTGCGGCAACACAGCCGGTGGTTCGGCGGCAAAGCTCTCCGCAGCCCCGGACTTCCACACCTTTTTCTTTGAGAGCGTCCACGATTTTCTGCATCAAACCATCGGCAGCCTTGCGGTCGATCAACAGCGTTTCCAAAGCGTTGCAGACTGCCACATTCTGGCACTTGGAATTTACCACCAGATCAACAGCCATTTTTTCGTCGGCATCGCAAGCAATATACAAGTGGCAAATGCCGTCATAGTGTTTGAGTACGGGTATGCGGGTACCTTCGGCAATGGCTTTGATCAAACTTTTGCCGCCCCGGGGGATCACCAGATCTATATATTTATCCTGCTTGAGCAATTCTGCCACATCCGCCCGGTCGGTGCTGGCAACCAGCTGAATGGCATCTTCCGGCAATCCGGCTTCTCTGGCGGCGGAACGCATGGCTTCCGCCAGCACCAGATTGGTTCTCAAAGATTCCGAACCGCCTTTGAGGATCACAGCATTGCCGCTTTTAAGAGCTACGGCTGCAGCGTCGCTTGTTACATTGGGGCGGGCTTCGTAAATCATGGCAAGTACGCCAATGGGCACTGCCACCCTTTGCACCAGCAAACCGCTGGGCATTGTGCGTTCTTCAAGGATTTCGCCTACCGGGTCAGGCAAAGCGGCGGCTTCGTTCAGGCGTTTGACCATATAATCAAAGACTTTTTCATCTACCGTAAGCCGTTTGCGGAAAGCTTCAGAAAGCTCCGCGGCATCGGCAAGATCAGCAGCATTGGCTTTCAGCACTTCTTCCTTGCAGGCAATAAGTTTGCCCGCCATGCGGTTAAGTGCATCAGCCCGGCAGGCAGGGGAAAGGGTACGCAAAGTTTGAGCAGCAACTCTGGCACGGCGTGCCATATCTTCGATCACAGACATTGTAAAAACTCCATTGGGTTATCAGAACAAAAACATTTAATACAGCGGGTCGAGCATCCGCCAGTAGAACTGGCTCTGATACTCGGGAGCATACTTTTCCACCCCGATCCGCAGCAGCATGAGCATAGCCTTGAAATCCAGCTCGCCATGTTCAA
>JAZSHD010000103.1:0-16639 GCA_045533055.1 Victivallaceae bacterium | reverse complement strand
TACGATCACATCGTGGCGTCTGGAGGCAAGCTTCAGAGCCTTTTCCAGTGCTTGGGGGTCATCCGCCAAATCGCTGACTACAAAAATCACACTGCGTTTGACCAGCACTTTGCAAGCGTGCTGCAATGCCAAAGCTATATTGGTTCTGCCGGGTTCTGCATTGCCCGCAGCGGATACCAGTTCCCGGATCAATCGCAGATTGTTGTGTCTGCCGTTGCGGGGCAGCATGAATTTGACCGTTTTATCGTTGAAAAGCGACAAGCCCACCCGGTCGTGGTTGTTTATGGCACTCAAGCCCAGCAAGGCGGCGGCTTCCACTGCTTTTTCGGCAACGGCACCGCTGCTGCCCAGCGTCATGGAATTGGATATATCGACCATCAGAAGTACGGTCAACTCCCGCTCTTCCACATATTTTTTTACATAGGGAGCATTTAATCTGGCACTTACATTCCAGTCAATATCTCTTATATCGTCTTCAAAGGTGTATTCCCGCACTTCGTCGAACTCAATGCCTCGACCTTTGAACACGCTGTGATAAGCTCCGCCGATAACATCTTCGACCAGCTTGCCCGCCACGATCTCAAGTTTGCGGACTTTTTTCAGCAATTCGGCTGTTTCAAGCATACAAAAAATCCTTTTACGGAGTCCGGAGTTCTTCCAGAAGGTAATTGATCACATTGTCAGGAGTAATGTTTTCCGCTTCCGCTTCGTAGCTTAAAGTTATACGGTGCCGCATAACATCGCAAGCTACATCTTTTATATCCTGCGGTATAACATATGCCCGGTTGGCAAGCAGAGCGTTGGCTTTGCCCGCCAGTGCCAGAGCAATGGCGGCACGGGGGCTGGCACCGTATTCCAGCTGCACATCGATATCGCTCAAGCGGGCATCTGCCTGCCGGGGCGAGAGATTGGCACGGTGCCCGGGGCGGGTGGCAATCACCAGATCCAGAATATACTCTACGATTTTTTCATCCAGATAAACCCGGTCAAGAGCTTTGCGGGCATTGAGTACATCCTGTACCGAAGCTATGGCAGAGGCCCGGTCTTCCCAATCGGGGTGGGCGACTCTTTCCAGCACCAGCCGTTCTTCGTCGCGGCAGGGGTAGGTTACTGAAAGTTTGAACATAAAGCGGTCGACCTGGGCTTCCGGCAGCGGGTAAGTACCTTCCTGTTCAATGGGGTTCTGGGTGGCAAGCACCAGAAAGAATTCGGGCAGGGGGAAGCGTTCGCCGCCAATGGTGATCTGTTTTTCCTGCATGGCTTCCAGAAGGGCACTCTGCACTTTTGCCGGGGCACGGTTGATTTCGTCAGCTAAAACGATATTTGCCACCACCGGGCCGGTACGGGTGGAAAATTTGTGGGTTTCGGCATTGTAGATCCGGGTGCCGACCAAGTCAGCAGGCAGTAAGTCCGGTGTGAACTGGATGCGGGAAAAACTGGCACTCAAAGTCTGGCTTAAAGTTTTGACTGCCAGAGTTTTTGCCAATCCCGGCACCCCTTCGATCAAAACATGGCCGCCGGTGATAAGAGCCATGATCAAACGGTCGATAAGTTTTTCCTGACCGGCAATGATCCTGCCGATTTCAGTTCGCAAAGGGGTGATGAAGGCGGTGGCTTCCCGCAATTCGGATTGCAGTTCTGCAAGGTTTGATTGATTGATCATAGCTGTTATCCTTTTCGTTATGGGAGTCAGGGTTTTCCGGTTCTGCACTTAAGACCACATTGACTCGCAGATTGTTCACAAAAAAATGCCGTCTTGTAAAATTAGCGAACAAAACGCTTTTGTCAAGGGTCAAAACTCCCGAAATCGTTAAAAAAACAGTTTTTTTGTCAAATAGATTTGTTTATTTAAAAAAAATATGCTATAATTCCAATTATAAATGGAGAAGTAAAGAAATGAATTTTATAAATCCTGCTGTATTGTGGGCGTTGCCCGCTGCGGTTTTGTGCTGTCTGATGTATTGGCTTTATGGCGATAGTGTCCGTAAAAAACTGCTGAAAAGTTTTGCCGGAGGCAATAATCAAACGGTACTTTCCGGCGAAAAAAGATTTATCCGGCGATCGTTTTTTCTGTTGGCGATAACCTTTTTTACACTGGCGGCGGCACGGCCCTACTGGGGGGAGCGTCCGCTGGAATTCAATTTGGCTCAAACAGATGCACTGATCGTATTTGATGTATCCAAAAGTATGCTTGCTGAAGATGTGGCACCTTCCAGATTGGAGCATGGCAAATGGCTTTTGCGTAAACTTATAGCCGATAACCCCCAAACCGCTTTCGGCATTGCCGCCTTTGCGGGCAGAGCCTTTCTCACCTGTCCGGTGACCGGCGACCGGGTCAGTTTGGAGCAGTGCATTGACGAGCTTGACTGCAATCTGGTTCCGGTTGGGGGAACCAATCTGGCGGAAGCTCTGAATGTTGCGGTAAAATCATTGAAAGCCGCCGGCGGTACCACCCGGGAAATCATTTTGATAACCGATGGCGAAGAACTTTCCGGCAGTATAGAAAAAGAACTCTCCGAAGTCAAAAAAGCCAATATCCGGCTGTTTGTAGTAGGTTTGGGCGATCCGGCAGTTCCGGCGTTGATCCGAATCATGGGCGAAGATAATCAAAAACATTTTATGCGGGATCGCTCCGGAGCTTTGGTACGAACCAAACTCAATGAAGAATTACTGAAAAAACTTGCCGTTGCCACCAATGGCGTGTATATAAACAGCTCCAACTTGAACACCGGTTTGGAGGTGCTGACCCGGGAGTTGAGCAAGCTGCCGCAAGGCGAAAAAAAGGCGGTACGCCGGTCGCTGCCCATTGAGCGGTTTATGCTCTTTCTGGTGCCGGGTGTTTTCTTTTTACTGCTTTATATGCTTATTGACGAAGTTGACAAGCGGAAATTGCATACGCTCTTCCGGCTCTGGCTGGTGATCGGCTTGACGGGCTGTTGGGGGAGCGGAGCACTTTTTGCCGAAGATTTACCGGCAAAGGAAACAGCAGCAGTTGCCGCGGAAAAGAACCCCACAGAACTTTACAATCAAGCCAGAAAATTGCAGCTGGAAAATAAATCCACAGAAGCTGCCGCAATTTACGAAGAACTTTTGAGTATGCCTTTAAGTGATGAGCTTAAACACAAAGTTCTGCACAATTTGGGGGTAAGCAATCAGACTGTCGGACGGATGAAGTTTGCTCAAGCCGCTCAAACCAGTCATAAAGGCGATCTTGACGGGGCGTTGAAACAGCTTGACGAAGCCGATAAGAGCATGATCCAGGCTGAAGAGCTTTATATAAATGCCCTGAAACTGCCATCAGAAAACGATATTACCGCTCAAGTTCAGCAAAAGCAGCTTGCCGACCGCAAAGAAATCAGCGAATTGCGGAAAAAACTTGAGGAGTTGAAAAAACTCCAAAAGCAAGCTCAAGATAAAACCAAACAAGCCCAAGATAAAAACCGTCAGCAGCAACAGCAGAATCAGCAGGATAAGCAGGATAAGCAGGATAAGCAGTCTGCTCAACAGGCTTTGAATGAAGCTCAAAAGGCGGTAAATGATTATCAAAAGCAGGCGGAAAATATGGAAAATAAAAAATTGCAGGAGCAAGCCGCCAACGCTGCCGATGCATTGAAAGATGCTCAAAAGAAGCAAAGTCAGGGCGATTATAAAGGTGCTGAAAAAGATTTGGAAAAGGCCCGGGAAGCTTTGGGTAAAGAGCAAAAACAGGATCGCTCCGGCAAAGAGCAGCAGAATCCGGAAAAATCTTCTGACAATAAATCCGATAATCAGGCAGGAGCAGCACAAGCTGCCGAACAGGAAAAGAATAAAATGGATCCCAAGCAAGCCGATGCTTTGCTGGATAGTATGAGTCAGGACGAAAAGAATTTACGCGATGCCATACGCTCCAACCGGAATATGCGGCAGATGCGTCCGGTGGAAAAAGATTGGTGAAAGGTGCAATGTTATGAAAAAGTATATTGTTACACTCCTTGCAATATTTTCTGCAATGTTGAGTCTGGCGGCCGCAGAGGATTTTCAAGCGGTCCTGGAACCGGCGGTGGTCATGGAAGGCGAAGGTTTTGTTTTGCTCTTGAGCAATAAGGGCAGAACTTTGCCCCAGCTCCTTAAATTGCCCGAGAACTTCACTTACCGCGGCAGCAGTCAATCCACACGGGTGGTCAACGGCGATTCCACAGTTTCCGTGGGGTATAACTTTGCAGCTCCCGCTCCCGGCGAATACACTATTGCTCCGCTGGATGTCAAACTAGGTTCGAAAACGGTAAAAACCCCGCCGCTCAAGCTCAAAGTCGTTAAAGACAATACTGCCGGTATGGGGGTGGATGATGTTTTTGCCAAAGGGGTTTTTGCCGGAAAACGCAAGGTTTATTATGTGGGGGAAGATATACCGTTATCGGTAAATTTGTATTATCCGAAAAATCTGCAGATCGAACTGACTGCCTATCCGGTGTTGGATATCGGCAAATCGGTTTTCCGGGATTTCCGCAAAGTCAATCCGGAAAATCCCGCTTTTGCCCGGCCCCGCCAACAGCGGCAAGTCTTGGATGATAAACTTTATAACACAGTAGTTTTCCCTACGGCGTTCCGGCCGCTGGCTCCCGGCGAATTGACTGTAAAAGGCAATGTGTCGTGCAATATACTTATTCCTGACCGCCGCCGCAGCAGTGATCCGTTTGACGATTTTTTCGGCGGCGGCACCCGCTATCGCCGCATTGAGCGTAAACTTATGCTCGAATTGCCCCCCATTACCGTCAAACCGCTGCCACCGATTCCGCAAGATGGATTTTTTCTGGGCCTGACCGGAAATTTTACCGGCGAAGCTCTGCTTTCGGAAAACAAAGTAAACGCTCTGGAGCCGGTAAGTTTGGATTTGACTTTGCAAGCACTTAACTCCAGCAGTTTTGAAACACTGCAAGTGCCGGAATTGGCGGTAAATGACTGCCGGGTCTATCCCGGCGAAGTCCGTTACAACGGCAATAAGTGTACTATAAGTTACGCCCTTGTGCCGCTGAAAGCCGGGTTGACCGATATTGAGCAAAAGTTTTATTTCTTTGATCCGCAGCTGGATAAATACAAAAGTATAGCCATAGACAAAGTTTTGCAAGTTTCTCCGGCGGTAGGCAAAAGTTCAAGTGCCGCATCAACTCCGGTGATTCCGGCAGTCAACAATGTAAAATCTGCTGATAAAATCGATGAAGATCTGCCCCGCACCACTTTGCTTTACTGCAAAAAATCCCCCACCGGAGCCTGGAGCAGTTTTTACCGCCGCAACCGCATTGCTCTGGCGGTAACGATATTTATTGTTGGGCCGGTACTTTGGCTTTTGACGATTTTGTTTAACAGAATACGCCGCAACCGTCCCGATCACGCAGAACTTCGCCGGGAACGGGCAAAAGAGCTGCGTAACGCTTTGTACGAGAAAGTCAGCAAAGCTCCTGCCGAAGATTTGCCGCTTTTAGCCTCCGGCGAAATTGCCGACTATTTAAGCGACCGCTGGAAACTCCCCGCCGGTTCCACGCTGGAAGATGTTGCCCAGGCTGCCGACAACAAAGATTTAGCCGAAGCATTGCAAACTTGTGCCAATATAAGCTATCTGCCCAAAGCAATGATGAAGACCGCTCTTGCCGACCCGGAAAAAATCCGCAAACTTCTGCTGGGTGCGTTGAAAACATTAGTGATCTTTTTCTCCATTTTCCCGGCATTGACCATGGCGGCAACGCCTCAAGCGTGGCATGAAGCTCTTAAAGCCTACGATCAGGGCAAATACAGCGAAGCCAAGGCATATTTTGAAAAATATCAGGCCAACAACCCTTCCGACGCTAATGTCTACTACAACCTCGGCTGTATTGCCGAAGCAAACAATGAGCCGGAAATGGCTCTCTATTACCTTGAAAGTGCCGGTTTGCTGGCTCCGCTGGACAGTGCCACTCACGAAAACCGCCAGGTCATGCGGCGGAAGTTTTTCCTTGCTTCCGGCAACGATCCGGCAACTCCGCAAGCAGCAATGGCTATGCTCCGTGACCGGCTGCACCCGGATGATTATTTGATGATCGCAGCTTGCTGTTTTCTGGCGTTTTTCATATTGCTGATTTTCCGCAACAAACTTTCCGGCAGCGTTTTGTGGGGCTGCGGAGCAGTTTTGCTGGGAGCAATGACTTTAGCTTTGATATTGATGTTTATACAGTATCAAAGCTCCTACCGCAGCAATCAGGCGTTGGTGGTGGCGAAGAATGCAGAACTTTTCAGCTTTCCCGGCAAACACAACGGCAAGAAACTCGGTACTATTGCCGGTGGTACGCCTGTGGAGATCGTTGATGCCGAAAGCGATTACTCGCTGGTGGCTTCTGACAAATTGGAAGGCTGGACTCTCAACAAAAATATCCGTAAATTTTCAATACGCTGATCAGATAAGTTTTTCGTTTTTCAGATAAGTTGTGATCTCTTCAGCCAGCAGTTTGCAGCCAATTTCGTTGTAATGCACCCAGTCCCGGCGGTATTCTTTGCCTAAAGTTTTAGCGTATTCGCCCAGCTCGTTGATGCGGATATCATACTTCTGCATAACTTTCCGGGCAATGGAGTTGTATTGGTCGATTTCTGCATTGCTGCGGAATATTGCCGGAGCTTCTTCTTCGACTACCGGCGTCGTTGTCCCGAAAACGATTACGGCATGCGGGCAAAGCTGTTTTAAGCGGATAACGATGCGGTTGAGCATATATTCGTAAATATCCGGCGGGGTCAGCGGTTCTTTTTCGTATCGGTAAGAGTTTTTTACTTGCGGCGGTTTGACGGTTATCCCGGCGGCTTCGCCATCATCAGCAATGCCGTCAATACCCAAATGCAGGCAATCCCACAAACCGTTGTTCCAGTGGATCACATCAATTTCCGGCATGGGTTTTATCCAATGGTCAAGTTCACGCAAAGTATATTGGGCAAAGCGACAGTTTTCCGGCGGAAAAAATACACCAGCTTCATCTTTAAGCATATCTTTGACAAACTCACAATATCCGACCCGGATCGAGTCGCCCAGCAAAAGCAGATTTTTCATAGTTCACTCCATGACAGATGTATGTTTCAGCTTAAAATAAACCTTTATTGCTGTAAATGCAAGTTTATTTGCTCCGGCAAACAAAAAAACACCCGCAAAACTTTTCAGCTTTGCGGGTGTTGAGTTTTACTCTATTGAGCTGACCGGTCAGATCATGCCTTCCCAGAGTTCGGCATCTTCCAGCTTGGCTTTAACTGCGTTGACAAACGCTGCTGCCATGGAGCCGTCGATCACACGGTGGTCGGCGGAAAGAGTGATCTTCATCATGTTGCGGACAACGATCTCGCCGTCACGCACCACCGCGGTAGGTACGCCGCTGGCTACTGCCAGAATTGCACTTTCGCCGGGGTTGATGATCGCACCGAAACTTTCCACATTCATCATACCCATATTGGATACAGTGAAGGTGCCGCCCTGCATATCGGAGGGCGAAAGTTTGCCGGCTCGGGCCTTTTCTGCCAGAATACCGGATTCTTCCTGGATCTCATCCAGACCCATCTTATCGGTATCACGCAGAACCGGAACCACCAGACCGTTGTCGATGGAAACCGCCATACCAACATTGATGTGGGGCTTTTTGGTAACAGTGCTGCCGTCGCAAACGCTGTTGACCAGCGGGAATTCCTTAAGAGCCAGAGCCACGGCTTTGAGCACGAATACATTCACGCTCAAATTGATGCCGTCAGCCTTCAGCTGCTTGCGGAAATCCATGATCTTATCCATTTCCACTGCCACAGTAACGTAGAAGTGGGGAATGGTCTGCTTGCTCTGGCTCAAACGCTGGGCAATGACCTTACGCATGGTGGTCATGGGCTGGGGACGGGAGTCGACAGCAACTTTGACATCGGCAAGAGTGATTCTGCCATTGTCGCCGGTGCCTTCGATTTCCAACAGTTCCAGACCTTCGGCCTTTGCCATATTGAATGCTACCGGAGTGATCTTGCGATCGTTGTAGCCGGTAACTTCCAGATAGTTCTTCACATCTTTTTCGGTCACACGACCGTTGCCGCCGGTACCATTGACCTTTTTAAGATCAATAAGGTAATCTTTGGCAAATTTTTTGGCACGGGGCGAAGCCTTCAGCTTGCCAGCCTTGGCAGGAGCCGGTGCCGGAGCTGCTTTGGGGGCAGCCGGAGCAGCTGCCGCAGGAGCGGGAGCCGCCGCAGCCGGAGCTGCTTTGGGAGCCGGTGCCGCTGCCGGGGCAGGGGCAGCTGCCGGAGCGGGAGCGGGGGCAGGGGCTGCCGCCGGAGCTGCTTCCAGCATTTCAGCCGGAACAGCTTCGCCTGCTTCACCGATGATCGCACCGGTGGTCATGACCGGAACTTCTTTACCGGCGGGTACCAGGATCTTCAGAATGGTACCTTCAAACTGGGATTCGACTTCCAAAACGGCTTTGTCGGTTTCCACTTCAAAGATAACATCACCCTTCTTGATGGTATCGCCTTCTTTTACCTTCCAGTTATCGATAACAACAGTCTCTTCGGACTGCCCGAGTTTCGGAATCGGAATTTTTGTTGCCATAGTAACTTCTCCTGATAAAATTACAGGGTGGCTTTGACGGCGTTGGCAATGTCATCAGCGGTGGGCAGGAAGACCTTTTCCAGCGTGATGGCCTGCGGAGCAATACCGTTCTTGGCACCGACTTTGAGTACCGGAGCATCCAGATCATCAAAGCAGTTGGCAACCACCTGCGAAACGACTTCACCGGTGAAGCTGCCGATATCTACGCACTGGCTGACCACAACGCAGCGGCCGGTCTTACGCACAGAGGCAAAGACAGTTTCCCAGTCAAAGGGTACCAGAGTACGCACGTCGATAACTTCCACATTCACGCCTTCGGCAGCCAGTTTGTCGGCGGCCTTTTGGGCATCGCTGACAGCCGGACCCCAGCAGACGATGGTGGCATCATCACCGGCACGGACGATGTTGGCTTCGCCGAACGGGATGAGGTATTCTTCCTGCGGAACCACGCCCTTGACATTGTAGAGCAGCTGACCTTCAACAAACACCACCGGGTTGTTGGTACGGATAGCGGTTTTGATCATACCCTTGGCATCATAAGGATTGGAGGGATATGCCACATAGGTACCCGGGATGTGGGCAAACATGCTTTCCAGACTCTGGGAGTGCTGACCGCCGTAACCCTTACCGCCACCGACGCTGCAGCGGACTACGATCGGTACTTCGGTGGAAGCACCGGTCATGTAGTGCCACTTGCCAGCCTGGTTGGCGATCTGGTCAGAAGCCATCAGAGCAAAGTCCATATACATAAGTTCGGCAACCGGACGGTAGCCGGTCATAGCCATACCAACGGCAGCACCGCAGATACAGGCTTCGGAGATCGGGGTGTTGAAAACACGGTCACGACCGAAGCTTTCCAGCAAGCCCTTGGAGAGTTTGAACGCCCCGCCGTAATCGGCAACGTCTTCACCAAACAGCACCACACGCTTGTCACGCATCATTTCTTCCATCAAACCTTCTTTGATGGCGTCACGATAGTTCACGCGGCCTTCGGCATCACGCTTGACCACCGGAAGCGGTTCGTCGATGGTGACATCGCTGTACTGGGCAGGAACTTCGTCGCAAACAGTATCAGTATACATGTGTTTGATAACATCGGCCGGGTCCGGATCGGCGGCATCAGCAGCACGGCGGGCGGCACGGGCGTTGCGGTCGGCAACTTTCTTTTCGATGGCAGCGAGTTCTTTTTCGCTGGCGATCTTGCCGGCAAGGATTTCGGCACGGAAGCAGGGAACCGGGTCGACTTCCTGCCAACGGGCTTCTTCTTCACGGGTACGGTATTCGTTACGGGGGTCGGAGAGGCTGTGGCCGTAGTAGCGGTAGCTGTCAAGTTCCAGCAGCACCGGACCTTCGCCCTTGGCGATGATCGCCTTGGCACGGGTGATGGCGTCACGGACAGCCATGGGGTCCATACCGTTGATGACTTCGGCGTGCATGTTGTCGTTGTCAAAACCGGCAGCACGGCGGGCAAGGTGATCCAAACCGTTGACTTCGCCGTCGGCACGACCGGTCATACCAAAGTGGTTGTTGACGATGATGAAGATCAAGGGCAGACCGAACTTGGTCTTAGCCAGAGGCCCGTTGAACTGATCCTGGGCGGCCCAGTTCAGAGCTTCCAGCACCACACCGTTGGCGTAAGCACCGTCACCGGCAAAGGTGGCGACTACACGACCCTGATACGCAGGATCGATACGGCAGGCCATAGCAGCACCGGTAGCGACCGGAACACCGCCGCCGACGATAGCGTTGGCACCAAGGTGACCCACGCGGAAGTCAGCAATGTGCATACCGCCGCCACGGCCTTTGCCGTAACCGTCTTCTTTACCGAAAAGTTCGGCGATGGTACGGAAAACATGATCTTCCATAACTGCGTCACGGAGTTCTTCACCCTTGAGGGAGGCATATTCCGGGCAGCGGGCACGCATATCTTCTTCGCTCATGCGTTTGATTGCGTGGAAACCCTTGGCGATACTGTCGCCGTGACCGCGGTGGGTGGAGGTAATGAAGTCGGTGATGTTCAGAACACTGCAAACACCGGCTGCGGTGGCTTCCTGACCGATGGAGAGGTGAGTCGGGCCGCGATAGTCATAGTCACTGATGATTTCGTAAGCACCGGTACGGCACTTGAGGATCATTTCTTCAAATTCACGGATGGTCAGCATGGATTCGTAGATTTCCAGCACTTCGGCTTTGCTGATCTTCTTGGCCTTGTATTCAGCGGCAACACTGGAATCATACTGATAAGCAGGAATGCTGTTCAGTTTGATGGTCGCCTTCTTGAAACACGGAGCGGAATCACTGTAGTAATTGTTGCTCATTTTTTTTCTTCCTTTGTTTCGTTTAAAGGGGTTATTGTTTTAAGGTTGATTGTTTTCTTTGACTTATATCTTCTCCGGAATTATTCCGGTTCGGATCACTTCTATATGTTTTTTGGCCAACTTGGCTTCCAATTCAGCAGACACTTTATTATCAGTTATAATAATATCGATATTATCCACATTGCCGCTGCCTGCCAGACTGGGCGTGCCCAGTTTGCTGCTGTCTGCCAAAAGCACCACCCGTGACGAGTGCCGCATTACCTCTTCTTTAGTATACGCTTCGTTGGGGTCAGATGTGGAAATACCTGCTTCGGCGGTAAAACCCATAGTCCCCATAAACGCCGTATGGATCGCCAGCGAATCCAGAATCCTGCTGGTCAGCGGCCCTACCAGTGTACGGCTGCGGGCACGGAACTCACCGCCCAGCAGGATCAGCCGGTGGCTGGTTTCCATAAGCTCACTTGCCGCCATAAGACTGTTGGTGACAATGGTCAGATTTTTCCGCTCTTTGAGTTTATGGGCCAGTGCCAGCACAGTACTGCCGCCGTCGAGAAAAATAGCGTCATTATCCTGAATAAAATCCATCGCCCGCTTGGCGATCAGCTCTTTTTCAGTTGCGTGCAGCGAAGTCTTTTCGTTGAACATCGGTTCGGCTTTGCCGCCCTGCCGCACCGGCTCCGCTCCGCCATGCACCCGGCGAACCAGATTGCGTTCTTCCAGCGATTGCAGATCCCGTCTGACAGTTGCTTCGGATACCCCCAGCTTTTCGCTGAGCTCGGCAATGGTGCGAATACCGCCAGCGAGTGAGTCAACGATCAGTTTTTCCCGCTCCGGACTTAAAAGTTTGCGGCCTGTAAATTCAGACTTCATAAAACACGCTCTTTTCTTATTATATTTACACACGCACGATTGCACGGTAGTTAATTTAGCACTTTTGCAAAAAAATGCAATCTTTTGAAAAGATATTTTCATTTTTTTTACAGCTAATTTAATAAAAAAACTCTTTTTACCCGGATTTGTTGACAATATTCCGGATTTTTACAGGAGGTTTTTTATGGAAAACAATGTAAAAGATTTTTGTGAAGTCGGCGAAACCATGGCAGTTTTTGCCGGAAAGTATCTCGGTTGCGGCAAAGCGGTGATGAGTTTGAAGCCTTTCTGGCATGAGCTGCGGCGTGATGAGTTTATGCCGCCGGAAAGTAAGCAGCTGCGAAAGCTGAATTTCAGTATTGCGTTGGTATTATCCAGCGGTGACCGGCTTTGGGAGGCTTTGAGCGATTTGGATAAAAGCGTATTTACTGCCGGAAGCGTGCTGCAGCTTTTTCCATTGGACTGCCGCCGGAAGGGGTATGAATTTGCCCGCTCTTTTTTTGCCGGAGCGGTTCACTCTTTCAATAGAGATCTTGCATTTGGCAGTGTTGAGTTGACATTCGACTGCGAAACCAGTGACGGCAGCGGCGGTTTGTTCAAGCAACTGCCGGAAAATTCCCGCCCGGAAAATCTGCCGGAAATGGTCATGCCTGATTTGAAAGATCTGCTCCGCACAGTGGGTATATTGCTTGCTGAAAAGACCGATAGTGTGTTTGACCACACTTTGTGTTTGAATTACTTTGCCCCCGATCCCCGGGGCAGCTGTTCGCTGGAGCTGGAAAAGTGCCGGGAGTGGAACTCAAAAATGTGTTGTGTTTTTGATTTACGCCTGACTGCCCGTTATCCGGTAAGTGAAAAGTTTTTTGTGGAGCAAAAACTCTACGATACGGCTCAATTTCTCCATGGTTTTATACTGGAAACCAATGAGAATACTCATTTGCTATGCAGTGTGAAGGATTTGGACTTTTCCGCCACACACAATGTTGCCGGTAAAATATTCACCAACAGTATCATGCGTTTTGCTTTAACAATGCTTTAAGGCATGTTTTCCTTCCGGTAACGCTGGATTATATCCAGAAAATCCGGCATTACAGAGTTGGCTTTCTGCTGCCCGATACCTTTGATTTTAGTACATTCTTCAATGGTAACGGGCATTTTTAATACCAGTTCATCCAGCACCGCATCGCTGAAAATCTGAAAAGCCTTCAGATTTTTCTCTTGAGCTACTGATAATCTTTTCAAGTGCAATTCCTCCCGCAAGTCGTAGCGTTCAAAAAGCTGGCGGCAACCGGCAGCTGCCGCTTCTGACGGATCAAGGATCTTGCCGCATGCTCTGACGGGGTTTTTACGCTTTTTAACGGCAGGCTTTTTTTCTGTATCCGGATTTTTCAAGCTCAAAGTCAACTGGGTGGGGAACTCGATAAAATCTTCGCCTTCATTGGTCAGCATCAAACAGGGGTAATCGCCGCCGGTGGCCTGCAATAAACCTGCTTTTTCAAGTGCCCGCAGGTAATCCAGTACCTGATCCTGTTTCCAATGGCGTAAACTGCCGAAATGGGAGCTGTGCTGAACATTCAAATTAAGAATTTCCGTGCGTCGGGCTCCGCAGAGTATCAAACTCAATTTGCCTCTGCCGAATCTGCCGTTGAACCTTTGGACGCACTCCAGAATAGCCATGACCGCATCCAGCTCTTCATCGTCCAGTTCATGTTCTTTACCTTTCAGTTGAGCGGAGCGGTCGCAGTTGTCGCAGCATTGGCACTGCCAGTTTTTGCCGGATTCGCCAAAATAACTTATCAAAGCACTCTGGCGGCAGCCTTTGGTTTGAGCGTAGCTTATAACATCTTCCAGACGGCCCAGTTCAAAGGTGCGTTTGCGTTCCAGTGCCGTATAGTCTATATCCAGCTCTTTTAAGTTCGCATCGGTAACGCTTATCAAGCCGCTGCCGGGAGCAGGCTGCCAATTCAAGGTGTCGCCGTTAAGGTAGTTCATCACTCTCCGCAGCTGGTCGTAATTCAAACCGGTAAGCATTGCCAGATCGTGGAATGTGGTCTTGAAAGTTGTCAATCCGTATTCTTTAAGCACCCGGTGGATAAAGCGTGACCGCTGGGTCTTTTCGGCAGCGTGCATCTGCTCAAGTAAAACTGCATTGCCCCGCAGCTGCAATGTTCCGGTGCTGTCGCTGCGGCCGTTGCGGCTGATCTTGCCGTAATGCTCCAATATCCGCAAGGCACTGTAAATTTGTGAATCGCTTTTGGCATCCAGCAGAATTGCCAGATCTTTAACTGAAATTTCCAAATCCGGATTATTGTTTTTTTCTGTCAGCTTTATCAAATGTCTGTAAAGCCGTCGCAAAAGCTCCGTGGGCGGATTGCTCATTTCGATAAGAAACTCCTGCACAAAGCGGTCGCCATAGCTGAAAAGCAGTATACATTCAGCGGGTTCGCCATCCCGCCCGGCCCGGCCCGCTTCCTGATAATATGCTTCCAGCGAGCCGGTTATATTGTAGTGGATGACCCGTCTTACATCGCTGCGGTCTATGCCCATACCGAAAGCATTGGTCGCCGCCAGCACCGGGTGTGGTAGCTGCATAAATTCATTTTGGACGCTGGTGCGTTCTTCATCGCTCATTCCGGCGTGATAACCTAAAATATCCAAAGCACCGGTAAGTTCATCGACCTGTTTGCGGGTGGCAGTGTAGATAATGGTTGCACCGGAAATTTTTTCTTTGAGCAAATCCTGAAGCACCTCAAGCTTTTCGCTGCTGCGGCACTCTAAAACCTTGAACGAAAGATTGGGCCGTTTGAAGCCTGCTACATGAAAGACCATGTCGGGGCGTTCAAGTTTATCTTTTATATCGTCCCGGACTTTCAAGGTGGCGGTGGCGGTAAATGCACAAACCTGCGGTATATTGAATCTGTGTGCCACCGCTCCGAGTTTGGCGTAGGAGGGGCGGAAGTCATGCCCCCACTGGCTGATACAGTGGGCTTCATCAACCACCAGAATATCCGGCGGGTATTTATCCAGAAAAGCAAGAAAGTTTTCGTTGCCGAACCGCTCCGGAGCTACATAAAGCAGTTTTACTGAACCAGTTGCCACATTGTTCAATATCTCCCGCTGTTCGTAAAAATCCACCGCACTGTTGATGGCGGCCGCCGGAATGGATTTTTCCTGCAGAGAATCGATCTGGTCTTTCATTAAAGCTATCAATGGCGAAACCACGATGCCGTAGCCTTTTTTCAGCAGTATAGGCAGTTGATAACAAAGGGATTTGCCCGCTCCGGTAGGCATGATAACGCAGTAATCCTTGCCGGAAACGATGGCTTCTACTACTTCCTGCTGATAATCAAGGAAATCATCGAATCCGAAATACTTTTTCAAAGCCGTTTTCAAGCTGCCGGTAATGTTGAAATTATCCATTGGTGAATCGCCCTCTTGCGTTATATTCTCTGATAAATATACTGCCAAAATAACAAGTTAGCCAATGAATTTTGCGAAAAGTTGATAAAACATTGTATAGAATTCTTGAAAAAAGTGTTTTGAGAGGCTATATTAACAAGTGGCTTGCCGGATTTGTCTGATCGCGGCAGCTTTTTTGTGTGCCTGTACCGGCACTGTTTTATTCGTACCGGCACTGTTTGATTGCAGATATTTTTGATTTTAATCGTTAAAATACAGTTAAAGAAAGTCAGGTTAAAGATGGCTCAACGCAAGGACATCCACAAGATCCTCATCATTGGTTCCGGTCCGATCATTATCGGTCAGGCATGTGAATTCGACTACTCCGGTACCCAGGCGTGCAAAACGCTCCGCAAACTCGGTTACGAAATAGTTCTGGCAAACAGCAACCCCGCAACCATCATGACCGACTCCAGCATGGCAGATCATACATACATCGAGCCTTTGACCGTGCAGAGTCTGGAAAAGATCATTGTCCGGGAAAAGCCCGACGCTCTGCTGCCCAACCTGGGTGGTCAGACTGCTTTGAACCTGGCTATCGACCTTGCCGATGCCGGTATCCTTGCCAAATACAATGTGGAAGTTATCGGGGTGGATCTGGAAGCTATCAAGCGGGGCGAAGACCGTATTGAATTCAAAAACGCCATGAAAGCTATCGGCGTACCGGTAGCAGCTTCCGAACCGGCAACCAGCGTGGAAGAAGGCGAAGCTATCGCCAACAAGCTGGGTTATCCGGTGGTGCTGCGTCCTGCCTACACCATGGGCGGGACCGGCGGCGGTATCGTTTATAATGTTGAAGAACTCCGGGATATTATGGCCCGCGGTCTGGCAGCCAGCCTGATCGGTCAGGTGCTGGTTGAACAGTGCGTATCCGGCTGGGAAGAGCTGGAGTTGGAAGTAATGCGTGATGCCAACGGTAATAAGATCACCGTTTGCTATATTGAAAATGTTGACCCCATGGGTGTTCATACCGGCGACAGCTTCTGCGTGGCACCTATGCTGACCGTTCCCCAATCTTTGCAGGAACGCCTGCAGGATTATGCTTACAGGATCCTGGACGAAGTGGGTGTTATCGGCGGCTGTAATGTGCAGTTTGCCCACAACCCCCAAACGGATGAAGTAACGGTTATTGAAATCAATCCCCGTACCAGCCGTTCAAGTGCGTTGGCAAGTAAAGCTACCGGCTGCCCCATTGCTGTACTTTCTACTGAAATGGCAGCCGGCGTAACGCTGGACGAAATGCCCTACTGGCGGGATGGCTCCATGGATAAGTACACCCCCTCCGGCGATTATGTGGTAGTCAAGTTTGCCCGCTGGGCTTTTGAAAAATTCCCCCAGGCAAAAGATGCACTCGGTACCCAGATGAAGGCCGTGGGCGAAGTTATGAGCATCGGTGCCAACTTCAAAGAAGCCATGCAGAAGGCGA
>JAZSHD010000251.1:0-20188 GCA_045533055.1 Victivallaceae bacterium | reverse complement strand
GAGTGCATGGTAAGGTTGCTGCAGGCATAGAAGTAGTCGTCAGGCTCCAGCTCATTGCAGATCAGATTCATCGCTGACCGGTAAGAACCGGCACCGCGGATGACCGATTTGTCATAAATATCGTATTTATCATCCACTCTGCCAAGGCGGTTGATAAAGTCGATCTTAAGATATTTTACGCCCAGACTTTTGAAATACCGCAGCGTTTTCCGCATGTGTTCGATGGCATCCGGATGGGTCGGGTCCAGATTTCCGCAG
The DNA here is from genome assembly GCA_045533055.1 of Victivallaceae bacterium. Lineage (GTDB taxonomy): Bacteria > Verrucomicrobiota > Lentisphaeria > Victivallales > Victivallaceae > SIG78. The sequence continues at coordinate 19,930 of JAZSHD010000251.1, read as the reverse complement.
GGCGAATGGGGCTCCCAGAACCACTTGCTGCTCTCTTTGAGCATACCACCTTTTACCGTGCCTTCTGCTGCGGTAAATAATCCGCACCACAAACCGGGCTTGAAGCCGCGTTTACGCATATCATCGGCAAATTTTTCCAAACCTTCCGGAAAGTGATCGTTGGTTTTCAGCCATTTGCCGGGGGTATTTTCTTCGTTGTAGCCCAGGTCGATCTGCATATATTCAAAACCGAACCCGGGATAGGTTTCGTTGATAAAATCCGCAACTTTATTGATCTCTTCGGCGGTGATGGTCAGGCGATAGCCGTACCAGGAGAGCCAGCCTACTGCCGGTTTGCTGTGACGCAGTTTGATGTTGCTGCGTTTGGCACAAACATCGGCAAATTTTTCCAGCCCGGTCTGGGCAGAGTCAAAGGTGCCGGTCATGGCTTCTTCGGTTTCGATTCTGGCTCCGGGTTGCAGTTCAAAACCGGCAAAGTTGCTGGCAAGAGCCAATTTACGCAGTGCCCCGCTTGCCGGGTCGCACAACACATACACCGTGCCGTTAGCTCGACGCAAGGGCAATGTGAAGGCAAAAACTTCGCCCCGGTCACTCAGTTGGACAGCACTGACGCCGCCGAAGGAATAGTTGGCTCCGGGTACTCCGGATTCCAGATCATCTTCGGTCATTACAGCTTTTGCCCAGGCTACATCTTCGGCACCCAGAAACATCTCTTTCCAGTATTCATACTCATATCGCGGAGTACGGGCAGAACCGGCAACATCAACGCAGCCGCAGGGCCAGCCGCCGCCGCTGTCCAGATAGACCCGGTCGCCTTTTTTCAAGCCCTGCAATACATCCAGTTCAATAATGTGGCAGCTGCCCAGCTTTACCGGCCGGTCGCCGGTATTGACCAACGCCAGTTTGGTGAATTTGAAACCGTCTTTTTCATCACGCATCCAGGTTGCCTGCAGGGTAGTGCCGGGAATATTTCCGCCTTCCTGCGGGATCGTCAGCCAGTTATTATTTACATATACAGTTGAACGCATAACCACTATCTCCTGTTGTTTGTTGATTGTACCCTTGAGGTAAATATAACAGAAATTATTTTTTATTTCAATGGCAAATGAAAATTTTTACTTGATCAAGTTGATTTATTGATTTATATTAAACAATCTTATTTCCCCGTAATATAATAATATGAGTTGCAAATCAAATGATTTAATGATTTATATTTATTCTTCATAACGGTCGCTATGCGGTATATAACATAAATTTTTCAGGATTTTTCTTTCCGGCAGCGGAGCTTGGGGTTGCAAACTTTTTTATTGATGCTATGGTATTAAGCGTTGAGCCAACATATTATCAGCAATGCGTTATTGAGGAGTTTTTATGGAAAACCGTACCGAAGAAGTTATACATTACATTCTTCAGAAAATCCAGTCCGGTGAATATCAACCGGGCGACTGCATACACTCCCAAAGCGTCCTGACAAGAAATTTGAAATGTTCACGCACCACGGTCGAGCGGGCAATGAAGCGTTTGATAAGATCCGGTGTGCTGGAAGGCAAACGCGGCAGTGGAACTTTTGTCCGCAACCCGGTCGATTTGAGTGACAACTCTATAAATGAAGTGGTAGTCATAGCCGGTCAGCTGGATCATTTGCAGCGTTCCAGTTTCAGCACCATGTTTATCGGCATGGACTCCAACGGTTTGCCGGTACGCTGGCTGACTGCCGAACAGGCTTATTCCAATATTGCCGAGCTTTATAAAAACAAACCGGCGGTGATCGCCTATATGCCCGACCCGCCAATGCTGATGCTGTTGAATAAACTCCAATCGCTGAATATACCCATATTGCTGATCAACCGTACCTATGTTGGATTTGATTATGTTACGACCGATACCGAATCCAGTTTGCGTGCCGGAATCAGCTGGCTGCAGGGCAAAGCCGGTGCCGGAGCCAATGCGGCACTGGTCAGTGTTATGCCGGATCAGTGCCGCCCATACATTGCCGAGCGGATCATTGCCGCTTACGAAATTTGCATGGAGCTGGACTTTACCATCCAGCCCGAACACATCATCAAACGGGATTTTGAGCGTGAGGGCAAAGTAGCTTACGAGTTTATTGCCGATACATTGTTCCGGCGGAGCAAAAAAAATCTGGCACTTATTGTGCCCAACTGCGAATTGGCAGAAAAGTGTATGGAAATAGCTTATCAGTGCAATAAACAAAGCGGCAAAGATTTCTTCCTGCTGACTTTTGATGTTATAAGATCAAAACACGGCACCTACGGTACCGGCGTTATGGTGCAGCAGCACGCCATGTTCCGCCCCCGGATCGAACAGTGGCTGCGGCAGATCATCTCCGGCGACCGCAGTTTCTTTGCCGCCAAAATCAAAACCCGCTTATACACTGCCTGAAAAAAACGGTAAATCAAATCGTGCCGGACTACTTATCCTGATACCCCGGATTGGCTCTCTTCCGGGGGATTTTGTTTGCACTCATTGCGGTATTCCAATGGCGACATGCCGCTGTTGTGTTTAAAAAATCTGGAAAAATTATAGACATTGCTGAATTGCAGCATGGAGGATATTTCACTTATTGAAAAATTTGTTGTCCTTAAATGTGTCCGGGCGGTTTCCATGATTTGGGCGGTAATAAAATCTGCCGGTTTGTGGTATCTGGTGACTTCCGGCGGCAGCGAATTCATCTCTTTGCGGAAACGGTACCGCAACTGCGGCACAGTCAGATTCAGCCCGTCGGCAACATATTTAACGCTCAAACCGGCTCCGAATTGATAAATCTTATGCCGCATGAACTGCAGCACTTCGTAGCCGGAAAACTCATCCACATTCAGTTTTGCCCAATGGTCAAGCAACCCGGCAAGCAGCATCGTAACGAGTTCTGAATGTTGATCGGCAGCTATATTTACGGCAAAATCTTCCGGCAAAAGCAGATTTTTCAGGCTTTCGGTAACCCACTGCAAGAATGTATCTGCCGGCATTTTGCAAACACTTTTGGGCAAGTTGATATTTTCCTGCAGCTTGAATTTGAAACTGAAAAACGAACAGCTCTTATTTTTGTATGGCCGGAACGAATGCTGTCTGCCCAGCGGTATAAACAAGGCATCTCCGGGGGCAAGCAGTATATCGCCGGATAACTTGCCCCGGCAGTAACGGTTGCCGCTCAAGTAGATCTCAAGTTGATAAAAGTCGTGTTTGTGCATATATATGCGTTCCCGGGTGATCTCCTGACCTACTCCCCAGAACAGCGTTTCAAGTTTTATCAGTTTCATATATCACTGGTACTTTTTGATAAAAAATTTGAACTTTATGCTATTTACAATACACCGCTTTTGCAGTATAATAAAATCAGAGTGTGAAAAAATATGGATTTTTTGCAAAAAAAAATAAAATCAAAGGGGTAGAGAGATGAAAAAATCGTTGAGAGGCCGTCATGTGGCGGGTTCTGCATTTACTTTGATCGAACTTCTGGTCGTGATCGCAATAATCGCCATCCTTGCGGCAATGCTTTTGCCGGCATTATCCGCAGCCCGGGAGCGTGCCAGAAGTGCAAATTGTACCGGCAATCTTAAAAATATCGGCACGGCGATCATGATGTACGCCGGCGATAATCAGAGTTTTGTGCCCTGCGGTTTGCGTAAAGGCGATGAAGTTGCCGGGGTGGTTCTGGTCAACACCAATGACGGCTGGATGGATGGCAATTACAAAACTACGCTGCTCTTTCTTCTGCCCATCGGCGGTTATTTCCCTGAACTGGAAATGTCGACCGCAACTTCCGGCAGTCAAATCGTCAACACCACCCGTGACCGTTATTTCAAATGCCCCAGCGATACAAATTATGCTGTGGGTGTAGGCAAGATGAGTTATCATGTATTTTTTGCCAACGCTGCGGCCTGGAACAATGGTTACAGCGGTCAGATGTACAGTATAGAGTCTGCCCGCACCATCGTGGGCAAAGACCGTCCGGATAACGCCATTGTCAACGATAACTTCCCCTGGTATAAAGGCGGCACCGGCACTACTTACGGCGATCCTGCCAACCATCCTGCCAGTTCAAATTTCCTGTTCCTCGGCGGACATGTGGAAGGCCTGATCCACAAAGATTTTAATAAATATGCTTACAGCTACGGCAAGATGCTGGGTATTTTTGTGGATAAAATCGGAAATTGATACTATACAACCAGTAATATAAAGAAAGGGTAAGAAAAATGAAAATGAAAATGTTGTTTGCCGCCATAACTGCTGCTTTGAGTGTTGCCATGCTCAATGGTGCCGAAGCTCCTGCTCAACCGGAAATCGTTGCAGTACACGCCAACAATACGGGGAATGCTTTCAAAACGATCAAACTCCCTGCTATGGAACTCAAAGAGGGCGAAAAAGCCATCCTTACATTCAAAGCCTGGATACCGTCAAGCAGCAATGCCGGCTGGACCCGTGCCTTGATGGTGCGGTTGAACGGTAAACCTGTGACCAATGACAATGCACTTATCCGCAAAGAGATCATTGCCGATTTCGGCAAAGGCGGTATTGAAAAAATGCCGCTCTTGGATAACAAAAATCACGCATTGATCTTTTACGCCAAAGATACTGCTTTGTCTATGGACAAGCGTATCACCAGTGATCGGGAACAGGGGTTTACCTGTAAATTTGATGTAAGCAATATGGTTTCTGCTGAACGGGAGAATTATCTGACTTTGCACAATGTGCGTCTGCTTTATGCCATGCGGAATATCTTCAAAAACCCCAAATATGAGTTTATTGTAAACATCAGCGATATCAAACTTACTGCTGAAAAGTAAAATCCGATTAATACAGTACAGGAATAAAATCATGTTTATCAAACGAATCATCCCTGCAATTCTGCTGGGGCTGGGGGGCTTTTGCTTTGCCGCAGATTCCATAAAACTGCCGGATACGGTTCTGCCCATAGCCGCTCAACCCAATTCTGCGGTGGTCAAATTTGCCGCACTGAAAAAAATCGAGGGAAAAATCCCCATATTGCAATGCCGCATTTTTTTCAACATAAAACCGACTGCCGGTTGGAACAGTCTGACATCGCTGATTTTGAACGGTCAGCAGCTCACCCGCTTTACCGCTGCCGGTGAAGAACGGCTGCTGCGTCGCGGCAAAAGCATGATCATGATGGACGGGGAACGGGCATGGTGGGATAAATCCAACGGTCTGCTGGTAATGGCAGGCCCCGGCTCCGGCGAGCTGGATAGCCGCATTATTGCCCCGCGGGAAGAAGGCTACTGGTATAGCCTTGATATATCCGATCGGGTAAATTACATTGAAGTCGGATTGGATGACCGTATTGAGTCAGCTAAAGAAAATAAACTGACAGTTAGCAACAATTTGATAAAACGGCTTTGCGGTGGACTGGTTGCTCCGCTGACGGTCAAAGATGCGGAAATCATTTATATGGATAAAGATGCCGCTGATAAAATGCGTCCGGCACAGCCGCTGGTCAAAATCAAAGCCGCTCCGGCTGCCGCTCAAATCAGCAATGGCAAAGTTCAAGTTACAGCAACCGCTGCCGGGGGCTTGATCCTTGAACGCAACGGCGAAAAGTATTACTGCTCGGCGGCGTACTCTTATCCGGCAAAAGGCAAGATGAAGTTCGACCGTTTTTCAACAGAAAACAGCAAAAACCGTTCCGGCTGGAAAGCATCTGTCCGCAAAAACGGCAATGAACTTACGATTTCTGCCGCCACTGCCGAACGCAAAGTGGTGCGTAAGATCAAATTCAAAGGCGAATTGCTGGAAATCACCGACGCTGTGACCAATCTCACCGGGCAGGATATGGGCGTTTACAGTTATTTTAATGCAGTATCTGCTGCGAGGATCAAGCCCAACGATCTTTATATGGCAGGTATGCAAGGCGTTACCGCTGAAACCGGCGTGGGAGCCAACCCCACACTCTATATCAGAGGCGAAAAATCCGGGTTTGGAGTCATGGCTTACGACGATGCATTCCGCTGTCATCTTGAGCTGGCAAAAGTTGCCGGCAACAGCGTTGATTGGCGTAACCCCGTCGGGATCAAACCCGGAGAAACCTACACCCAGACCCAGCTGGTCGTGCTGACAGAGCGGAGCGATTACTTTGAATTTATCAACACTCTGCGTCATGCTCTGAACATGAACCGCACCCTGAACGGGCCCATTTCGCTGGGTGTCAGACCCTATTCGCAAGGTATCCAGCTGCGTGTCGGCACCAGCCGGGATGCCGACTGGTTTGAATACGGCAGCAAAAAAGCTCTGAATTTGCCCCGCAGTGAATACAAAAAAATCTACCATGCCGCCCGGGAAAAATGCCGGAAACTGCATCCCGGATTCAAGCTGCTGGCAAAAATGGAGATGAGTCCTCATTTTCTGGATGTGGACAAAATTAAAGACGGTCATCTGCTGCCCAAAGCCGGCAGCAGTCTGAACGGCAAATATGGCGAGATCATCAGCAAAGAAGCTACGGAGATCATCGAAAAAAATACTCCTTTCGGCGACAGCATACTGCGCAGTGCCGACGGCAGAGCCATTGTGGATATGTATTACCCCAACGGCAACGACAATGTGTTTTCGCTGCTGGTTTACGCCTACAAAAACAATGCTTACGAAAAGAAAATCATCGAACAGATCAAATGGCTCATCAAAGAGTGCGGCGTAGACGGTATTTACATGGATCAGTTTGCCAACGGCACCATGTACGCCATGACCACAGCCAAAGACCGCACCAGTTATGACCGCTGGGATGGCAGAAGCGTGGTTCTCAATGCCGACGGCACCATCAAACAGAAGGTCTTTGATGTAGGTTACGCTTGCGGGCCATCCCGGGCAAAGATCATCCGTCAGGTGCTTGACCGGGGTAAAGTATTCCTTGCCAACACCCAGCCGGTAACCAGCAGCGAAGCCGAAGCCGGTGGTATGCGTTTTTACGAAACCGACTGCGAAAACCTCGGAGCAATGCTTATGGGCGATGCCAAACCCAACACCTTCCGGCTTCAGGCATTTGCCCAGATGAGTCCCAGCCCCATGCTGCTGGGGACCCGTCCGGGATTGTTCACCAAAGACAACAAAAACTTTGCCAGAATGTATAACCGTGCTTTTATCTGCGGTTTACGCCACGGCTTGCTCTATATACATTATTCATGGAGTACCGCTGCGGAGTGCTACGAAATCGTCAACTATATGTTCCCCATGACTCCGGTGGAGCTGGGCGAAGGTTTTGTTATCGGCAAAGAACGCATCATTACGGCGGTATCCCGCAAATTTGTGGTGGATCGCAAGCCCCATACCATCGCCGCTTTTGATGAATTCGGCAAAGCGATGGATGCCAACAAAGTTGCCGCGGTCAAAGCTCTGGAAAATGGCAAGTTTGAAGTCGAGGTAAAGCTCAAAGACTGGAACAATACCTGTGCCATTGTACTGCAGGGCGCCGCCACTCCTGCCGAAGAAGCCGTTCAGAAAGCTGAAGCGGCAAAAAAAAAAGTAATTAAAACCAGCCGGAAGTATCCGAAAGTCCTGATCGGGCCCACCCGGTCAAGCAAATATAACGACCCGCAAGCGGAAGCTATCGGCAACGCCTTCCGCTTTTACACCCGCACCGGTCAGGGCTTGCGTGAACGCATCCAGGAGTGCATAAAAAACAAAACCCCGTTTATCATTCAGGAGATAGTCGACCGGGATGCTGCACAGTTCCAGAAGCCGGTGGAAAAGTTCTACGACAACTTTATGAAACCCGCCGAGATCGCCGATCTGCTCAAAGCTGCCGGTGAGCTCTATCTGGGGCGTGAGATCCTCGGCGAATTCGGCGGTATGGTCTATTGGCCGGAAAACTCCGTGATCCGGGTATACGGCAAGCTCAAACCCGCTAAAGATCTTGTAGAGGCCCGGGAAAATTACTACGCTCAACTCCGGGAATACAGCAGCAAAGAACATGCTTACGGCAACGGCCCGTTTTTGAGTGTATGTTCCTGCATGAGTTTTCCTTCGGCAGAAAATAAAATTTTTGATACTTTTCAGTTGGAAATGATGCCCGGTGACCCGGAACGGCTGGCTTCGGCGTTTCGGGGGGCAAGCCGTGCCTACGGCATGAAAAAATTCAATACCCTTATCGCCCACGGCTGGTATGGCGGGGCAACATGGGATGAACTCTTTTTTAAAAGGTTCCAGAATGCACTCAACTTTGCTTACATGGCAGGGTTCAGTGCGATCTTCAGCGAATCCGGTCACTTCGGGTGGCCATTTTACGGATACAATATCCGCCGGGAAGATCCCCGCTGCGTAAGATTCCGCAATATCATGCGTGATTTCAAAGATTTCTGCGAAGTCGATGAACGCCCCACCGGCGGGCCTGAAACGCCCATGGCGTTCATGCAAGGCAATCTGGATGGCTGGCCCGGTTTGTGGGCATACAATGTCTGGGGGCAATTCACGCCGGATTTTGCCGTAGGCGAAGCTGAACAGGGCTGGAAACTTACCGATATGGTCTACCGGAAAAGCAGTTGGTTCAACCATGACAATCTGGGTAATAATGACAACTCCGGTCAGCCGCCCTGCGGTATGTATGACATCATTCCCGCCGACACCCCGGCAGAAAAACTTGACCGCTACAAACTTATTGTGATCCCCGGCTGGAACACCATGACCGATGAGTTTTACAACAAGCTCTGCAAATTTGTGGAAAATGGCGGAACTCTGGTCATGACTCTGGCACAGATGCGTACCAACATCAAACGCAATGAACCAATGAAAATTTACAATAACGGTGATTTCAGCAAACTTTTCGGTGTAAAGCTCCAAGGCAGATCGCCGGTGGAGATAACCGGTATAAAATTTCCCCGCAACAGCTCCGCCAACGGCAGATACCAGTGGGTGAACTGGGGCTTGGACAGCGATGCAAAGTTTTCCAGCAACGGTACATACTTTGCGGGCAATATTGTGGAAAACAAAGCAGATGTGCTGGCTTTGTGCAGCAAGAATTTTACCGCAGCAGCGGATAAAAAAGAGGAGCAGGTACCGGTAATTCTGGAGCATAAGCTCGGCAAGGGGCATGCGATCTTCATCAACAGCGAAAAGTTTCCCGGTCATCCGGCTCTCTTCGATACCATGTGCTATGTAATGAGTGTGCTCATGCGTGGCGAACAACCCGCTGATTTGCGTGTAACAACCTCCGGCAATATCCGTTATGCTGTTTACGGCAAAAGTATTTATGTCAGTAATACCGACAGCGACTTTGATGGATTTTTTATGCTTAACGGCAAAAAATATCAAATAAAACCGCAGCAGATGCTGCATATTGAAAAGGAATAAGTTAAAATGCAAAAAATCAATGTTGGTTTTATCGGGGCTGGTGCATTCATCTCGGCAACCCACCTGAAAACCGCCGGAGAAACTGATTTTATCAATATAGCTGCCATTGCCGATCTCAACGAAGATTTGTTGGCTGCACACCGGAAAAAATACAATATAGGCTATACCACCACAGATTACAAAAAGCTCCTTGCCGATGAAAATATACCGCTGGTAGTTATCGGCACCAGGCAGGATACTCACGCAGCTTTGATCGTGGAAGCTCTGGATGCCGGCAAATGGGTCTGGTGCGAAAAACCCATGTGCGAAAGCGACGAAGAAGCCGCACTGGTTCTGGCTGCCGAAAAACGCAATCCGGGCAAACTGGCTATCGGGTTCAATCGCCGTTTTGCTCCGGCGGTGCAGAAAGCTATGAAGATAATGCAGGAAAAAATGCCCCGGCCATGGATCATCAATTACCGGCTGCAATCCAATGGCGGATATAAAACCAACCCTCACGACAAGTTTTATCACAACCGGGCACATATCGTATACGAAGGCTGCCACCACCTTGACCTGATCAGCTTTATAATGGGGGAATTGCCGGAACGGGTCTTTATGAGCGGAACAAGCGATGAAAACGATATATCCATACTCGAATACCGCGATGGCTCACGCTTTGTTTTTACCTGCACCTCCCATGCCGGAGCAGCTTTGATGGAAAAAGAGCTTATGGAAGTATTTTCATCCGGCGGAGCTATCAGCATCCGTGACTTTACTGATATGCGGGTACGGGGGATCGAAAATGAACATGATTATCTTTTTGCCCCGACCCGTTGTCCTGCCGACGATATGATCTTGCAATACGGTTTTGACTCATGGCATGCCTTCCAGAGCCGGATAGTGGAACCGGACAGAAGCCCTTCGCAAAAGCTTCCGCCGGTACAGCTTGCATTTAAAGAGCAGCCATTTCTGGAACAGATCGAAGCATTGTATCAGGATATGAAAGATCTGCCCTGGTACGACCGTAATTTTCAGGTTGCCAAAGGCTGGATCGAGGCTTTTCAGCATTTCTGTTATTGCTGTATGACCGGGCAGGAACCGCAAACCGCCGACGGCAACGCCGGTAAACTGGCAAACGACATAGCTTTTGCGCTGTTGGAATCCAAAAAGACCGGGCTGCCGCAATATTTCAAAAACAATTAAAACAAGTGAGATACTTATGAAAAAGTTAAGTCTGTTATTATTGGCTGCTGCCTGTTTTTCTCCGGCAATGGCAATAGATAAGATTGCGCTGCCTAACGGATCATTTGAAAAGCTCAACGCGGTTGGAGATTGGCCCGACGGTTGGGCAAAAGACGCCAAGATTCGACGAGGTAAGCTGCAATCCGGCGATGCCGCTGACGGTAAGTATTTTCTGCATTTTGACGACGGTTACGGTGTGTTGGGATTTACAACCAAAGTGCAGGATATTGCCAATTCAACGGTGGAACTTTCTGCAACCGTCCGCGGCGGAAGCGATGCCAAATTCGGTATGCTCATGCTCTACAAAGTAAAAAATGCCCGTACCGGAAAAGTCGCGTTTTACACTCACCGCAGCGTGTGGGATAAAACTCTGACCGGTAAGTGGCAGAAGTTTACCGATACATTGAAACTCCGTGAAGATGCAGTTGCCGGCGATGTGATAATCGCATTTTACCGCAGCAATCAGAAGGGTTTTCTGGAAATTGACGATGTAAAGTTTAAACTTATTGCCAAAGGTTCTGCTCCGGCAGCAGCCCATGCAGCCAAAGCGGAAAGCAAAACCGCCGTACAGCAGTTGCCGGGGCTGCCGAACGAAGTCCGCACTGCGATCACTCCATTTGGAATGTATCTGGTGCTGCCGGAAATGATCTATGCTGCGCCGCGCATTGAAACTAATATCTTCTTTGAAAATGTGGTCGATACCGCCAACATCAACGCTTATGCTGTTGAAGTAAAATGTCCCGTCGGCAAACACTACACCAACCGCTGGGCGTGGACTCCGCGGAAAGAAGATGCCGGAAAAACTTTTGAACTTGAAATGCGTCTGTTCAACGATCATGGTCTGGTGATTTCCGGCAAAACAAAAATTTATGTTGCACGCGAACCCAAAGAGTACAAAAAGCCGATCCGTCTGGCATTGCTGGGTGACTCGCTGCTGCTTTGTCAATACCCGGAACGTTTGCGTGATATAATGAAACAGAGCGGTTTTGTCAACTATGTACCGGTGGGCAGCTACACGCCTTCCGGCAAAATCCCCCAACCCGGCGATATGGCACACGATGCTTACGGCGGTTTTGCCTGGGGCGACTTCCTGAAACGCTGGAAGTACAGTATCCATGTGGTCAACGGCATTCAGGATAAAGCCGAACGCGAACAGATGCTTGCTTTGGGCGTTATAAATGTGCCGAAATCCGACGATTACCGTATGCGCAGTCCGCTGCTGCGTCTGGAAAACGGCAAGCCGGTGTTGGATATACCCATGTGGCTCAAACGCATCAACAACGGTAAATCCCCGGAGTACATCATCATTGAACTTGGTGGCAACGATGTATTCAGTGCTTCTGCATCACGGCTTGATGAATATATAGCCATTTCGATGAAAAATGCCCGTACTCTGCTTGCCGCGTTACGGAAACACGCTCCGGAATCCAAGATTGCTGTTACTACCGGTCAGGTTGGCTGTTCGCAGGATGCGTTCGGATACAACTATAATTGCAGCCAGAGCCGTTACCAGTACCGCCGCAACATCCAACGGTACAACCGCGAGATCAGCAAGCTGGTGAAAGAGCTGAACGATCCGGCAATCGAACTTGTTGCCATCCATCACAATATTGATTCGGTAAACAGTTACATAAAGAAGTCCCGTCCGCATCACGGCCGCAGCAAAGGTTCATTTATTATGGACGTAAATGCACTGCACCCCAATCTGGAAGGCGGTTATCAGGTTGCAGATTCTATTTACGGCTGGCTGCGTAAAAAGCTGGAAAAATAAAATAGCCCAATAAGTATAACACGCAACCGGTGTTCCGGGATACTTGCTCAAGAGCAGTCACTCCGGAACACCGGTTTTGTTTTGCCGCTGCCCAAAGAGATTATGATCTTGCCGTGGGATCACTTTTTTATGTATTTTCTGAAATCCACATTTTCGGGAAGTTTCTTTACATTTTTGTGGTCGGCAACAGCTTCTGCGGCGTTGCCTCCGGCAAGGATCACTCCGCCGTTATCCAGAAATTCAGCCAGAACTTTTTTGGTGAAAGGCAAATTCATATATTTTTTGACCACCGCTCCATCGGCGTGGGGCATGACCAGATAGTCAAGGTGCCGCAGCATACCTTTTTTGATCTCGCTCATCATAATGTAATGTACATCGATATCCGGATGTTTTTCAAGGTCGACCATGGTTTTGATGGGGCCGTGGCCGTTCAGACCGGTGGCAAGCAAGCCCACCCGCACCGGGCGGAAATTCTTTTTGGGCCACACCGGAGTAAGTTTTACACCGGATACTGCATAGTAGCACCCCAGCATCATATCGTAATTGACTTCCTCGTATTCGGGGTGGAAACTTGTGGCAATGACTTTGCCCTTACCGAAAGTCCCGTAGATCCAGCCCGGTGCTCCAATAAATTTATCAATATGCTTCTTGCTGCGGCTGACGGCACTTTTATATGCCCCCAGCGAGATACCTTTGCCTTCGCATTTTGCCGGATCGGTGGGATATACCACCGGTCCGCCGGAGTAACGCACCACCCGGTCACCGGGAGCAATGCCCAGAATTTGGGAGGCTTCTTCAGTAACTTCCACCGTCACGCTCGATGTGGAACCGCCCGCTCCTAAATAACGGTCGAAGGGCAGCAGCTGCAAACGGCAGCCCAGCACATTGAACATCCCCGCACAAGTACCAACATAGCCGCCGCCGTTACGCAGAAAATCCCGGATCTTGTCGTGGTGGGCCTTGCCGATGGTGGTGCATTGTTTGTTGGAGCCGCCGCCGGGCATCACCAGCACATCCAGCTCTTTGAGTTTGCCCGCTTGTATATCTTTTGCCATCAGCGTAATCAATTCGGCCTGGGGTGAATGGGCGATCAAACTTGCATGATGGTAAACCCCGCAGCCGCTGGCACCCTTGTCAATATAAAGACCCACCTTGAGCTTTTTGGCTTCAGCTTTCGGTTGTTTTTCAGTAGAAAGTGCCGTACAGGAACAACTTAAAACAGCTATCACTGCGGCAGAAACAATTTGTACCAAAGTTCTTTTAAACATCATAAAACCTCTTTTTATCTATATATTATTGTGTTCCGAACAATTTAGCATACATAAAAAGATTTGTCAAAAAAAGCGTGGGAAAAAATCCCCTTTGACCACAGCCGTGTTGAGCTGAAAAATGGTTTATTTTCAGCCATAAAACGCATACGCCCGGCTTCGTTACACTACGCCGCGGCAAGCGGGCAGTAGGATAGTTGGCGGCTTTTTATGAGAAAATATGGGAGGGTATGGGAAAGTATGAGAGTGTATGAGAGTGTATGAGAGTATTGCCGCCAACATAGCAACATTGTGCGTGGCGGCTGATGCCGCAAAACCGTGGCGGTATTGTGTGTGGCAACGGGTATTACCCAGTGCATTGCTCGCCGGGGCAGCGCGTCTACCGGCTGCAGCGGGCTTTGCCCGCTTCCCATACTCTCCCATACTCTCCCATAATCTATCGCACGGGCTCGCAGGCGTGTGCCCTGCGACAGTATATTTTTCAATCAACTGTATGGATCAGTGCGAAAAGTCAGCACGGAGATAAGTTTTGAACCGCACCACCGTCTGTTTACTTTTAGTTGAAGTAAAAAAGTTTGTGCGGTTCAAAGTTTTTTCCGGTGACTTCCGACACTGAATGCGGTATTTACAACTTTACACCTTTAAGCGTTACATTGAATTTGACCGACTTGCCCGGTTCGATGTAGAAGGGGGTATTGGCTTTGGCTCCGTGGACATTGCCACGGAAACTGCGGAAAATTTCAAGCGTGTAAACGCCGTTGGAACCCTTTTTCCGCTGACTGTCGAACCAGATATAGGCATAGTTGATCTGCGGGTCGATCTGCCACGCCAGACCGGTTTTTTCGGCTTGGTCGGTTATGCTCATAAACTGTTCTTTCAAGCGTACGGAGCGTTTTTCGTAAAAAATGGGTTTGGCATTGTCAAACAAAACCGCAGGCAGTTCAACATCGGTGGGGATGTTCAGCTTGTCGCCTTGAGCAGATTTGCCGATTTGCGGCATCAATCTGCCGCGCCAGTTCAAGTGATAGTGCGTCGGGTCGTCAGACTTGAATTCCGGGGGGAATACATTGCTTATGGTATAATTGATCTTCAATTCCGGCGAACCGGCTTCGCAAACCATTACCCGGGAAATCTTGAACTTCTTGTTCTGCATAAGGATAGAACACTCAAGGGCAATGCGTTTATTGGAAATCTCTTTTACAGCGATATCCCAATCCACCGCGCTTTCCGGCAGCACGTATTCGCCGGCATCTTCGTAACCGCCCAAAAACGGTATGGTGCGGATAGTGAATTTATTGTACTGCCGACCGGCACGGACTGCAACGGGCAGCGAACGATCGAGATTGCCGGGATTTAAAGTTTCCACACCGTCCACCTTGAACGATACCACTCTGCCGCCCATTTCCAGCAGCACAAATTCAATGATGCCGTTGGAGATCTTGAACCCGAAGTTGCCGTGGATCATTACAGGTTCGATTTTCATTGCCGACGATTTGGGCAGCATATATTTGCCAAATTCTTCAGCCAGTGCCAGATAGTAATCAGTGCGGTTATACAAACCAAGTTTGAACATAGCTTTTGCCTGATCGTTGAGTGCATTGACTGCGGTGTTTTTGCCTTTTACGAGTCTGGCGATCTTGCTTGCCATGATCTTTTGAGCGTATTCGGCAGTCAGGCGGCTGCAAGTGTCACGCATTTCGGCAGTGTAGGGACTCTTTTCCACGCTCTTAAAGAGTTCATCGGCTTCGGAATGATCCAGCTTGAGCTGCTGCATGGTTTTGACCAGTGCGGCAAGTTTTTTCAAGTTGGCATCCTGCAAAAGGGTGTATACATAGTTGTAAACTTTGCTCTTGCCGTTGGAAGTTACTTCGATTTTCACAAAGTTTTTACCCAGCCGGGGCAGCGTATAGGTAAATTTGCAGAGATCACCTGTGATCACGCCCACATTTTTACCGTTGAGCTTGACTTTGGCACCGTTTTCACCCCGTATAGTGAATTTGATTTCCGGCAGCTCCACTTGGCTGTTGTTCATGGGGTCGCTGACGGCAAGCACCACAGGATCAAGGTTGAAGTTTTCGATGGCATCCGCCAGACGGCTCCGCATATTGTAGAGCAGTTCGGCATCGTTGGTGTAGCCGAAGGGCAAACTGGGCAGCAGTTCGCGGATAAGGTTGTAAACATACTTTCTGCCTTCGTTGGGGAAGGATTTTTCCACCTCTTTTTCCAGCAGTTTCAGGTAATCGCCATCATCCACCGATTCCCGTATCTGTGCCAGACGCAAGCTGGCAACCATTTTGCCGCCGGGGGTAATGGCAGGATAAATCGTAGTGGCATCGCCATCGAGATAAGTTTTATCCAAAGCATTCCACGGATTGTTGTTGGCTGTGGTATGTGCCACCTGCCACTTAAGACCGCCCCGACCGCCGTTGGCGTAGATCTGCCACGCATAGATACGGTTTTGGATGTAGTTGAAGTGTGCCAGCGGCTGCGGCCAGTTGTAATACCAGATTTCCAGACCTTTTTCCAGTTCGGGATTGACATAAGCGTAACCGAAAGGAACACAGTGTACGCTGATATTCTTGACCAGAGGGTCCACATAGTGGGTTATGAAGAAACGGAAATCGGGGGCCGCTTTTTTCACATACCCGGTAAATTTATTGAGTTCATCATAGACTTTGGGCGGAGGTTCGTCATAAACATAGCTGTAATACAACGCATCTTCGGGCATCGTCTTCATCCAATGCTCGTGGATCTGACGGGCAAAGTCTGCAGAAAGTTTGCGGGCTCTTTCGGTAAACAAATCGACGCCGAAAACCTTGATTTTGCCACGCCTCCAGCCACTGGTGTAACCGAACATCCGCAAAACGGGCAGCGTAAAATCTCTTACTCCGTGTTTTTCGTACATATATTTGACTTGGGCATCGAATTTGCTCCAGTCGGTGATGGTCAGCGTATCGCCTTTGATTTCGTACTTGGGTAAAGGCGGCATAATACACTGACTGCCCGTTATACGGTGATTTTTCAGGATCGTACTCATATCTTCGGAAATTTCCTTCACGCTCCGCTGATCCTTGTAAGATTTTTTAGCCGTGCCGGGATGAGCGTAAAAAAGCGTGCGGATCGCGGGGGTATCAGGCAGTTCAAAATTGCGGACTTTCAAAGTCAAAGGCAGTTTGCAAAGAACTTTATCACCGCTTTTCAGTTCAAGATCGCTCCGGTAAGTCCCCGCTGCGGTACCTTTGGGGGCAAACAACCGCACAAAAAAGATGGTGTTTTTGTTGGCAGGGGCATCAGTGACCTTTTCGTCGGTAAGCGGGTCAGCGATCTCGCCCTTAAGGGTGGGATTGTTGGGGTTGTTCAATTTGGCATAGCGGACGATGCCGTAACTTTGCAGATTTTTGCTGATAGTGCCGTTTTCGCCCTTAAAATCGCTGATTTGCAAGCTCAAATCTTTCAGCTCTTTTTTGGGGAACACTGCCAGCTGGAAAGGTTCCATTTCGTTGGCGGCGCACTCTAAAGTTACCCGGGCAGATTTTTTCAAGCCGGCAGGGACTTTTTGAGCGTCGATCCGGCGGTAATTGGCTTGTCGCCAAATAGTTACATCTTCATTCTGCAGGATCAGTGCGGTGTTGGAATCGCTTTCTTCGACTTTAGTTTCGGCTACTTCAGTAATTTTTATATCGTCGATATATACTTTGTAGGGCCCTTTGCCGATCCAGACTGTAAGGTTCATTTTTTCGGTATCAGCGTGGGGGTAAAAGGTGGTTTTAAGAGTCATCCACTCGCCCGCGGCGGCTTTGCCTCTGGGGAATCGGTTGACGGGCTTCTTGCCTTTACGCACCATGTTCAAGCGGCAGCCCAGATAGAAGTTTTCGATGCCTTCTTCCACAAAATACCGAATACTGAAAGTATATTTTTTTCCGGCCTTGACCGGCAGATTGCGGATATTCAAGTCGTGCATACCGCCTTTGCCGGCAGTCAAAAGCAGTGCATTTTTGCCATTAAAAACTTTTTGGCTCTGGACAACGGCGGTAACGGTGCCTTTGGGGGCGGTAACGCGTTTACGGTCTTTGCTTACCAGATTGCTTATTCTCATAGGGGAATAACTTTTCTTCTCAAAATCCCCGGCTGGATAAAGCTCTTTGGCACCCAGAGTCAACGCAGCTGCCGCGGCAGCACAGATCAAAGCGGACTTGACTTTCATAACAGATTACTCCTTTTTTTGTATATTATTACAGTTATCAAATCTAAAAAAGCAATACAGAACCTTTACCTTAAACTGCTTATTGGCAATTTACGGCTGTTTTTTACTTTTGCGGATGATGATATAATTTTATTCTGCTTGGTTGTAAAGCGGCAGCAGCTTTTTGGATTTTGATTCGAGAAGGATCGGTTTTTTCAGCACACTTTCGGAATGTCCGTCAAAAAATGTTGCCGAGTAGGAGTTGTTTCCCTGATGCAGCGGGACACCGAAGTTGGCATCGGCAGCCTCTTTGAGCTTACTGATATTCAACGCGTAAGGATTGCCGGGAACGGCGGCATCCAATACAAAAATCAATCCGCTGGGATCGATCATTTTGGCGTAATTCATACGCAGACACGTTGTGCCGTCAACAGTGTAACTTGGGCAATTAGTGAAAAGCGACATGGTGGGTGCAAAGTTGATCTTGGCACCGGCGACCTGATCTTCACTGGTTTCCCGGCTGGGGCACTCCAACGCGTGGTTGGACGGCATATCTTTCAGAGTTATGTGTGACTTGGAGTTCCAACCTGCATAAGGAGCTATCTGCATATACCACGCTCCGCCGAGTTTTGCCGAGTAATATGGGGTAAAACCGGAACCGGTGCCGTATTTTGCCAGCGGCACCCAGTCGTTGTTGTCATCGGCATACATCCGGGTATATTTGCCCAGACTGGCAGCGTTGTTGACGCAAGCGGTGGCTTTGGCACTCTCTCTTGCCGACGAAAGGGCGGGCAGCAGCATGGCTGCCAGAATTGCTATTATAGCTATCACAACCAGCAATTCGATCAAAGTAAATGATTTGATTTTTTTCATAATTCCTTCTCCCGATATTTATAAATTTTATTGTTGAATACTTTTACATGATTTGCGTTCCAGCGGAATGGGCATAACTGCACTTTCGGTATCTTCCGGTATGCTTTTCAGCTGGATCATATTCAAAAGAGCGTTTGCCGCCCGGTCGGCGATCTCCGGCAGATTCTGGGCGATCACGCTGACCGGAGGGTGCAGTTGAGTGAAAATCTCTGAATCACCCAACGCCAGCAGCGAAAGGTCATCGGGGATCCTTATACCGTTCTGCTGGCAAAGGTTGTATACATAAGCTACTGCACTGGTCTGCCCCGCAATGATGGCTGTGGGCATATTGTTCTGTTTGATCAAGGTACTTAATGTTTCACCGGCTGTCCAGCCGGCTGTCCCCATGTCCCAATCCGGATTTACCGGCAGCTGATACTGCCACATGGCTTGCAGATAAGCACGGGTGAAAATATCACTGCAGGAGTGCTGCATACTGTGCAGTAAAGCTATTTTGCGATGCCCCAGCTTGTAAAGATGCTCCACAGCATTGCGGATCATTTCAGCGTGATCGGTACCAAAAGCCACTCCCCGGAGTTCCGGCATGGCGTAACCTACGGAAATTACCGACACACCTTCGCTACGGAGCTTGGTAAGGATTTCGGCAAACTCCGGCCGGGGACAGAAAATCATGATCCCCGCAAGCTCGTACTCATCTATCAAATGCCGGTACTCTTCCGGCGAAGCCTTGAAACTGATAACATCGTAATTGCGTTCATTGAAAAACGCTCCGAAGCGGCTCAAAACCGGTGATACATAATAGCCTTCTTCTAAAATCATTTCGTGACAGATTATTCCGATACGGCTTTTGATGCGTTTGACTGCATTGCCCGCAATGTAGGTGCCCGCTCCCACCCGGCGAACCAGCAGCCCTTTCTGGCAAAGATAGTTCAAACTGTGTGCCACTGTAACAACGGTGGTGGAAAAATATTTGGCAAGAGCCCGGTCGGTAAAGAACTTTTCCCCCGGTGCCGGATGCGTCCGCACCAGATATTCCTCGATCACGGTAGCGATCTGCCGGTACTTGGGCATTTTGGGCATTGCCGAAGTAACTAAAGGTATATCTGTTATATGCATAAATCCTCTCCTTGATACAGTTTCCGGAAAACAACCGGATCATCCGGATTTAATTATACATGATTTTGAAGCAGTTGTCAAGTGAAATACATCATTTTTTTATAAAATAATTGACCTATGTCAAAATGAAATGTTTTTTGTGTTTTTTTCTTGCAAATTGCTATTTATAATAATATTGCAAAT
>JAZSHD010000135.1:0-30608 GCA_045533055.1 Victivallaceae bacterium | reverse complement strand
CTCTTGGGGATTTGCAGTTTCTTTTTCCATAAAATATGCACTCCTTTAGCTGTGTCCAACTTTTTGGGTGCATATCACTCCCTTGCTCATTGAGCAGCTATATCCAGCGTAGTTCTTCACGATCTTTAATTAAAGCGGGGGCTACGCCCCCTTAGAGCGATTTTGCAACAAGTTACAAAATCGTCCTCAAATGCCGGATGGCTTCGCTCGACTCCGTTCCACCTCCCAGCATGCTGCCTCGGGTTTGCAGGAATTTATCCTGCAAACTGCTCTCACATCCGCTCGCGGCCCTGTCCGGGCTTGTTGCTGTTGGCAAACGACATCAACAAGTTTTGCAACAGCCCCTTTTTGTGTCAAACGGTGTATGGCAGGTTTTGTATTTTGGCGTCTTGGAAAAATTTGTCGCCGGGGCAGCTTGTGCAGGTAAAAAAGAGTTGTCCTGCCGGGGCGATGGTTTCAAAAAACATTGTCCGGTGTTTTTCGTCCAGTTCGCCGGTCACATCGTCCACTAATGCCACGAGTTTTTCGGTTCCGTGGTTTTGCATAAGCATTCTTGCCGCAGCGAGTTTGGTGTTCAGTGCCGCCATGCGGTTCTGCCCGTTGCTGGCGTAGCCCCGCATGGGTTTCCCGGCCAGTAAAAAGCGGTAATCATCCAGATGACAGCCGGTAAGGGTGGTTCGTTTTTCCATTTCCCGGCTGCGGCTGCGGGCAAACGCCGCCTTGTATGCCGTTACGCCATCGCTTACTTGCGGGTGATACTCTATGGTGATTGCTTCAGCTTTATCCGGTGCCAAAGCTGACAGCATCCGGTTGAATTCTTCAATAAAATTTTGCCGCCTTGCAGTTAATTCTGCACCGGCAAGTGCCAGCAGTTCTTCGTAGACTTCTAACTTGGCCATATCGATTTTACCGGGCTTTTTCAACAGCAGATTCCGGGATCTCAAAGCGGCAATGCAGTCGTGGAGTATATTTACATAGCCGTCGGAGAGCTGGCTGGCGGTCATGTCAAAAAAACGGCGTCTTATATTGGGTGCCCCGCTGACTATCTCCATATCTTCCGGGGCAAAAACTACGGGGAAAAAGTGCCGGATAAAATCTCTGCCTGACTTTTCCGGGTGATTGTTTACGCTCAACTTCCGCTCGCCGGATGTGGTCATAGCTGTTTCCAGCATGGTTTGGTGTTTTTCTTCATGCCAAATGCCCCGCAAATGGAAAGTGCTGCAATTTGTATGCACCAGTTCGCTGATTTTTGCGGTACGGAAACTCCGCAGTATCCCCAGAAAACCGATGGCTTCCAGCAGATTGCTTTTGCCGGTGCCGTTGGAGCCGATCAGCAGATTTTTCTGCTCAAAATACCATTGTGCCCGTTCAAATGAACGCCAATTCAAAACTTTGAACTCGCCGATCATAAAGTACGGGCACAAGTTATTTGCTGCTCAAAGCGTCAAATCAATGACGCATGGGCATGATTACATAGACGAAACCGTCGCCGCCGTCGATCGCCACCGGACTGAAACCGTCATTCATCTTGAAGGTCATAATCTCGCAATCGGCAAAACGCAGCGGATCAGCCAGAAATGCCGGATTGAAGGAGGCGGTCAGCGGTTCACCGGAAAATTCCACCGGCAATTCAGCCGAACCTTCGCCGATCTCGTTGCTGGCTGCACGCAGTTCCAGCTTGCCGTCGGTAAAGTTCAGCACCACACAGCCGGTGCTGTCTGCCAACACCTGCTGCACCAGTTCGATCTTGCCCAGCAGTGCCGAAGTGGCAATGGGGATCGCCTGACGGAAATCCGCCGGGATGACCTGACGGTAGTTGGGGTAATTGCCTTCGATAAGTTTGGTGGAAAGCACTGTATCAGCTGTGGAGAACCGGGCGGATTTTTCGCCGATTTCCAGCGTAACATCTTCCTGCGGATTGGCCTGACGCTTGATTTCCTGTGCCGCCAGCAAAGGAATGATGCAGTCGCCGTTGGCTCCGGACGCATTTTCCACATTGCGTTCGGTCATTGCCAGACGCTTGCTGTCGGTTGCGACCATGGTCACTACATTGTCCCGCAAGCTGAAGAGCATACCGTGCAGCACTTTGCGGCTGTCGTTGAGTGTAATGGCGTAGATGATCTGCCCCAGCATGCGTTTGAGATCTGCCCCTTTGAAAGTGATGGTACGCAGCACATTCAGTTCGCTGGTGCCGGGAAAATCTTCGGGTGCAATGCCCAGCAATTTAAAACAGCTGGTGCCGCAGACCACTTCGGCGTGATGGCGTTCATCGCTGGTGACCGTTACCATGGCATCTTCAAAGTTATTGACCAGTGCCAGCAGACGCTTGGCAGGTATGGTGGTGGCTCCGGCAACTTCCACTTCGGCTTCGATCCGGGTAACGATGCGGATCTCCAGATCGGTGGTGGTCAAACTGACGATATTGCTGTTGGCTTCCACCAGTACATTGCCCAGAATGGGCAGGGTGTTGCGGCTGCCGATAGTGCTGTTTACCCGCTGAAGGGCTTTAAGGAGTTTTTCTCTGCTTACCGTAAATTTCATCTTTTATGCCTCTTTCTCTATATTGACCCCGAAAATAAATCACTTATGCCATATATTCCACAGCATTGCGGAAGATCGCCACGCCGTCGCCTTCTTTGGGCAGTTCGCCTTTAAGCTGATCGGCTGTCCAGGTGGGCGAGTTGTAGGGCGAGAGAAACGCTTCCGGGTGGGGCATCAAACCGAAAACCCGGCCGGTTTCGTCGCAAATACCGGCAATGCTGTTGAGCGAGCCGTTGGGATTGGCAGGAAATTCCGTTGCCAGACTGCCGTCGGCATTGGCATAGCGGAACGCCACCAGATTCTTCGCTTCGATCTGTTTGAGCGTGGCGGCATCGGCAACAAATTTGCCTTCGCCGTGACGCAGCGGCAGCCGGATAAGGTCGATACCTTTAGTGAAAACGCAGGGACTGAACTGGTTGGCTCGCAGCACGCACCAGTCGTCGCGGAAAACCCCGGAATCGTTGTGGGCAAGTGCCGCCTGCTGCACAAAGTAGTTGCCGTTCAGTGCCGGAACGATGCCCAGACGGGAGATGGTCTGGAAACCGTTGCAGATACCGATGATCAATTTGCCTGCGGCAATAAATTCTTTAAGTTCGTCCTGCAGCCGGAAGTGTACCCGGTTGGCAAAAACCGTACCTGCCCCCAGATGGTCGCCAAATGAAAATCCGCCGATAAATGCCAATATCTGAAACTCTTTGAGTGAACGCTTACCGGCGATAAGATCGTTCAGGTGTACCATGCTTACTTCTGCACCGACATATTCAAATGCCGCTGTGGTCTCTTTTTCGCAGTTCAAACCGAAACCGGTGATGACCAGAGCTTTGACTTTACTCATAACTGACTTGTCCCTTATATTTAAATTCCTGTATAAACACAAATTTATTTATATATAATATAAATGCAAATTTCAGATTGTCAAGTCTGCAAAAATCCAAAAATCGCTCAATTTGCACTCTTGCTGCCTGTACTGGTGCGGCAGCGTACCTTTTTTACCGGATAACTCAAAGCATTGCGGAAAAGCGAAGCCATTTCCAAAGCCGTAAGTCTGCCTTCGGGGTAGACCGTGCCCAGATAGCGTTCTGCAAAAACATCCAGCTGGGTCAAAATCAGATACAACGGCAGAGTTTCCACTTGCAGGTGTTGGCAGAGTATGTTCAAATACATTCCGGTTTTTTCTCCGGCAGCGTAAAGAGCCGGAGCCAGCTCAAGTTCGGTCACCGGGGCACTCAAATCGAGTTTTTCCGCCAGCTTTGCCATATTCAGCGACAGCCGGAAGTTGGGGTAAAGTCTGCTGACATTGGCAAGCGAGAGGATCTTTTCCGCAAAAAGTTCTTTCAGATCCGGCGGTAAAAGTTCAAGTGCTTCGCTGCTGCTCAACAAAATCTTGCCGGAGCCGGGCGGATTGGCACTTGCCGCCGCTACCGGTACAACCGGAACCAAGGGCGGGGTGTGGTGTTCGTAATGGCGGGCAAGCTCCAGATAAAGTGCCGGGGAGGCACTGGTTATATTGAGTTTTTTCAACGCTTCCACCACCTGACCGGCAAGCACTCCTGCAAGAGGTTCCTGCACCCCCAGATGGCGGGTTATAAGCTCCAACGCATCCGACTTATTGGCGTCTAAAGCTATATACAAGTGGCTGTTTGCCCGGCGGAAGATTTGTGCTACATTGGCATAACCGGCATTTTCCAGTATGCGGTTTACAGCAGAATCCACTTCGCTCTGGGTGAAAATGCGGTCGGAACGGAAACTTTCTGCCATTGCCGCTTCCACTGCACAGGCTATATCTTCAGCAAGATAGCTGTTGGAATTGCCCGCACTTTCAAAGGCCTCCTGCAAAGCATTTTTCAGCTTGTCGACATTGAAAAGCTGCTGTCTGCCTTCGGAATCTATTACATAGAGAAAATTATCGGTGATCGAGAGCATTTTTCTACTTATTTAAGCGATCTTATTTCGTTGATAAATTCTTCCACATCATGGAATTTGCGGTATACACTGGCAAATCTTACATAGGCTACCTGATCGAGTTTTTTCAATGCCAGCATCACCCGGTTGCCGATTTCACTGCTGGCTACTTCCCGGTCAAAATCCCGCTGCAGACTCTGGCTTACATCGTCGATCAGCCGGTTGATATCCTCCGGGTCGATGGGGCGTTTGTAACAGGCGTTTTCAATACCCTTACGCAGTTTGTCGGCATCAAAATCCTCCCGTTCGCTGTTGCGTTTTACCACTTTCAGTTCGCTTTGGATAATACTTTCGTAAGTGCTGAAACGGTGGGCACACGCCAGACACTCCCGGCGGCGGCGTACCCCGAAACCTTCTTTGACCACCCGTGAGTCGATGACTTTATCGTCCTGAAAACCGCAAGCCGGACAACGCATACAAAAACCTCCTGAAAAAAACATTCATCGTTATAATATGCCAGTTGATTGAACAAATTGCAATATTTTATATATTAAAATATACGATTTTTTCCGGGGGGGACTTGCAAAAAAAGGTTTGGGCGTGTAAATTAATTAGCAATTTTTTTTACAACTAAAAGGATCAACTTTATGAACGATAATGATTTGCAGAATTTACGCGGCGAGATAGACCAGATCGACGCCGAACTTATTGCCTTGCTGAACCGCCGTTACAAGGCTGTCGAAGCCATCGGCGAATACAAGCGGGAACGGCATTTGCCGGTTTATGACCCCAGCCGCCAGCGTAAACTTATGGAGCGTTTGCAGGCACTCAACGAGGGGCCCATGACTCCTGAAATACTCAACGCCGTCTACCGGGAGATCATGTCCGGCTCTCACCGGCTGGAACGCCCCCTGAAAGCCGCTTTTCTCGGCCCGCTGGGGACTTTTTCCCATCAGGCAACGCTGGAGATTTTCGGTAACGGTGCCGATCTTGCCCCGGAAAAGACCATTCCGGAAGTTTTCCGTGCCATTGAGTGCGGCAGAGCCGACTACGGCTGCGTGCCTATTGAAAACTCCGCCGAAGGGGTCATCAACTACACTCTGGACTGGCTGGTGCGTACCAGTGTAAGGATCACTGCCGAAAAATATTGCCGGGTACACCACTCTTTGATGGCAAAGTGCAAGCGTAACGAAATCAAACGCATCTGCAGCCATCCGCAGGTATTGGGGCAGTGCAGAGCGTATTTGCTGGAAAACTTCCCCGGCGTGGAATTAGTGGAAATGACCAGTACCGCGTATGCCGCCGAGCGTGCTGCCAATGAAGAATTTACCGCTACGTTGGGCAGTCCGGTGGCAAGCGAATTATATAAACTTGCCATTCTGGAAGAAAATGTGGAAGATTCCAGCTTCAACACCACCCGTTTTCTGGTGATCGGCAATCAGACCACCAGCCGCAGCGGCGACGATAAAACCAGCTTGTGTTTTGTAGTCAAGAACCGCCCCGGTGCGTTGTACGAAGCGTTGGATCCCTTCCGTCGGGCAGGTTTGCAGCTGACCATGATCGAAAGCCGTCCGTGGCAGCAGCAGGCCGGCTGGGAGTACTGCTTCTTTGTGGACTTGCTGGGCCATCGGGACGACCCAAAAGTTGCTGAAGCATGTGCCGACTTGGAAAAGGCTTCCGCTTTCTTCAAGATCCTGGGCAGCTATCCCCGCATGGGTTGATTTTTTGAGGTGAACAATGGTTAAAGAAAATCTCCGTAAAACAGTTTTTACAATAATTGCTCTGGCATTTTTCATTGTGCCGTGGCTGGTTCCGGCTGTCCGGAACTATGCTCCGGGTGTAGCAGTGATTGCGGGGATAATCTTTGCTGTAAGCTGGGGGAACCCTTTTGCCAAACTTACCGGCAAACTCTCCTCGACGCTGCTGGGGGCTGCCATTGTCGGCATGGGGGCGGGCATGGATCTCGGGAAAGTGCTTGCCGCCGGGGCTCAAGGGTTTGTTTATACCTTCATTGGCATAGCTCTCGGTCTGGGCTTGGGGACATTTCTCGGCAAGCGGCTCAAGATCGACAGAAACTGTTCGTGGCTGGTCAGTGTAGGCACCAGTATCTGCGGCGGCAGTGCCATTGCGGCTGCCGCTCCGGCACTGAAAGCCAAAGCAGGCGATATAGCTTTAGCTTCGGCAACAGTCTTTACCCTCAACGCAGCAGCTTTGCTGATTTTTCCATGGATCGGTAAGATGCTGGGCTTCAGCCAGACGGAATTCGGCTACTTTGCGGCTCTTGCCATACACGATACATCCAGCGTGGTCGGGGCGGCGTTCCAGTATGGCGAACAGGCGTTGGAAGTGGGTACTACGGTCAAACTTGCCCGGGCGTTGTGGATAGTGCCGGTAACGCTTTTCATTGCCACTTTTGTTGCGGAAAAAGCGGAGGGCGAAAAACGGACTTTCAAGCTCAAAGTGCCCTGGTTCATCCCCGGATTTCTCATTGCGGCTGCCATCGTTACTTACATACCCGGTACTGCCGCAGCCGGCGGATTTTTCAAAGAAATCAGCAAATACTTAATGGTCTTTACTTTGTTTATAATCGGAGCGAACCTTTCGCGGGAAAAACTTAAAGAGCTGGGCATCCGCCCACTGATCCACGGAGTGCTGCTCTGGCTGATCCTTTCTGCCGTCTGGTGCCTTGCCATTTACTTTGACTGGGTGAAAGCCTGATGATCTATTTTGATCACGCCGCCGCAGCTTTGGTGCTGCCGGAAGTAAGCAGCAGTTATTCCTTGCTGCTGAAACGCTATGCCGGTAATCCGGAGGCGGCACATCAGCTTGGTCATACACTCAATAAAGAGCTGGAAGTTTTGGGCGACCGGCTTTTTGATGCTGTTTTGCCCCAAGTCAGAGTTGAGCGGAAAAGCTGTTTTTTTGCCGGTGATACCACTGGATTACTGAATATTCTTGAATACGCTTACGGCGACATTGCCGCTGCTGCGTGGAGTTCGCCATTGGAGCATATTTCTGTAAACACCATGCTTCAACGCTCCTTTGGCAAGGTTTGCCATTTAACTTTGAATGAGTTCGGTAAAATAAGCGAGTTGCCCGAATTACTTGCCAACGCAAAGTTTATTGTTGTAACTCATGTGCAAAGCGAAATCGGCGTAATGCAGGATCTTGCAGAACTTATGCAGAAGCTCCGTTCAGCGGCACCCGGGGCAGTGATATTGCTGGATATGGTGCAATCCAATATGGTTTACGACTATCCGTCAACAGCTCTGCTGCCGGATCTGCTGCTGGTTTCGGGGGCAAAAATGGGTTCCAACAGCGGTGCGGCACTGCTGGCAATGGGTAAAGCGGCTGTTTTGCTGAAAGATAAGCTCCAGGCTTTGCGGCACAAACTTTACCGCATCGGCAGAAGTAATATCGTGGAAGCGGCGGCGTTGGTGCTGGCAGCACAAGTCAATGCGGTGCAGAAAGTTGAAAATTACTCCATGATTTGCCGGATCAACCGTTTTCTGCGGGAGAAACTGGACGGCATGATCCTGCCCAACGGCAAAAAATGCCGTTTGACAGTACCGGCAGACAACAGTGCCGTTAATATACTGCACATTATCCTGCCGGGGTATCAGGCGGGAGTGCTGGTGCGGATGTTCAGTGCCGAAGGCATTATGCTTTCTTCCGGCAGTGCCTGCCAGTCGGAGAGCGATGAACCAAGCCTGGTATTGCAGGCATTGAATTACAGCAAAAGCGATTCTTACAGCGGGTTACGCATTTCCATAGCCGGCAGCAACACCATGGAAGAAGCGGAAACGCTGCTTGTAAAGTTGGAAAAAATTCTGAAAAATTATTGATACAACAGGAGCGTATCATGCTTGATGTACCGGTAACATTCTGGTTGAGCCAGACTCTTGACAACGAAAGTACTGAACTCTTCAACGCATTGCAGGAACTTGCCGCCGCCGGGGGCAAGTATGCGGTGCTTTCCCACAGTTGGATAAGCTCCATAATGCAGGATCATAAACTTGCCAAAGTTCTGGAAAAATTGCTTGCCGAATGCAATATAACTTTGCACGACTGCCATTCGCCTTTCGGCGGAGTGCTGGATTTGAATGTGCCGGAGCAGTCATTACGCCGCCAGATGCTCTTACGCCATAAGCTGGCTATGGAAATTGCGGCATCTTTCGGAGTCAGAACTATAACCATCCATCCGGGAAGCGACCGCTTTTTCCCGGAAATACCTTTGGCAAAACACCTTGATCTTATGCGGGCAAGTCTGGATGAGCTGGTACCTTACGCCGAAAAGTGCGATATGGTTATTGCCATTGAAAACAGCTTGTCCCGGGCGGCTTCTCCGGAAAAGGTGGTCTTGCTGAAAAATGAGTATAAGAGCAAGCATCTCGGATTGTGCTACGACTCCGGCCACGCCAATCAGCTGGATAACGGCAGATACATGCCCAACGGTACTATCTGGAAATACTGGCAGATGGTGGGCGTGCCGGAACCGGCGTGGCAGGACAACCGCACCATATTGGAAAGTATGCTGCCCGCGATGGTCAACTGCCATTTGCACGACAACGACGGCTCCGACGACAGCCACAGCATCCCCGGCGAGGGCAACACTCCGTGGCAGCTGGTAATGGAAATGCTGAAAAAAGCTCCCCGTTTGCAGTCTGTTCAGTGCGAAGTCAAGATCGATCCCCGCTACACCATAACTCAAGTGTGCAGTAAATTCAAAGAATTGGGCTTGCTGGCATGATCGGAAAACCTATGACCGGGGGGAAACCCTGGCTGCATATACTTAAATTCACTATCCCCGTGCTTGCCGGGAGCCTGCTCCAGCAGTTATACCAAACTGCCGATACTGTTATTGTGGGCAATTTTACCGGCGAAAGAGCCTTGGCGGCGGTGGGCACTACCAACACCTTGTGTTTTCTGCTGCTTGCCATTGCCATTGGTTTTTCGGCGGGCAACGGAGTGATTTCTGCCCAGCACTTCGGAGCTGGCAAATTAAATGAGGTGCGTAAAGATGGAGCCACCGGGATCCTCTTTCTGGGCGGCTTTGGGATATTTTTTGCCATAATTGCCATAACGTTTTCCCGGATGGCTTACCAATATATGGTGGATGTGCCGGAAAATATCCTGCCGGAAACACTGACTTATTTCCGCATTTACGCTCTTGGATTGCTCTTTCAATATTTATACAATGCTCTGGCGGCGATCTTGCGGTCGGTGGGCGACAGTGCGGCAACGCTCTACTTTCTTTTGATAGCTTCGGTAATGAATATATTGCTGGATCTGTTGTTTGTGGCACTGCTGGGCTGGGGAGTTGCCGGGGCGGCGTGGGCAACCAATATTGCACAAGCAGCGTCGGTGGCGGCGGCGTGGGTTTATATGCACAAAAAATATACCGTTTTCCGCTACAAAATCAGGGATCTGGTGTGGGATAATGCAGTGGCAAAAGATACTTTCCGCATTGGGTTGCCCATAGCTTTGCAGCTGTTTTTTGTGGCACTGGGCTTGACCTTTATCCAGCGGGCGGTGAACGGTTTCGGACAGGTTATGACTGCCACTTTCGCCGTGGGGCAGCGGATAGAAATGTATCTGCATTTGCCCTGCAACGCCTTGCAGACCACGCTGGCGACCTTTACCGGGCAGAATGTGGGAGCCAAACGCATGGACAGAGTCAAAGCCGGGGCATATCAGGGGGTGCTGATTTCGGCAATTTTCACTTTGATACTGTCAGTACCGGTGTGGTGTTTTGCCGATACACTGCCGGGATTTTTTGCCTTGAGCGATACAGCGGCAAGCTATTGCACAAGTTACCTGAAAGCCATAGCATTGGTGGTGGTGATCCTGTCGCTTTATGTGCCATTGTTCGGGGTCTTTCAAGGCACCAAACACAGCTTGCTGCCCACGGTAACGGCATTGTGTGCATTGACTTTGCGGGTGATAGCAGTATACACTTTCAAAGATAGCGAATACTTCGGGCACACCATAATCTGGTGGAACCCGCTCTTCGGCTTCGGACTGGGCTGCATTATAACCTGGATATTCTACTGGTCAGGCATTTGGAAAAGGCAAAAAATATCTTGCCCGACAGGTAATAAAAATTATCATGTATATAAAATTTAGGCTCTGTTCCCAATACTGGTAGGTCAATAAAAAGTTATATGATCAACTTTTGTATTGGAACTTTTTTAAAACTTGAATGGCATTTATCTATTTGCAGAGCAAATAGATAAATGCCGGGAAAAGGTTTGGAAAAAAGGGGTGGGGTTACGTCTTCGCCCTGCGGGCTACGCCGTGACAAGTTGGGGAAAAGGGAAAGAACCGATCAAGCAAAAGGTCTTTTTCCCCTCCCCAAGTCCATACCTTATTACAAAAACTATTTTATCAAGCGTTTGCTTATGGCTGCGAAGATTGAGCCTGATATGTTGTGCCATACGCTGAATACGGCTCCGGGCAAAGCGGCGGCTATGCCGAAAAATTGTTTGGAGAGGGCGGCTGCCAGACCGGAGTTCTGCATACCTACTTCGATGGCTATGGTTATGGCGGTGCGTTGATCGCACTTTAATTGTCTGGCGATAAAATATCCTGCTGCAATGCCGAATATATTGTGCAGTATAACCGCCAGAAAGACCATCATTCCGCAGTTTTTCAGGTTATTGCTGTTCAATGACATGATCACGCCGATCACCAGCACTATGCCTGCGGCGGAAACCACCGGGCAGACTTTTTCCAGGATCTGCCGTTTTTTCTGCATGATGCGGTTGATTATCAACCCCAGACTTACTGGCAGAGCCACCACTAAAAGAATGCTTTTGAGCATTGCCCACGCCGGAACAGCTACCGTTTGCTGCAAATAAAGGGTGCTGATCAGGGGCGTAAGCATGATGCCCGCTACTGTGGAACAGGCGGTCATGGTTATAGAAAGTGCCACATCGCCTCCGGCAAGGTAAGTTATTACATTGGAGGCTGTTCCGCCAGCCACCGCTCCGGTCATCACCAGTCCGATAAACATGGCGTCGGGCAAATCCAGCAATTTACCGATAACAAAAGCTCCCAGCGGCATGACGGTAAATTGCAATGCCATGCCGATAAGTACCGCTTTGGGGCGTTTGACTGCCGGCAGAAAATCATTGACCGACAATGTGGAACCCATTCCCAGCATGATGATCGCCAGCAGCGGCACGATAGTATAGTCGAACCGCCCCAGCACGCCGGGAAAAAAATAGGCAAATACCGAGATCAGCACTGCACAGAGCGGAAAGATTTTGACCGTCAGATTTGCCATGATATGATTTTCCGCCGGAGAGAGATCACTCTTGCTTCATAGTTTTATCGACCATGGCACAAACGCAGGAGTCGCTCCAGACATTTACAGCAGTTTCGATCATGTCGATCACCGCATAAACCGGCAGGATCACGCCCAGAACCCCGATGGGCATGTTGATTCCGGACATGAGCGACAAAGTGAGGAAATAACAGCCCATGGGCACCCCGGCGTTGCCCACGGCAGAGATCACTGCGATCAACACCCAAACAGCAATGGTACTGAAAGTGAGTGCCACCCCGCCATTTTGCATAACAAACAAACTGGTTACCATAATGAATGCCGCACAGCCGTTCATATTGATCGTACAGCACAAGGGCAGGATAAAGCGTGCCACTTCGGGCTTGGCGTTAAGGTTGTTTTCTGCCGAAGCCACCGTTACCGGCAAGGTTGCGGCAGAACTTTTGGTGAAAAGAGCCATCAGTACTGCCGGGAGCATACCCTTGAAGACCTTCAAAGGATTGATTTTTCGGATCAGCAGGAACAAAGGCAGCACCACAAAGAATTGCAAAACATTGCCGCCCAGCACCACTGCCACATATTTACCCAGTTCGCCCACGCTCTGTTCGGCAGACATTTGAGCTGTAAGCTGTCCGGCAAATGCCACGATCCCCAGCGGCAGTGCCCAGATGAGAGCCTTGATGATGATGAAAAATACTTCCTGCAAGCCGTTGACCGCCTTGACCAAAACTTGCACATTTTCTGAATTGCGTCCGGCGGCAAGAGCCAGACCCACAGCGGCGGCAACCAGCAATATACTTAAAACATTGCCGGAGAAAAAGGGTGTTACCACATTATCGGGGATCACCGCCAATATGTGGCTGTATACCCCCATGGGGGCAAGTTTCTGCCCGGCGGCGGCACTTTGACCGGCTTTGATAACATCCACCGGCAGGTTGCCGGGAGCTATCCAGAGATAGAGTGCCGCACCAACGATCGCCGCTACAATCGTAGTGAGCAAGGTGTAGATAATAGTGTGCAGAAAAATCTTGCCGGTATCCCGTTTTGCCCCCAGCATGGCAAGGGTGGTGGTCACTGCCAAGGCAATGGTGGGCACTGCCACAAACTTGAACAACCGGGTGTAA
Organism: Victivallaceae bacterium; assembly: GCA_045533055.1. Taxonomy (GTDB): domain Bacteria; phylum Verrucomicrobiota; class Lentisphaeria; order Victivallales; family Victivallaceae; genus SIG78. The sequence continues at coordinate 17,753 of JAZSHD010000135.1, read as the reverse complement.
GCCGAAGCAATAAAGTTGAAAAATTCGTTGATGACTCCATTGCCCAGCATACCCAGCACGCCGCCCAGAATAAGTGCCGCCAGCCAGATAAGCATCTGTTTGCCGTTGAAAGAACGAATCTTTTTGACTTCTTCCATAAATAAACCTCTTTACTGTTGATTAAAAGATCATTATATATAAATTAGCACTGCATAGAGGGTTTTTCAACTATTTAACACTTTTTCAACTGTTTTTATGCAGGAAAACAGCTCTGCCGGACTTGCAATATATTTTACTTATATTATTTTAAAAGCAAACTGTCTTTATAAATTTTATCAACACAAGGAGTAAACATCATGTTTTTGACTGGATTTGCTGATGAGGCTTCCAAAGATTTTGCTTTGCAGATCAAAGCTACTAAAGAATTGGGCTGGAGTTTTATCGAAAGCCGTGCTATCGGGGCGAAAAACCTTTCAACGCTTTCTGACGAAGAGTTTGAAGCCATTGAGGCTATGCTCAAAGAAAACGCTATTGCCATAAACTGTTTCGGCAGCGGCGTGGCAAACTGGCAGAAACACCCCCGCAAGGAAGAGGATTTTCAGGCAAGCATCACTGAATTGCAGAACGCTTTTCCCCGCATGGAAAAACTGGGTATCAAGATGGTGCGTGGCATGAGCTTCCTGACCCCCACCGACGAAGAACCCGATTCGCCGGAGCTGGAAAAAATCATCTTCAAAAAGGTGCGGACTCTGGTGGAAATGTGTGCTGATCACGGCATCGTTTACGGTCATGAAAACTGCATGAACTACGGCGGATTATCTTTTATGCACACCCTTAAACTGGTGGAAAATGTTGACCACGAAAACTTCAAACTTATTTTCGATACCGGCAACCCCACTTTCAACTACCGCCGCATCGGTACGGCTCCTTACCCGCTGCAGTCGGCGTGGGAGTTTTACAAGAATGTCCGGGAACATATAGCTTATGTGCATATCAAAGACGGTCTTGCCATGCCCCGGGAAGACGGAGTTCGCCCCGAAGCTGACTACACCTACCCCGGCGACGGTGCCGGTGATGTGCGTGCCATTGTCCGTGATCTCTGCAAAACCGGCTACAACGGCGGCTTTTCCATGGAACCCCATGTTGCGGCAGTCTTCCACGCCACCGAACCGGGCAAGAGCAGCGAAGAAGTCTGTTACAGCAGCTATGTGGAATACGGCAAACGCTTTATGAAGATCCTTAAAGAAGCCATGCTCGATGCCGGGCGGGGCGACGAAAAAGTTATTGGTATGAATTGAGCAATCACAGGAGTTATATTATGTCTGTAAAATTCAAATGTACTGCCACCGGCGACTCCATGATCAGCCGCCGTCTGCCCGCTGAAGGCGAATATGCCGGATTCAGCGAAGTAAGAGATTTTATTCTGCAAGGCGATTTCCGTTACGGCAATCTGGAAACCACGGTGCATAATTTTGAGTGCTACGGCGGAGCCAACTCCGGCGGCAGCTGGCTTTGCAGTCCGCCCGGAGTGATCGACGATCTTCGCAAATTCGGTATGAATGTGCTTTGTACGGCTAACAACCATGTTCTGGACTACGGTCACGGCGGTTTGGTTCGCACCATTGAGTACCTTGAAGCAAAGGAAATGCCCTTTGCCGGTACCGGCAGAAATCTCTCCGATGCTTCCCGCCCGGTTTACATCGACACCGTCAGCGGCCGCTATGCTTTGATCGGCTGCACCATGACTTTCAATCCCGAATGTATGGCGGGTATGCAGACCGGCAGCGTCATGGGCCGCCCCGGGGTGAACGGTATGCGGGTAACGAAAAAGTATCATCTGCCCAAAGAGGAATTTGTCCACCTCAAACGCATTGCCGACGCTCTGGGGATCAACGACTCCATGGAGATCATCCGGGCTGAAGGGTATCTGCCCCAGCTCAAAGAGGGCGAGCAGCCCTTCGGCAAAGCTCTGATGTTTGAAGCCGCCGACAAAGCCGAGATCATCTCCAAAGTCCACCCGGCAGATATGAAACGCATTACCGATGCCATTGCCGAAGCACGGTTTATGGCAGACTATGTGGTCGTTTCCATGCACAATCACGAGCTGGTGGGCAAATCCAAGGAAACGGTGGATCAGGTTTCCAAAGAGTTCTCCAGAGCCTGTATCGATGCGGGTGCCGATGCGGTCATCGGTACCGGCCCCCACCTGCTGCGGGGTATGGAAATATACAAAAACAAACCCATATTCTTCTGTCTGGGCGACTTTATCATTCAGCTGGAAACCATCTTGCGGGCTCCCGACGGCATGTTTGCCAAGCAGGGGCTGGATGGCAACGACCGGCTGGATGTCATGTTCAACGACCGCTCCGCCAACGGCAAGCGGGGATTGTGCTACGATCCAATCATGTATAAATCGGTGATCCCCTACTGGGAAGCCGATGAAAACGGCCTGACCAAACTTATCTTTATGCCCATTGAAGAACAGTTCCATCTGCCCCGCAGCCGTGCCGGCTGGCCCCGCAAAGAGTGCAATATGAAGATCATGGAACACTTTGCCGAAATGAGTGCCGAATTCGGCGTAAAAATCAATATCGACAGCAACGGCATCGGTTCGGTGGAGCTGTAAGCAAAAAGGATTTTTGAGTTATGGCTATGGATAAAAAATTGCTGGATCTTGCTGAAATCTATCAGGCGGATGCCGCACAGATCATCCGGGATATGTGCAAATTGCCCGCACCGTCGCACCACGAAGAACTGCGTGCGGAATACTGCCGCAAGTGGTTTGTGGAAAACGGGTTCAAGAATGTTAAAGTCGATGAGGCACTCAATGTTATTGCCCCCATCAACGACAATGGCTCCAACGATATAACTATTGTTATGGCACACACCGATACGGTTTTTCCGGATACCGAACCCATGCCGTTTGTGGAAAAAGATGGCTATATGCACTCCCCCGGCGTGGTGGACGATACGGCAAATCTGTCGGTTCTTATGGCGTGTTCCCGCTATTACCTCAATAACTGCGACCCCGGGGACAAGTGCGTGCTTTTTATTGCCAACTCCTGCGAAGAAGGTCTGGGCAATTTGAAAGGAACCCGCCAGATCATGAAAGATTACGGCAAACGGGTCAAAGAATTCATCTCCTTTGACTCTTCTTGCATGAATCGCTATGTTGTGCAGGCAGTTGGTTCCCACCGCTACAAAGTTACGGTCAGAACCGAGGGCGGCCACAGCTTCGGAGCCTTCGGCAACCGCAACGCAATACATGTACTTTCCAGCATGATCTGTTCGCTTTACACGGTCAAAGTGCCGCAGGTGGGCAACAGCCGCACCACCTACAATGTGGGCGGCATTTCCGGCGGTACTTCGGTCAACACCATTGCCCAGAATGCGGAAATGCTCTACGAATACCGCTCCGACAACCGTGAGTGTCTGGAAAAAATGCGTGTTATGTTCAACAACACTATCGAAATGTACCGCTCCATGGGCGTAACTGTGGAAGTTGAACTCCTTGGCGAACGCCCCTGCGGCGTGGATATTGACGAAGCACGCCTGAAAACTTTGCAGAACCGCTATCTGAACGCTCTTAAAGATGCTCTGGATATGGAAGGTGTGCCCGGCAGCAGCTCCACAGACTGCAACATACCCCTTTCCATGGGTATTCCGGCGATCTGCTTTGGCGTATGCCGGGGTTCCGGCTGCCACACCCGGGAAGAAAAACTGGAAGTGGCAAGTTTGTACGACGGCTGCAAGCTGGCATTGCAGCTTTTCTGCAATCTGTGATCAAATAATTGCTTTGAGTATACAGACATTCCTCTTTTTGCATACTGAAAAGGGGAATGTTTTTTTATTGCCCATGCCGTCCGGCGGCTTGATAAATTTGTAAATATATGCGGGATTTGCCATCCCCGTAATACACTATTTGTACTGCGGCAATATGGGCAAATAAAAAGGCTGCTGCCGATCGCTTTGACCGGCAGCAGCCTTGAGTTTTTTAATCGGAAATCAGCTTATTTCTTTTCAGTTTCAGCTTCTTTTTCCTTGTCGATTTCCTGCATGTGCTGCATATCGGCAACCGACATATTGTTGACCACACGACCGTCGTCAAGGTCATTGCTTTCCTTGGCGTCCAAGTCGCGGAACAAGCGGAAGAGGTCAATAGTACCGCCGATACCGAACCAGAAGGTCGATACCACACCGATAATACCCACCACCACAAACTGCTTGACGAAGAAGTAAACGCCCCATGCCTCATCGCTCCAGTCAACGAACAGATTCCAGACCACCACCATCACAAAGAGGATGATGAAGGTGTAGATGAAGCTGTAACAGAACACACTCCATGCCAGAGCTTTATCGCCCTTGGTGTACTGTTCGTCGATACCCAGCAGATTCTTGTTCACAAAGGTACTGAACTTGAAGGGTTTCTTTTCGACCTTGACCGCATTGGCATCGGCATAGATACCGCGGTGGAGCATCTTATCCATGTTAAAGGGCTTGCGGCAGGTCAGCAGCGATACGACCATGTAGCTGACCAAAGCAAGGATCTGACCCATGAAACCGATTTCCACAGAGTTGATGGGGAACTTGTTGGGGTTCATCTTCCACTCGACCCACGGATGCAGCGGCGAAGAGATGTTCCACAAAGCGTCGCCCACAGCCTGCACCAGATCGTTTCTTTCCAGCCAAGGGTAGATGTACTGTGCCCAGGTCTGCTGGGCGGTGATACCGCTCAACGCCCAGAAAGCAGCCAGCAGCAGAGCTGTAAAGGCACCGGCAGTGGTACCCCGTTTCCAGTACAAGCCCATGGTAATGACCACCCCGGCACCGCTCCAGATGGCCCCGGTAATGGCAAAGAACATCAATATATAGTCGATCTGGGCAAAGAGCAAGCTGAAGAGGAAGGCAAAGATACATACCCCGGCAATGGACCAGCGCAGAGCATTGATCTGACCTTTGGGGGTGAACGCTTTCTTACGCAGCGGCACCACAAAGTCCTGAACGATGATGGAACCCCAGCTGTGCATGTAAGTAGTGTCGGTCGAGATCATCAAAAAGATCATCAACGCACAGAAGATACCCGTTATACCGTAAGGCGGCAGCATTTCGCGGATCGCCAGCGGCACCAGCATCTGACCGTAGATGGTATCGAAGGTCTGGGCGACTTTCTTGCCCGGTTCGGTCTGGCTCAAGACTTTGCGGGTTTCCACCTTGAAGGGGTCGGCATTTTCCGCTTCCCAGGCGGCGTGGTCTTTGTAAGAGGCACTGAACTGGGTGCGGGGCTGGATATTCTTATAGGTTTCTTTCAGCTGGGCACGGGCAGCTTTGAACTGTTCACCGGCAGCAACGTCGTCAATGGTTTTGACCGCCAGCTGATGACGGATCTGCAAGGATTCTTTGGCAAAATCTTTGTGGTTGAGGAAGGTGAACACAGCCACTGCCAGCAAAATCCAGACCATGATCCCCAAACCGCTTCGCCAGGTGCCCAGCAAGGCACCCATCTTGGCTTCGTGGGGGGATTTTGCAGCACCGTTGTAGCCCATACAACCGCCCCAGCTCATACGGTTCAAAAATACACCCAAGATACCGCAAACCGAGTAGAATACGTTGAAGTCACGCAAGTTGTGGCAGTCGTAAGGATTGAGGAAGCTTTCGCCGGGAGCCCGGGCCATCAAAGCCGGCAGCATTTCGTTGCTCCAGGAGAATTTGTATAAAATGTAGGCAACGATCACCACATACATCGGGTAAGAGAGCAAGCCCTGCACGCAGTCAGTAACCATAATAGTAACCTGACCGCCCAGACAGGCAATCAACAGTGCCAGACCGAGGAACCCGATCATACACAAAGCAAAAGTCGAAATAGGCAAGCCGAAAACATGTACATATACCGGCAAGTCAAGGAAGTATATAATGAAACGGGCACTCACCGCCGGGAAAATGGCGTAGTTGACGATCCCGGACAAGCTCTGGATGATCGCCGCCACCACACGCAAACTTTTGCTGTAACGGATCTCAAAGAACTGCCCCATGGTAAGGGCTTTGGTTTCCCGGAAACGGTAGGTACAGAACCCCACCAAACCCAGAACCATGCTGATTGGCAGCAAAAGCGAGTGCCAGAAGGAAACGGCAAACCCGCACTTGTAGTACATTTCCATAACCGCCACCACGCTGATAAGCCCCTGGGCGGCTTCCCCGGATGCCACAGAAATTACATAACGGCCGGCAACACGGCCGGCAGAAATAAAGTCTGCCACACCCTTTACATACTTTTGCGACTTCAGAGCAGCAAAGACCACTATCAGGATCGGAATCCCGATAAAAAGCCAGTCCACCCAGTTCATCCCATGATCTGTCATTTTTTGACTTCCTCCGTTCTTTTTGTTTGATTGTTTTATATTTATTGTTAGTTGTTTTGTTACAGTTCATTTAAAATGAGGGTACAATAACCCTGTCAAAAAAAAGCGGTTGTTGGGCACTATACACCCAACAATGCTATTTTGCAAGCTCGAAAAATACTTTTTCCAGTTTTTTTATGTATATAAAAGGTGCTCCGGGAGCGTTTTGTTGCCCGGAGCACCCTTCAAGTCAGCAGGGCTGCCTTTTGAACAGTTTTGAAACAGCCTTTTTACTTGTCAGTAAAGTAGAACAAGTTGAACACCTGCGGTCTTATCGTTGTTTTATAAGAACCGTTGACTTCCACAGGTTTATCGCCTTTGAATACATCCACGAGTTTCTTGCCCGGATATTTTATCTCCACAGTTTGCTCTTTATTGGTGTCGTTCATGACCACCAGCATTGCTTTGCCGCCTTTGGTGTATGCCGATGCCAGAACCCGTGCCGGATCGCTGACTTTTACCGTATAGGGATTGCCGGTTTGCTGCCAGTAGGGTATGAACTTTACACTTTTATCCCACGGGGCGAAGAATTCATTCTGTTTCTTCCAGCTGGCGGCAAAGAGTGTTGTAAAGCCGCCGCCGCCCTCCCAGGGCATTACATCATGCACATACAAGTAGCCGATGATGTGGTAAATGGCACGCCGCATCTCCACGGGGGGATTTGCCGAGTTCCACAGCCGCTGACGGTGGGGCTTGAGGAAGTATGCCGAGCGGGCAAGCTGGGGTATGAAGATGGTGTGATAACCCCACTTCTGCCCGGAGTATGCCACCCGGAACTCTCTGGGCTCCACGATGCCGAAGTAGGATTCTTTTTCCGGCACCTGATTATTGTACCACGATTCGCCTTCCACAACCGCAGTGCAGAAGCTGTTCACGGCGGGCATTGCCGGGTTGCCGGTAACATGGTAGAAGTGGTAGCTTTCGGGAGCGTGCTTTTTCATAAATATATACATACGCTTGTGGAAATCTCTTGCACCCAGCACATTGTAAGTGGGGTGGGTGGTTCCGTTTTCATCTTTCCAGCCGCAGCCGTGTTCGGTGTTGGCACACATGCGGGGGCCCACCAGATCGTAGTAAAGGTTGCGGATATTTTTGGCTGTGATCACATTTTTCAGCGACCAGACCATGTAGTCGCAGAAGTCACGGCTGTTCAAACAGGCGTAAGTCCATACCCGGCTGTTGCGGTCGGCTATATTACGCAGTTCGTATTCAATGATATAATCGCCGATCTTGCGGGAAGTCCATTCCGGCCCGTACCATGCCCAGTAGGGGTTGAAAGGTCCGGCACCGTTGCTGCCCAGATAGAGGAAATAGCGGTTGTCGCTGTCGGTGATGGTCGCCGCCCGCTTCTGGTAAAAGGCAAAGCTCTGTTCGTTGAAAAATTCCGGATCGGTGTCGAACATATTATAATATTTCGTTACGCCGCTCCACGCCCAGTCGTGGGTCAGGCGTTTGGTGCGGGGGGCCGCATCGTGGGTTTTCACCGGAGTCATCTGCATACCGAACTGGATCTGGCGTTCGCCGTTGATCTTTACCGGGTGGTCGATGATGTTGAGCTGGATCAACGCTTCGAGCTTATTGACTTTGAGCTGGGCGGAATAATTGATGTTCCGCACTGACCAGTTTACCAGATTTTCGGCAAACCAGCAAATACCGCCATCGTCGTTGCCCACCCAGAAAGCGGGGCGGTCAAGCAGATTTTTGCTCCAGAAGTTGTTGCGTACCAATCCGGTGTAGCCGAAACGGGGCGAGCCGACATGTTTATCTATTTCGTTGGAATGGACCTGTTCGCCGTATTGGGGCTTGAGGGGGATATCCAAAGTCATGCTTTTGACCGGCACATTTTTACCGGCAACAGACAACTTTACCCACATCATGCCGTCAAACTCTACAGAGATAAGGCATTTGATATTAAGATTTTCCACCGAACCGGCGGCTTCAAATACCACCTTGTCGGCAGCTTTTTTTACACATTTGATTTTTGCATTTTCCACCGCTTTGCCGTTGACAGTTAAAACTGCACTGCGGGCAAGGAGTTCTTTGCCGTTTACGATCATGGAAGCCGGGAAGAGCGAGTTTTCCCACTTGTAATACTGCACCATGCTCTTGACGGAATTGCCCTTTACTTCCAGCGGCACCCACGGGGGCGGTACTTCGCCGGGAGTGATGCCGATCTTGTTGTTTGCCCAGAGTGCCGGGCCGGGTTCGGGCTTGATCACAGTTTGCGGGAACGGCGGATTCTTTTTGCCGCTGGGGTCGATATAGCTGCCCTCAAACTCATATCTGCCGGGGGGCAGGGGCGTCATATCAAAACTTTCGGTCCAGAAAAAGTTTTCGCCTTTGACTTTTACATCTTTGGTGCAGACTTTGCCGGTTTGGCGGTTTTTCATGCTCAAACGCAAAGTGCCGCCATTTTCGCCGCCCTCATTTTTGGTGGCGATCAGGAGATTTTTCCGGGCTTTATCCATATAAATATACTGTATGGAAACCGGGGCAAGCTGGGAACGGTTCCAGCTGTTCTGGAAAACATCGCTGGAAATAAAGAGTTTGCCGGTCATGGGCAGCTTCTGTTTGATGGCAACTGTACCGTTTTGCGGCGGCACATTGTCGGCAAAATTGGCGGCGGTGGCTGATTCGTTGGCGACCTTGACCGTCAGCGGAGTTTCCACAACCAGATCCAGTTCGCCCAAATGCAGTTTGCCCAGATTCTTCATGCGGAAAACCGGAGCTTTTTCTTTGAGCGTAAGCTCCGCATAGTTGGTCATATCCGAGTAGCCGATATTTTTCCGGCAGGGTACCAGATTGGTGAAAAATGGCTTTGCCGGATCCACATAACAGGTGCGGGAGAGATTGAAGAGCCACTTGTCTTTGCCGCCCAATTCAGCTTTGGGGATGGCTGTTTCCAGAGTCCAGATGCCATTTTTTACTACGCTTTTGACTTTGTAGTCTTTCAAATTCCAGCTGCTCAATGCTTTGGTGGAAGCCTGACTGTCGTGGAGAGTACCGGCGGTGTTGAAGACCAGCTGATGCTTGACTTGTTTTTCGTTGGCAAGCCAGATCTCTATGGAATCTTCCAGATAAAGTTTGCCGTCACGCTCAAAACACTTGGCTTTGCCGTCGCCGTAGAGTTTGGCTTGGGTAGCTATATAAATATATTTATCGCAATGACTTATGTAGTAAAAAGTCTGCTCCACAGCAGGATTATCGGGTATATTCAGCATACCCGTTGCGGCAAAACCGTACTCATCTTTGCCGATGACACCATCGACTTTGACCGGAGTTTTTCCAGCGGTGATCTTCATGACATTTTTCTTTTCCAGAGCTTTACCGAAGCGGGAGAACTCTTTAGCTATCTCGTCAGCGTTCAGCGGGCGGTTGAAGATCTTCAGCTCGTCAATAATAGATGTACCCTTATCGCCGCCCCAGCCCCGGGTGCCCAGCTTCAAGCTGTTTATGGGGGCTGTGGAGAGTGAACGCTGTTGGGTGACTGCCGCTTTGCCATCCACAAAAGTCCGCTGATAATCCTTGCCCCAGACCACAGCTATATGGTGCCATTCACCGGCTTTCCACGATTGAGGATTGTACCACTTGGAGGTGGATTTTTTATTGACTACGGTACAAAGACCCATGCGTTTGGCATCGTATTTGTAAATGTAAAAGGTGCTGCCGTCCTGATGGGTGCCGCTGACAAACATGGCAAAACCGTGGCTGTTGCCATCCCAGTTTTCGGGCTTGACCCAGAAACTGATGGTGCCTTGGGCTGTATCAATATTTTTAGCAGCCTCAATATCGGCGTAGAACTGTTTTTTAGCTTGATCGACCCCGATCCGCAGCCCCTGATTCATACAACCGGGGGCAAAACGGCTTTTGCCGGGCCCGAAGACTTTGAATTTGGCATTTCCGCTTGCCCGCTGGGCACGCATGGAATAGTCGAAGTTGGCGTGAAAGCTCAACCCGGCATTCTCTTTGTCGCTGGACTCCATGTGCAAGTCGGCAACTGCCGGAAATGCCAGCAGACCGGCGAACGCAAAAATTACGCTCTTACAGTTGAAAAATTTCATGATTTTACCTTTGTTTTATATTTATAAATTATTGATATATCACCAAATATAATTTATTGCTTTACGCATATCGGGGTCAATATCTGTATAGATATCAAACATTTTCTGTATAAACTCTTTGCGGTTCGGCTCAAAACGGTTGATGGGGTAGGCATCCAACGCAGCGGCAAAAAGTTTCGGATCGTTCTGTGCAACAGAGTCTGCCAGCAAAGTCTGGAACTCTGCCAGCGAGGCGGTCAGCCCCAGAAACGGCGATGGTATATATTGATCGGGTACCGGAGTGATGGTATCTTTATATATATCCATAGTAAATTCAGCTGCCGCACCTTCAAAGAGATTGCTGATGGTGCCGTTGCAGTTGGGCATACTGGCGGTGATCCGCATTTTTTCCACCCCCGCAAGAGCTTTGAATATACTTATTGATATATCCGTTGGATCAATGGCAAACAAGCTGCTGCGGTCATCTATCCGGTTGCTCCATTCAACAGTTTCCGGGTGTTTGCTTGCTTCGATAAAAGTTTTGAATCTTTGTTCAATACTTTCCTGATGCCGCTGCCGGGTTTTTTCGGGGTCAAAGGGGGCAAGCTTTTCCAGCTGCCACGCCTGGAATTTCCGGTAATTGGCTTTGGAAACATGGGACAACCCGTCAAATTCAGTGGAAAAAATCAGTGTATTGTATTTTCTGTAGGTGTTGTAAAGGTCTTTCAGTGCCCCTTCCACCAGCACTTTGGGCATCCCTTCCCAGGGCATTGAAATACATTGCCAGTTCTCTGTAAGGGTCCGCGGCAGCAGCGAGGAGTAGAGGTCTTCGCCCTTGTAATCGCCCCGGATGATGTACGAAAGATGATTCACCCCGCAAGCCACCACATTCCAGTTGGTATCAAATTCATTTTTTCCAAAGCATATCCGGGTAAGATCCCAGCGGTGATTGTTGAATCCGCCGCAGATACCCAATGCTTTTATTGAGGTATATTTGTTGACCATAGCACTGTAAACTGCCACCGGATTGGGGAAAATGAGCATCAAAGCTTTGGGACTGAGTTTTTCCAGCTTGCGGGCAAGCGAAAGAATAAAACTGCCCAGCCGCAGCGAAAGGAACGCTCCATTGATACTTAATTGATCTGAAGATATATAACCATATTCGTAAGCAAGCATGTTCGCTTGAGTATCGCTGGGTTCCCTTACCGCCGCCATGGTCAGATAAAGTACATCAACATCTTTCAGACCTTCATCAATATCGTCGGAAACCACTACCCGGCAAGCCACCGCCGGATATTCCGGAGAAGCGAGCAAAAGATCTTTCACCGCTTGGGCACGCTCCACGACCCGGTCGATGAGCCGGATCTCGCCATTGCGGAAAACTTCCGGCGATTCGGAAAATATTGCCCGGAAAATCGGCAGCAGCCGCAAGGAGCCTCCACCGATAAAAGCTGCTTTCATAATACTCTGCCTTTCTTGAAAAACGCTTTACGCCCCCGAACCACCGGAAAAAATCTTCCGGCAGCCTGATAAAAGTATATATTTTCAGGGATTTTTACTGGTCAGAAGCGGGCAAACTCTTTGTTGATCTCTTCTTCGGTAAGCGGCCGGTTGTAGATCTTGAGTTCGTCAATGACCGTCATGCCTTTTTCCACCTGCCAGCCCCGGGTGCCCACTTGCAGGAGGGTTACCAAATTGGCGGAAAGATTGCGTTTGAAGGTAACTTCTTCGTTGCCGTCCACATAGAGTTTTTCGGTATCTTTGTCCCAAACATAGACCATGTGGTGCCATTCACCGGCTTTCCACTTCCAGGGATTGAAGACTTTCAGCTGGGATTTTTTGTTGTTTATGGAGCAGAAACCCATGTTCTGACCGCTGTATTTGTAAATATAGAAGTTGTTGCCGCCAGCCTGATTGCCGGTTACGAACATGTTGAAATCCTTGCCTTTACCGGTCCAATCCAGCGGCTTTACCCAAAAGCTGATGCTGCCTTGAGCGGCATCGATATTTTTTGCAGCAGGTATCGTGGCGTAAAACTTATCCTTGCCGTCTTTAAGGCCGATAAGCAAGCCTTTGCCTTCTCTGCCTTCGGTAAAACGGTCGGCAGGAGCGGCTCCGCCAAAGGCAGTCATGGTATCACCGCCGGTGGCTTTGACCGCCTTAAGTGTATCGTTGAAGTTGGCGTAAAAAAGCAAGCCATCAGAAGCCGCAGCAGTTAAAGTTACAAGTCCGGCAGCCAATGCTCCGAAAAATTTAAGTGTCTTCATAATAATAACCTTTCCTTATGTTGAATAAATTGTTTTTAATAAAGCCAGTTAAGTTTGGTTGACTTCCAGACCGGATTGGCCGGATGCTCTTCTGACGGATTACGGTAGGCTACATTGGGATCGCCATTAGGCGAAAAGCTCTCCACATGCCCGTCAATAAAGTTGAAGTTGCATACTCCATGCCGGAAGTCCAGATAATATTGGGTCGTATTGTCTTTGTTGGCAGCCTTGAAATTGTTATATCCGCTGGTTCCCCAGTCAGCAACTTTCAGTACTGGCAAGTCCCAGGTAAAACAGGTTTTGCCCGGGTCGGGCAATGCCGATATATTCATTGCCCAGCGATTGGCAACATTGCCGTTATAAGTATCGCCGCTGATGGCAGTATTGATACCGTAGTTGAAAGCATAGCCCTGCACCACAGTCTGACCGGGACGGTCAAACCACACATTGCTTTCCGAGGGGCAGATAAATGCCTTGAACCGCTGTTTCTGAATTGCAATATCATCATTGACACCGTAGCGTGAAGTATCGTTGGCAGCAAGCACATACAATGCTTGGATCCAGCGGACGGCACCTTCCATCTGCCGGGGGACAACATAGCCGTTGTTAGCATCCATATAAAGCGAGTTGGCAAGAGCAATCTGTTTAAGGTTTGAGGTACATGCAGCACTGCGGGCACGCTCCCGGGCGGCGGACAATGCGGGCAGAAGCATTGCTGCAAGAATGGCGATAATGGCAATTACCACCAGGAGTTCTATTAAGGTGAAGCAGTACTGCTTCACCTGTCCATGGACAGGTGAATACCCATCTTTGTTGCCATCAGCATGATCACAGCAAAGATGTGATCTTTTTACCAACAGTTCGATCAGAGTAAAACGGCTCTTGTTCATAAAAACAGACTCCTTATGGTAATTTGTATTTTTGCAAAAACTATCATTCCGCTTTAAAGATAATACGAAAAAAGAAAAAAATAAAGGGGATAAAAGTTGTTTTTGTGTGCTGTTTGTGCTATTTTATGTTAATTCTGTGCGATGTTAGGCAATATTTGTGTGATAAACGAGGTTTAAATGCTTGAAAGTGTCCAATTTCTTTATCTGGAAGATACTTCCCCGCTGCCGGTGAAATTCCTCAACTGCGGTCACGCTTCTGTAAACACCCCCCGCTACTTCTGGGATGGTGAAAAACGCATTGACAGCAACTCCACGCCGCTGGCGATCTGGCAATATACCGTTTCCGGCTGCGGAGCGATCGATATTGACGGCAAAACCACTTTGCTGAAACCGGGAATGGCGTTTCTGGTGACGGTGCCGGATAAACACACATACTATCTTCCGGAAAATTCCAGCCATTGGGAATTCCTTTACCTTACCGGTTCCGGTTTTGCTCTGATCGAACTGACTTATGCCATGCAGCAGAAATTCGGCAAGATCCTTCAACACTCCGCTCAATCGCCCACTGTCCGGAAGACTCTGGAGATCATCCGCGAGTATCAGGAAAAACCGCTGCCGGATTTCTGTACCGCTTCTGCTATGGCATACGATATGTGGATGGTGCTTTATCAGGAGCTGAACAGTAATTCCACGCAAGATGCCTCACCATTGCTGACTGCCGCATCTGATTATTTGCGGAGGAATCTTTTAAAGACGCCTTGCGATGTAACAGAACTGGCGGCGGCACTTGGTTACAGCCGGGCACATTTTACCCGTAAATTCACTGCCGAGTGCGGCATGCCGCCGGGCAAATTTCTGCTGGACTGGCGGCTGCGGATGGCAGCACGCATACTTTCCACCGAACACAGCCAGATAAAATCCGCAGCATGGCGTACCGGATTCAGCGATGTCAGCCACTTCTGCCGGGTCTTCAAGCAGAAATACGGCGTGTCGCCCAAGTCTTTTTGTATTGGTCACGAAGAGTGAAATTCCTGAAAAAAAACTTTAATTGGCAAAAAATCCGTTTTTTTGCCTTTGCACGATAAAGCAAACTTGCATTGAGAAAGTTTTGTGCTATTTTAAAAGCCGGTACTAATGCAGGATCCAGCATGGGGGATTCGTGCAGACATTGTTGTTAACCAATGCCGGAAATCAAACTGAAAGAAAGAGAAAAAAACCGGCAACCCAACCGATAAGGGAAATATAGCAATGGCGATCAAAAATGATACTTGTAACTGCTGTGCCAACAGCGGCGTCCCGGTAACCAATGCAGACTACATGCTTCGTCAGGAAGCGACCGAGTCCAACGCCCGCAGTTACCCCCGGAAATTTCCTTACTCACTGGTAAAAGCCCAAGGTTCGTGGGTAGAGGATGTGGAAGGCAACCGTTATCTTGACTTTTTGTGCGGAGCCGGTACTCTGGCCCTCGGTCATAACGACCCGGAAGTCAATCAGGCGATGATCGATCTGATAACCAGCAACGCTCCGCTGCATACGCTGGACATCACCACCCCGACCAAAGACCGTTTTGTGCATAAGCTCATTTCGCTGCTGCCCGCAGGTATGCAAGGCAATGTAAAAGTGCAGTTCTGCAGCCCGTCGGGTACCGATGCTACTGACGCAGCGATCAAACTTTGTAAAACCGCTACCGGCAGAAGCAGCGTCGTCGCTTTCTCCGGCGGTTATCACGGTATGGGCCATGGTGCCATGGCTCTGACCGGTAATCTGGGTGCCAAAGAAAAAGTCCACGCTTTGATGCCGGAAGTGCATTTCTTCCCCTATCCTTACAGCTACCGCTGCCCCTTCGGTTTGGGCGGCGAAGCCGGGGTCAAGGCCTGCTGCGAATATTTTGAACGCACTCTCAAAGATCCCGAAAGCGGTATCACCAAGCCGGCGGCTGTTATTCTGGAGCCGATCCAGGGCGAAGGCGGCGTGATTCCCGCACCGGTGGAATTTCTCCAGACCGTCCGCCGGGTCACCAAAGAGCTGGGTATACCCATGATCTGCGACGAAATCCAGTGCGGCGTGGGCCGTTCGGGCAAATTCTTTGCCTTTGAATATGCCAATATCGAGCCGGATGTGATTCTGGTTTCCAAGGCTATCGGCGGAACACAGCCCATGTCGGTAGTTGTTTATAATAAAGAACTTGATAAGTGGACTCCCGGTGCACATGCCGGTACTTTTCGCGGCAATCAGCTGGCTATGGCCGCCGGTACCGTGGTGATGAACCGCGTTGCCAACGAAGAATTCCTTGCCGAAGTACGCCGCAAGGGTGATTACTTGCGTGAGCGTATGCACGAACTCAAGGCCAAAGTTTCCATCATTGGCGATATCCGCGGCAAAGGGCTTATGTCCGGCTGCGAATTTGTTGACCCCAAAGGTGCCAAAGACTCGCTGGGCAGTCTGCCTGCCAGCGGCGATATTGCTGCGTTGGTGCAGAAAAAGTGCTTCCAGAACGGTCTGGTCATGGAAAAGGGCGGCCGTCACGGTTCGGTGATGCGCTGCTTGTGTGCCTTGAATGTATCGCAGGAAGATCTGGAAAAGATGATCGCCATTTACGAAAAGGTGGTTATTGAGGTCGATCGCGATGCAGCAAAATGACCTTTTTCTCTCGCCGGCTCAAGCGGATAAAGAGCGTTTTGTAGCAATGATGTCGGCGACCGCTCAAGCGATCGCCGATTCTTTGGATCACCCGCACGCCTACGCTGGCATGCCGCCTTATGAATTGCGTGCGGCACTGCGTACTGATGAATTGCTGCCCGAAGGCAAGATAACTTACGCTGAACTGCTTGAAGAAGTCAAAGCGAAGATCCTGCCCAATCTGGTGCGGCCCATGTCCACAGACTACATGGCACATCTGCACAGCCCGGCTCTGCTGGAATCCATTGCCTCGGAATTGATAATCGCCACCTTCAACCAGTCCATGGACTCCTGGGATCAATCCCCGGCGGCTACGGAAATCGAGGTGGAAGTCATCCGCAACCTCTGCAATCTTTACGGCTATGGCGAAGATGCTGACGGGGTCTTCACTTCCGGCGGCAGTCAGAGCAATCTCTCCGGCTTGCTGCTGGCACGGGATTGGTTCTGCAATGAAAAGCTCAACTGGGATGTAAAGAAATACGGTTTGCCGGAAAATTACCGGAAACTGCGGATGTACAGCTCGGAGATCGCTCACTTTTCCATGGAAAAAAGCTCTCACCTTATGGGTATGGGCTACGATGCCGTGGTCAAAGTGCCGGTCAACAAGGCTATGCAGATGGATGTTGCGGCGTTGCGGGAACTTATTGAAAAGGATATTGCAGCAGGAAATCTGCCCTTCTGCATTTCGGCAACGGTGGGTACTACCGACTTCGGCAGCATCGACCCCTTGAAGGAATTGCGGAAGATCTGCGACGAATTCGGTTTGTGGCTCCACGCGGACGCAGCTTACGGCAGCGGCGTGATATTGTCGCAGAAATATGCCGACCGGGTCGCCGGACTGGCGGATTGCGATTCTATAACTGTGGACTTCCACAAGATGTTCCTGCTGCCCATCAGCTGCAGTGCGTCGCTGATAAAAGATAAAAAATACTTTGAAGCGTTGACTCTTCATGCCGACTACCTGAATCGGGAAGAGGATGAAGAAGACGGCTACATAAATCTCGTTAATAAATCCATGCAGACCACCCGCCGCTTTGATGCACTCAAGGTTTGGATGTCTTTCAAGATGCGGGGCAAAGAAGGCTGGTCGGAAATCATCACGACTTGTATGGAAAATGCCGCATACTTCTACGAACAGCTGGTGAAAACTGCGGATGTGGAAGTTATCACCAAGCCGGAGATCAGTTCGGTGGTCTTCCGTCTGCTGCCCCCTGCCGGATGCAAGGAAGATGCTGATACGCTCAACAAACGCATCCGCCGTGCTTTGCTGCACAGCAAAGGCGTGGTTATCGGTCAAACGGTGGTTTACGGCAATGTATGCTTGAAGTTTACACTGCTCAACCCCATGCAGACCCATCAGAAGCTGGACGAACTTTTGAGTTTGATCCTCTCGCTGCGGTAATTTGCTTACACAGTACAAAGGCTGCTGCAAAACGATTTGCGGCAGCCCTTGCTATTTTTAAAGGCTCTGTTCCCAATACGGGTAGGTCAGTAAAAATCTTT
>JAZSHD010000107.1:0-10215 GCA_045533055.1 Victivallaceae bacterium | reverse complement strand
CCAATAAAAGGTTTGGAAAAGGGTGATGGGGTTTGGGGAAGAGGGAAAGAACCTTTCCTCAAAAAGGTTTTTCCCTCTTCCCCAAGGCTCCCATATCAACCTTTATCGGGAACAAAGCAAAAAACAAAGATATGAGGAATTAAACGAGCATGAATGAATATCAGCTTATAGTTGCTGGCGGCGGTATGGCTGGCGTTGCCGCCGCAGTTGCCGCCGGAAGACATGGTGCAAAAACGCTGTTGATCGAAAGCTCCGCAGCTTGCGGCGGATTGGGCAGTAACGGTCTGGTACCCAGCTTTACACCTTTTTCCTACAAAGGTCTGGATAAACCGGTGGTGGGCGGCATTGCTGCTGAAATGCTCCGGCGTTTACAAGCGATCAAAGGCAGTAACCGTGCCGGGTGGCCCTTTCTGGATGCCGAAGCAGTAAAATTTGTCTGCGATGAAATGCTGGAATCTGCCGGAGTTGAAGTTGCTTACTTGACCAATGTGGTTGATGTGAAAGCAGAAAACCACCTTCTGCAAAGTATGACTGTGCTGGATCGCAACGGTTTACACGAACTATCTGCTGATAATTTTATTGACACCACCGGCGACGCTTTTATAGCTTATAAAGCCGGAGTACCCATCTTGAGCGGCGACAGTAAAAACCGCACCCAGCCGGGCTCAAGCTGTATGGTGATTGCCGGTATTGATACCAAAAAACTGCCGACAACAGGCAAAGTCGTTGACGGAAATATAAGTTTGACCCTTTTTCTGCGGAAATGTATATCGGAATATCTCGCCGGAGGTTTATTGGAAAATCAGGGCAATTTTGAATATCATATTGCCGGAGCCAATCTGGATATTGCCGGAGGTATATTACGGATCAATTTCGGGCATTTTTATGATCTCGGCTGCTGCGACTGCGGAAAGCTCAGTAAACTTTTGAGCGAGGGCAGAAAATACAGCCGCAAATTTGTGGAATGTTTGAAAAATAATCTGCCGGGGATGGAAAATGCCGTGCTGGTCAGTACCCCGGCTTTGCCGGACATCCGGGAAAGCCGCCGCATTGTAGGGCGTACAACTTTGCCGGAGCAAGCCTACTGGCAGGGCGAACGCCACGCAGACGATATAGCTATATATGATTACATGGTAGATGTGCACGCACTGGAAGCCTCCGAACAGGCGGCATCGCTGGCAGATGATCTTTATGAGCGATTGATAAAAAACTCCATGGAAAAGTGTTACGGCATACCATTTTCGATCATGCTGCCGCAAGATATCGACAATCTGGCAGTGGCAGGCCGATGTGTATCAGCAGAGCAATCCATGCTGGGGTCGCTGCGGGTAATGCCCGCATGTATGGCAATGGGTCAGGCCGCCGGAACCGCCGCCGCTATGAGCAGACCGCTGGCAAAGGTAAATATAAAAGCTCTGCAGAAAAAACTGAGTGCCGATAAAGTTATATTGAGTTACCCGTATTGAATTTGTCCGATTGAACATAATGCGGCCTTATGGTATATTTTCACCTGAAAAGTGATATTGCAAACAAGTATGGCAGGGTTATTGGGAACAGAACAAAAAAATTAAATGGAATATTGGTGCATCGTAAAACTTGCAACAATATTCCATTTGACATATCTTGATATTGTTCCAGTCAACTATTTATTTTTATATGCAAATATCCGGCAAGGTCAGTCGGAGCAGTTTTTGTTATTTATTGCACAGGTTCGGCATAACGGGTTTTGCTCAAACCATCGAGAAACGGCTCCAAACCGAACCACTGGAAGAAGTAAGCTCCTTCGCAGCCCAGCTTGTTGGCTTCGTCGATCTGATCGACCAGTTCTTTGAGGTCAAGTACCGCACCGTGACTGCTCTTTACGCCAATGGTTATCACTATGGGGATATTGGCATTGTGTTTGCGGCAGTAATCCACCTGACGCTTCACCCAGCAGCGGTACATGAGCATATCATAGACATAGCCGGTGGGATTGATCCGGTCGAGCAAGCCCTCTTTCAGCCAGTCGGCAAACGGCTGGTGCAATTCACGCCACAAAGCGTTTTCACCATGCCGGTAGCCCTGCACATACGCTGAAAGTTTAACTTGCGGAAAATCCTTTTTCATCATTGAGCGAATATCCCGGATCCATTGGGTAAGGTGTTTGCTGTTCCAGGTGTACCAGTGGATGTAATCCGGGGAACTGTGTTCAAATTTGCGGGGGTCTTTACCGAATTCTTTCATGTAAAGTTCAGCACCGCGGTCGCTCGGATATGCCGCCATACGGGTGTAGTCAAGGTCAAGGGCATCGACATCGTACTTTTTGAGTATGGCTGAAATATCTTTTATGCGGTATTCCCGCACTTCCGGCACCGCCGGGTCCATCCAGCCGATACGCTCGCCTTTGATATTGCGCATGGCATATTCCGGGTGTTCGGCGAGAAAACCTTTGGGCTTTTCTGCACCTTCGGGCAGCAGACAGACCAGTGCACCGAACTTGATATTTGCCTTGCGGGTTTCTTCCCGCAACGCGGCGAAAACATCCCATTTGTGCTTATCAAGCATATATTTACTGCCGATTTTAACATGGGTATTACAGCGGTTGAGAATAGCAAAACTGAAAAATTCGTTCAGATTGGCTTTTTTCATCTTATTGATAATATCGCGGATCATCGCCTTGCCGGCGGGTTCGTTTTTAGGCAGATATTGCGGATGAAAGCAGACGGCACGGGCTTCATTCTTTTTGATGACAAACTCTTTTTTGTCCGGCTGAAAAACCGTAAGTCCGGTTTTGGCGGCAGGGAATGATTTTTCCACACTTACATTTTTGACTCCATTGCGGAGAGCGGCACGCAAATCGAGTTTTATATTCAGTTTTCCGGGCAGAGTTTTGCCGAATTTACCGGCAAAATAACCGGTCGGCACCATGTAGCGGTCGAACTGCGGGGCACATTCCAGTGTTTCGCCATCGGCTGTTACGGTTATCTTATCAGCCCGGTTGACAATAAATTTATCGTTATCCGCATCGGTTAAAATCAGCTGAAACGCAAATTCGCCGTTGGCTTTGCCGCTGGAGCGGAAATCACTTATTTCGAGCTTGAAATTTTTCAAATTTGCCAGCGTGAACAAACCAGCCTGCAGCGGCTGTTTGTTGCCGGTGCGGCTGTTGCCGAAAAATCCGGCTTCGGGCGATATTTGTGCATCAACTTTTTTGGCACTTGCCATTGTAACAAGTTTTTTGCCGTCGCGTACCTGAAAATAGTGATGACCGCGAATTGCGTAAGAACCTTTGGCAAAACTGCTCTGCCAATCCGCAAAATGTCCGGTAAAAGGTATGGCAAACTTTGTTGTTTTGAAACCGCCGGTCAGCGGGATGGCTTCGTTGCTGAAGACCATCACCTGTTCCAAAGTGGTTATATTGCAGAAACGCCAATGACTGGAGCCCATGGGCGAACCGAGATTGTATTTCATGGCATGTTCCGAACGGGCGGTGCCCCGGCCTTTGAGCAGTTTTATATTGCCCTTGCCGGTATAGTCAACCAGTTCGGCATCCAGAGTCAAACCGGTAATATGCAGTGAATTTTCTTTGCCGTCAACATTAAAACGGTAACTCCAGACCGCATCTTCGGGTATATACTCTTTTTTGACCGGCTTTTTGACGGCTTTCTTTTTGGCTTTTCCCGGGGCAACAACCTTTACCGGAGCTTTACTGCAATCGCCATTGGGCAGTTTGATCTCATTGCCTTGAGCATCAAAGAGTTTGAAAGCAGTAAATTCAGCCGTACCTGCCGCCTGATAGATACAGCAGACCACTGCAAATGATGCTCCGTCAGAAGGGATGGTGAAGTCGAGTTTATAATCTTTCCACTCTTTATTATTGCCGCACTGGGTCATAACGGTATAGCGTTTGCCGCCGGCACGGTCGCCGTTGGCGGTAAAAAACGACACCCCTGCCCGTGCTCCACTGCGACTGGCTATATTGCTTTTGGCCTTAAAAGTCAGGCGGTATTTACTGCCGGGTCGGGTTTTGATAAGCGGCTGATTCTGCAAAAAATACTTCGCTTTGCCGCCGGTCGTCGTCAGGCGGAAAGCCTTTACATTATCAACACTGACCGCTTCGGCTCTGCCGTCGGCAAGGCGTTTAATCGGCAGCCAGTCGGCAATATCGGATGTATAACGGTACGCGGCTTTAAGCGGCAAAAATGCCGTTAACAGCATAACAGCGGACAAAAAAATCTTTTTCATAAAACACACCTTTTGCTTTGTTTATTGGATCGGAGCAACCGCCTGGCTGTAGCCATGCCCGGAATACTTCAGGAAAAACGCCTTGTGATTACTGCCGGTATTGGCGGCGGTGGCGTTGGATAAAGATTCCGTTGAGCAATGCCCATCTGCCCACGAAAGATTGAAACTGCCGACGCGGGGATCGCCATTCTGCGGATGACGGCAATGCACTTGGTTATAAGCGTATATAAAATATCCGCAGCCCAACTCATCAACCGAATGGCCCGGGTAGTAAGTATCGGCAAAACCGATGGTAACACTTGGGTCAGCCACCTTACCGCGGGTGATTGATTGCCGTAAACCGCTGCCGTTCAAGTTATTCCAACGCCAGTAGAGCATTTCATTAAAGCCGTAGGATATATATCTGCCGTCATTGGCACGGTATCTGCCGTCGCCGGGATTATTCAGCGGAAGCAACGCCTGCGAAGGACAGGAAAAAATACCGCTGGCGGAAGCATTGTATTTTTTGAAACTGCTGTGATCCGTATCGCCGGCGGCAAGATAGGGCATTACCATTTCGGGCCAGTAAATACTTTCGCCGCTTTCATCTGTATAACGTGCCTTGGAATCCCCGGTCGGAGAATAGTCGGTGTAATAATCGTTGTTGTTGTCGCAATACATACTCATTGCCAGAGACATACTCCGCAGATTGGTCAGACAGTTGGAACTTTTTGCCCGTTCGCGTGCCGCCGAAAGTGCCGGCAAAAGCATTGCCGCTAAAATTGCAATAATGGCAATAACCACCAGCAATTCGATCAAAGTGAATGTTTGGACTTTTTTCATTTGCAAATTCTCCTTTTTTTATGTTTTATTTATTTTTTTCTTTTTCCAGAGCTTTGAATTTTTCGGCATCTGCCATAGATACACCGTTGATTACCATGCCATTATCCAGCTCGTCGGCGGTGCGGTTCTTCAAATCACGGAACAAGTTGCGTATATCCAGCAAACCACCCACCCAGAACCAGATGGATGTTACCAATGCCATAAACATCGGTACGATCAGAAATACGATCAAAAAGTATGTTCCCCACCACGCCGCCGGCCACGGATCAATGGCGTTCCAGATCGCCACGGTCAGGAATGTGCCGCCGAAGGTGTAAACATAACTGTAAAGGAACAATCCCCACGAAATAAACTTGTCGCCTCTGGTGTGCATGGGCGTAATTCCTGCCAGAGCAGTGAAGATGCGTTTGATGCTCCAGTTGGTTTCGGTCTTGACTGTGCCGTCAATATTGTAAATACCGCGGTGGAGCATCCGGTCAAGGTTGAACGGCTCTTTACAGGTGCATTTGGATACAACAATATAGAGTATCAGCGAAGTTATGATGTTTATAAAGTACCATTCGTAAGCGTTGATCGGTATCTTGTACGGATTCATCGTCCAGACAATGTAGGGATTGAACGGTCTGGAAATTGCCTCCAGAATATTGCCCACGCTTTCGGTCATACCGTTTGCCGCCAGTGCCGGGTAGATGACATCCGCCCAGTTGCGTTGTAATATTATATAGGTCAAAGCAAGGATCAAACCGGAAATCATACTTGTCCACGCCCCCTGTTTGGTACCGAATCTGCTGTAAAGCCCGAAAATCAGCACCGGGCCGCAACCACCCAGATAGACCGGCAGAACCGTCATGCGGAAGAGTTCAATATAGTCCATCTGGGCAAACGCCAGACAGCAGAATATAAAGAACAACCCCACAAAGATCGAACTGCCGCGTAAAAGCCAGATATGCAGTCTTGGGCTGGGGGCTTTTTTGAAAAACGGCAGTATCAGATCCTGTGCAATAGTCTGTGCCGAGCTGAATATGTAACTGTCGTCGGTGGAAACCATTGCCATAATCATCAGCAGAGCAAACAATCCGAGCATACCCGTACCCAGCAGATGCCGCATGGTTACCGAAACCATCTGCTGATGGTACAAACTGCGGAATTCCTGAACTTTGCCCTGCCCGCCGGGAACACTGGCAAGCACATTTTTTGCTGCCTCGATATAGGGTGTTTCCAGATTGGATTTTTTGCTCAAAGGTTTACCACTTGCCGGAACATGCGAGTGTTCGGGTATGGCGGCAAAAGCCGCAAGCATCTGCTGCTGAACTTTGGAATCTTTGACAATATCCTGTGCCACGCGTCCGGCAATTTCGGTACGGACATTTTTTGCAGTCATGGCAAAGTCGTTATGATTGAGCAATACCATGATGCTCAAAGCGATCAATACATGCAGCAATATTCCGAGAAATCCCCGCCACTGCCCCAGCAGTGATGCCATTTTCTGTTCATGCGGCGTCTTTGCCGCCCCGGAAGCTCCGCCGCCCAGCCAGGTGGCACGGTGCAGAAATGTTGTAGCCAGCGACACAACAATAGCAAACAAGTTGAAGTCACGCACCTTGCTTATATCAAAGCTGTTGACAAAACTTTCGCCCGCCACGCGGTCGGAAAGCACCGGCAGTATCTGCGTACCCCAGTCAAATTTAAGCAGCAGAAATCCGCCCAGAAAAACCATGATCGGCACGCAAAGCAACCCCTGCAAAGTATCGGTCAGCACATTGGCCAGCGTGCCGCCACAGCAAATGAGTGTGATCGCCAGCGACATACAGCCGAACATCAGTACCACAAAGGTCGAAAAGGTTATACCCAGTATGCTGAAAGTTTCCGGTAAGCCCAGAAAATAGATGAAAAACCGTGCCGCCACTGCCGGCATGATCGAGTGTGCAAGCATTTCAGCCAGCACCCGGATAAAGGAAAAGTAAAAGCGGAAAGGTTTACTGCCGTAACGCATTTCCAGAAACTGCCCCACGCTTTGAGCTTTGGTCTCACGGAAACGGTAGATGCAATACCCCGACAAAGCCAGCGTAATAGTTATCGGCAAAAGCAAACGGTTCCAGAAATCGACCGCAAACCCCACGGCATATTTGCGTTCCACATAAGAAAGCACGCCAACAATACTTATACCGTTGGCAATATCGCCGATAGTCAGAAGATAACGCCCGCACAAACGCCCCGCCGAGAGAAAGTCCACCACACCGCGAATATATTTACGCGAGTAAAACCCCAACGCCATGACCCCGATCATCGGCACTATAAAAATTATGTAGTCAATCAATTTCATATTCGGTATTTCCTCCTTGTTTTTTTATATTCAATTATTTTTCAAAGTATTTCCGGCATGAAAAGTCCAAGGAATATCGTACTGCACACAAGTTTCGTTCTGCCGGATCAAATCCAAAAGCTTTTCGCCGGCGATCTTGCCGTAATTATACTTGCTGGGCAGCAGAATGCTTGAAATATTCATTCCTTCATAAACCGGCGGTCTGTCGCTTTCGTTTTCAATAAGCAACAGCGATATATCTTCCGGCACGCGGAGCCTGCGTTTCTGCAAAGCCCGCAATACGCCCGGGAGAAAACGGCTGCGGAAAACGGTCAGAATCTCGGGTTTTTCCGGCATGTTGAGCAATTCATCCAACGCTATATCGTACTCAAGCTGTTGAGCTTGTTCGCTGATGGGTTTTTCGGAGCGGATATTGTAACAATTTGCAGCAATTGCCGCATTGCGGTATCCGCGGAAGATGGCAGTACGCTGAAAATCCAGCTGACTGCTGCTGAAAACACCAAAGTTCCGGAATTTCTTTTTTATCAGAAAATTGAAAATATCCTCCACGCTGCGGTCCGAAATCTCTTCCACATAATTAAGCCGGGTGGAGTGATTGGGCTTTCCCATTACCATACACGGAATGATCTCCGGCAGCTGATATTTTATAGCATCTTCCAGGAAATCTTCGCGGTTGGGCAGCAGCAGACCGGCAATATGAAAATGCCGGAGCCGGTCGCTCAAAGGAGTATCGCATGGAGCTATCGTAGTCAAAACATAGCCGGAATTTTTCAGAGCCTCCAATGCCCCGGTAAAAAGCTGAAAAGTCGTGGGCGATATTTGCGGATCAAGCAACTCACGGTCTGACTTCAGCATCGGCAGATAAATACCGATATTGCGGCATCCCGGTTCCGGAATATATTTAAGATCCGGAGCAACAAATGTGCCGACACCGCGCCGCCGGATAATAAGTTTTTCAGCGGTAAGTAAATTCATAGCCTGCGAAACAGTATCTTTTGAAACATGGTAAATGCGGGCAAGTTCATCAGTAGGCGGCAGCTTTTCTCCGGGAGCGATTTCACCGGAGATGATCTGGCTGCGTAAAACATTTCTGACCGCTTTAAAGCGGCTGTTTACAATAAGGTATTCAGCGCAATTATGCATAATCTATCCCATAAAAGCATAACAAGAATTTACAGTGAACTGAATATAAGCAAAACCAAGGCAAATGTCAAGGGTAGTTGGAATAAAAACAAAGATAAAATCCCCGATAATCCTTTTTTTCAGGATAATATAACGGAACATATAAAAAAGAGCAACTGAAATAAAAGATAAAAACGAAAGGCTCTGTTCCCAATAAGGGTCGGTACTTGAGGAGGGGGAAAAGACCTTTTTAGGAAAGGTCCTTTTCCCCCTCCTATTATGTAAAAGTCAAGGGCTGATTCCTTGTTTTTTGTTATTTTTTCTTAAATTTTTATTTCAAAGCAACAAAAATCCTGTCTGCATAGTTTTCTATGCAGTATTATTTTCATAGTTTTATCTGTTGCTTTCCGTAACTGAAATCGGACACTATTATTGGCAACCGAAGAATACCTTTTGTATTCCTCCTTGCATTTTGCTGTTCACTTCAAAAAGCAGTAATCGCAAACTCAAATAAGGAGCCTTATGCTCAAGAGGGGGACGGGCGACTTACTGCAAAAACCGAACTCTTGTTACATCCAGCAAACAGAGTCAGATATATTGAGCTGATCAGCAGTTTTTCACAGTTTGAACAGCTTCAATCTTTATATAATCTCTATTTTGCATCCAAACGGCTCTGACCGTATACAACAACTTCTTGGCAATAATAGAGATCGCTCTTTGAGGATTAGCCCCTTTCGCAAGCAATCGACCATATCGAGCCCGTTGTTCCATATCAAACGATACCGATCGCCAGGCAGCTTCAATTAAAACAGAATGCAATTGTTTCAGTTTTCTATTGCCACACGCTCGCACAAATTCGTGTTCTCCGCTACCAACCAAATGTGGTGCAACTCCGGAATATGATCCTAAATGCTCCTTGTCACAAAAACGCCCCATATCCCAAAGTTCAGACTGCAGAATTACTGCTGTTCTGAAACCTATTCCCGGAATACTTTGCAAATGAGTTTGAATCTCTTCTCGATTATGGTTTTTCAGATACTTTTTTTCGTCATTAACAATTTGCAGTCGTTCCAACCGCAGATAGTTAAGTTCACGAAGCAGGCTCAATAATGCAAAATCTTCGTTTTTCTTGGCAGCTATTTCTAAAGTTTTCAAAGAACGCCCGGACCAACTTAAAAATTTGATCCCATTGAAAAACAGATGACTTTTGATTCTGTTTTTCACTCTGACAATATCTTTTACCACTTGGTTTTCACGCCGAACAAGATTACGTAATCCCAGTTGTTCCCGACTGGGTATATAAATCGGTTCAAGCATACCGCTTTCAAGAGCCATCGCTAATTTTTTACAGTCTGCACTGTCATTTTTATATTCGCGGTCACGTCCTGTCGTGGGAACATCTGCGGGATTTATAACGATATTGTAAATTCCCAAAGAACATAACGCTCGATGGGCTTCAAAACCACTGAAACCGGCTTCATAAACACTTCTGTATTCCGCGTCAGGATAATTTTTCTTCAAGTAATCCGCCAATCTTTCAGGAGATGGATTCATACTAAATTTGTCCAAATCCCGGTGGCAATGGCGTAAATGAACCTTCCAACTGCTCTTATGTACATCAATTCCGCAAAAAATAATTTGACCTTTGAACGAAAGTGTGCTACATTGTGTCATGGCTGATGTCTCCTTTTTCAATGGATTACTGTTTGCGAAATGTAAGCTAC
>JAZSHD010000048.1:0-6611 GCA_045533055.1 Victivallaceae bacterium | reverse complement strand
CCTTTCCTCAAAAGGTCTTTTTCCCCTCCTCAAGTACCGACCCTTGTTGGGAACATAGCGAATAATTGCAGGAGATAAAGATTTATGAATAAGAAGTTTGATTTTCAGGCGATCGTCAAACAGTTTTGTCTGTATGGCGATCTGGTAAGTGTTGCCCCGTACGGCAACGGACATATCAACGACACTTTTGAAATGGTCTTCGATCAGGCGGGTGCCCGGATGCGTTACATATTGCAGCGTATCAACACCAATGTTTTCCGCGATCCGGTGAACCTTATGGAAAACATCCGGCGGGTGACCAGCCACTTGGCGGCAAAGTCGGAAAACTCGCGGCAGACTCTGACTCTGGTTCCGGCGGTGGATGGCAAGAGCTATGTTATTGATGCGGAAGGCAACTACTTCAGAACCTATTTATTTATCGAAAACGCCAAGAGCTACGATATATTGGAAACCGAAAAGCAGGCATACGAAGCCGCCCGTGCCTTCGGGCGTTTTCAGGCGGATTTGTCGGATATCCCCGGCGGCAGACTGGCGGAAACCATCAAAGATTTCCACAACACTCCCGTGCGGGTGCAGCAGTTGGAAAACGCCATCAGGCTGGATAAATGCAACCGGGTCAAGGATGTGGCAGCAGAAATCGACTTTGTGCTTTCCCGCAAGCCCATGACCGAAAAACTTGTCAAACTGCAAGCCGACGGCGTGATTCCCGAACGCATCACCCACAACGATACCAAACTCAATAATGTGATGATCGACGACGCCACCGGTTCGGGTATTTGCGTTATCGACCTGGATACGGTCATGCCCGGCCTTGCCCATTACGACTTTGGCGATATGGTGCGTACCGGTACATCGCCCGCACTGGAAGACGAAGTGGATTTGAGCAAGATCTGTATGCGTTTTAATATGTTTGAAGCTCTCCTGCGGGGCTACTGCTCGGAAGCCGGCAGAGTGCTTAATGATGTGGAGCTGGAAAATCTGCCCTTTGCCGGAGCGTTGATCACTCTGGAGATCGGAACAAGATTTCTCACCGACTATCTGGAAGGCGATGTATACTTCAAGACCCACCGGGCAGGGCACAACCTTGACCGCTGCCGCAGCCAGTTCCAGCTGGTGCGTTCCATCGAAAGCCAGCACGACGAAATGATGAAACTTTTGAATAATGTAAAGAAAGAGTTGAAAAAATGAGAGTTCTGATCACCGGAGGAGCCGGTTTTATTGGCAGTCACATCGCTGAATACTTTAACGGCAAAGCCGAGATCCGCATTTTTGACAATCTGCGTACCGGTTACAAACACAATCTGGACGGTTTGGATGTGGAGTTTATTGAAGGCGATATTTGCGACCGTGCCGCCGTCAAAGCCGCCATGCAGGGTGTGGACTATGTATTCCATCTGGCAGCAATGGTCAGCGTGCCGGAATCCATGTTCAAACCCGGCGAGTGCGTGGATATCAATGTTCACGGCTTGCTGAATGTTCTGGAAGAAGCCGCCGCTGCCGGAGTCAAAAAACTCTGCTTCAGCACCAGTGCCGCCATCTACGGCGACAACCCGGTGGTGCCCAAGCTGGAAACCATGATCCCCGAACCCAAAAGTCCCTACGCCATTACCAAACTCGATGGCGAATACTATTGCAATATGTTTACGAGAGAAGGCAAACTGCAGACCGCCTGTCTGCGTTACTTCAATGTCTTCGGGCCCCGGCAGGATCCCAAGAGTGCCTACGCCGCGGCAATCCCGATCTTTACTGCCAAAGCAGTTGCCAACGAAGATATCACCATCTACGGCGACGGCGAACAGACCCGGGACTTTATCTATGTGAAAGATATTGTGGAAGCCAATGTCTTTATGGCAATGAACGATTTTACCGGCGTGTATAATATAGCCTACGGCAAAAAAATCACCATCAACGATCTTGTTAAAGAAATCGTCAAAGTGACCAATTCCCAAAGCAAAGTAGTCCATCTGGATGAACGCCCCGGCGATGTAAAACACTCCATGGCAGGGGTGGAAAAGCTCGCCTCCACCGGCTTCAAACCCAAACACACCTTCGCCGAAGGCATGGAAAAAACCATTGCGTTTTTTCAGAATAAAGCCAAATAAACGGTAACTTACGGTAATAAACGGTAATTAACAGGAATTTGCCGACAGGCTTTTCCCGTTGGTTACCGTTTTGTTGTTTCTGCAATGGCTCTGGCGATAGATTCTGTATCCAGCTGCAAGCTCTCGCGTAATTTATTTACCGCTCCGAAGGTTGGGGCTTGATCTGCTTTTATGCCCAATGAGTGCAAGCTGTATGGAGCATTAAAGCTGGCGGCATACCCGGCAGCTATGGCACCGAAACCGGTGGCAGTCACATGATCTTCCAGCGTAAAAACGGACATAGTTTGCAAATCTTTCTGCAACTCATTTCCGTCAAACGGTTTGAGAAATCTTACATTTACTACTTTTGCTGAAAGAGCGTATTTTTCTTGCAGCAAATCAGCTATTTCCAACGCCCGCACCGCTTCGGCACCCACGGCGTAGATCGCCAGATCACTGCCCTGCCGCCAGACCGTTGAGCCGGGTTTTTCTATGGCGGAAATGGGGGGAATGTCGGAGCGTAAATCACTGCCGCTGCTGCCCCGGGGGTAGCGGATCACCACCGGAGAATGGAGCTTTACAGCGTACTCCAGTATAGGGTAAACTTCGGCTTCGCAAGCCGGCTGCATAACAGTTAAATTGTTCAAGCCCAAGAGAAATCCCAAATCGTATATGCCGTGATGTGTGGGACCGTCTTCCACCAATCCCGCCCGGTCAAGGGCAAAGATCACCGGCAGATCCATTAAACAAACATCGTGGAAAATGTTGTCCAGACTGCGCTGCATAAAAGTAGCGTAAACAGCACAAATCACCGTTTTGCCCGCCGCCGCCAGGCCGGAAGAAAAAGTTACTGCATGACTTTCTGCCATGCCCGCATCGTAAAAGCGGTCAGGGAATTTTTGGGCAAAATCACTTAACCCCACCCCGGAAGTCATGGCGGCGACCACAGCAGAAATATCCGGATCTTTTTCCGCCAAACGGCAAGCAGCTTTGCCGAAAGCCGCCGAAAAGCCGGGAGCCGATTTTTTCAGTGGCTTGCCATTTGCCGCATCAAAGGCACCCACGCCGTGAAAGCGTTCCGGAGCGGCCTCCGCCGGGGCGTAACCTTTGCCCTTTTGCGTAACTATATGGATTATCACCGGCCGGTCGTCCCGCTTGACCGCCGCAAACGCCCGTTCCATATCGTGGATGTTATGCCCGTTGATGGGGCCAAGATAGCGTATACCCAGTGATTCAAAGGGTTCGCTGGGGAGAAAGAGGTGTTTTGCCGTATCTTCCACATTTTTTATAAAATTGGTGATGCTTTTGGATTTGGGCAGGAGATTTATCAGGGCTTTGGTGCTGTTTTTTATCCAGCGGTAGCGGAAACTTGTCATCATGCGGTTCAGCACTTTTGAGAGTGCCCCCACATTCTGCGAGATCGCCATTTTATTGTCGTTTAAGATAATGACCAGATTTCTGCCGTGAGAGCGTACCTGATTCAAACCTTCCAACGCCACACCGGAAGCGATGGCTCCATCGCCGGCAACGGCAATAACTTTGCTGCGGTCATCGGGCTTTTGAGCAGCACACATGCCCAACGCCGCCGAGATCGCCACTCCGGCGTGTCCGGCACCGTAGGAATCAAAAATATTTTCGTTGCGGACAGGGAATCCGCAACAGCCCTTGAACTCCCGCAAATGCTCAAACTCTTTCTGCCGCCCGGTCAACAGTTTGTAAGAGTAGCTCTGATGACCCACATCCCAGACGATGCGTTCAGCTGGCAGATCAAAACTCCGCAGCAGAGCTATGGTCAGCTCCACCGTGCCCAGATTGGGTGCCAGATGACCGCCCCGCCGGGCAACTACCGAAACAATGCGTTCCCGCAGCTCCCCGGCAAGCTGTTCCAGCTCCCCAGCAGTCAAATCGTGCAAATCAGAGGGTTTTGAAATTTTTTCCAGAATATCCATAATATGGTAATATAACACGCTTTATTTGACATTGCCTGTTTGCGGTGTTATATTTTGCTCAAAAAAAAGGAGTATGGTCATGGGTTGCGAAATCGAACGGAAGTTTTTAGTCGATTTGAATAAGTGGCAGAAGCCGGAAAAGGGTATCCTGATAATGCAAGGGTATCTCATCCGCACCGAAAAAATCTCTTTGCGGCTGCGTATGGCAGACAATAAAGCCTTTCTGACCATCAAAGGTGCTTCAAAAGGCATAGCCCGCAGCGAGTTCGAGTACGAGATACCGCCGGAAGATCTGGATGCCATGTTTTCCGAGTTCGGCAGCGGCAAATTCATCCGCAAGACCCGCTATCTGGAAAAAGTTGGCTCCCACACCTGGGAGATAGATATTTTTGAAGGCGATAACGCCGGGCTTGCCGTAGCTGAAATCGAACTTGCCAACGCCGATGAGGAGTTTGAAATGCCCGATTGGGTATTGCAGGAAGTTTCCGATGACAAGCGTTACCGCAACGCTTATTTAGTGGAAAACCCCTGGAACACCTGGCAGGGAAAATAAGCTGTGTTCTGAACAATGGCAGGCGTTTGCGGAAAAAAACATTTTTCCGGGGCAGAGGCAAAAAAATATAGCAAATGAATCGGCAGTGTGAAATAATGGAAAAATAATACAAAAAAGCCCGCTAAAACCTTGACATTTACAATTTAAAGGATATATTCTTATATGTGTTTGAAGCACATTATTTTTTAACATAAAAAGTGGTTGACTGATGTCAGATATAGATAAGACTATCGTAATGGATGCTTCGGGGGTTCGTCCTGATTGCGAGTTATGTCCTGTTTGCAATACCCCGCTTGAGCCGGATGCCGGACAGGCCGATATGCTGCGCTGTCCAACTTGCCGTTTTGTAAAAAAACAGAAGATTGTTATCGCTCCCGGCAACACTATCGGCAACAAATACCGGGTGTTGAGTCATTTAAACAGCGGCGGCTGCGGTGATCTCTTCCTGTGTCATCCGCTGGATAATGTAAGTATCCGCTATGTGCTCAAGGTTTTGCGTAATGCCGATATGACCAATCGCAAACGCTTCCGCCGGGAAGCCAATCTGCTTGCCAGCATAACCGGCGAAGAACGCATTGCCAAAGTTATTGATTACTGGGAAACCGGCGAAGATGCGTTTATCATTATGGAGTACATCAACGGCAAAAACCTCAAGCAGCTTAAAGATGAGTTTGTTTTTGACGAACAGACCACCTTGCAGATAGCTTATGAAACCGCAGTGGCATTGCAGTATATCTGGGATAATTTTTCGGTGATCCACCGGGATATCAAACCGGAGAATATTATGCTTGATGAAAACTACTGCGTAAAATTGCTGGATTTCGGTCTTTCCAAGCAATGCAATGACGATGAGGATACCAATATTACCATGGCCCGTTCCGGTTTGGGAACTCCGGGGTATATGAGTCCGGAGCAATACTCCGATGGTAAGAATGCAGACTTCCGCAGCGATATTTTTTCGCTGGGTGCAACTATGTTTTTCCTGCTGACCGGTAAAAAGCCGTTCAAAGGAAGTGCACCGATGGAAGTTTATAACGATACATTGGCAAATTCTCCGCCAATGATCAGCAGTTTCGGCAATTTTTGTTCGCAGGACTGCATTAACATAATCCGGAAGATGATGCAGCGGTTCCCGGAGGACAGGTATTATTCATACGAGGAATTGCTTGATGATTTTGAGCGTTTGATCCAGTAAGTTTTACGCTCGGTTCCCGATATCGGTTGATAAATAAAGGCTCTGTTCCCAATAAGGGTCGGAACTTGGGGAGGGAAAGAACCGATCCGGCAAAAGGTCTTTTTCCCTCCTCAAGTACCGACCCTTATTGGGAACAGAGTTTATAAAAAATGTATTGATTCAACAGCAAGGTTGTTACTTTGCTGTTGAAACTGTTTACAGAAGAATTGCAATGGGGAGTGCAGATATAAAAATACTTCCCTGCTGCTGTTGATTTATGGATATGTTGAGATGTTCTCACTGTGCTGAGCCGGTAGCAGATAGATTGCGGCCGGGGTGGGGCTGAGTAAAAAATATATGTTTGGCAGTGTAACTTGTTTTGAGAGGATTTTCCGGCAAACCGGCCTGAACAGCAGGGACCGAAAGCTGCCAGAGGAGGCAATATGTTTTCAAAAGTATTAGATTGTCCGGAGTGCAAACACCGGTTTAATTTTGACCATTCCGGGGATGATTTTCCGGAACGGATAACTTGTCCGGAGTGCAAAACCAGCCGGTTATATTCTGAATACTCGGCAATGACTTTCTGTAATCAATGCCGTGCCAAGCTGAAAATTCCGCTGGATATACTTTTTGATGAAGATCTTTCCTGCCCCAACTGCGGCGTGTTCCTTAACGCTCATGGCAAGTTTACAGAAGATACAGCAGCTTCTACCATTACCAACAACGCTGCCGACCGCCGCCAGCTCTATAAGCGTATGCTCAAAGATGGCGATGTATTCGATAAATACCAGATCATCCGGCTCCTCGGCAAAGGGGGTATGGCGGAAGTTTATTTGGCTGAACACCTTTTGCTG
>JAZSHD010000008.1:0-3655 GCA_045533055.1 Victivallaceae bacterium | reverse complement strand
TTGCTTGCTTGCTTGCTTGCTTGCTTGCTTGCTTGCTTGCTTGCTTGCTTGCTTGCTTGCTTGCTTGCTTGCTTGCGCGAACTATCGTTCACGCAAGACAGTTTTTCAGAGTTCCGAAAAACTGTAGAGGATACCGGACATGCAGACAGCGGAAAGCTGATGCCGTAAAGTGGCATCTCAAATGCTGTCGTAGCAGTAATCGTTCTCATGATCGGAAATCCCCATAAATTTAGTAAGCTCGCCGATTCCACAACTTTCTGCTGCGAAATCCAACCTGCTTGGTAACGTTCAAATAAAAACCGAACGCTCCAAGCACTGCAACTGAGGTCCGACCAAGAACCCGCGATGAAAACACAAGGCGCGTCCGGTAAGACAAAATCAAAAGGGTACAATACCCCTACGATACAAATGTCCTACCGGTACATTTCACTTAATTTCATCGCAAATAACTTTTACTTGGTCGGTTTCAGTTGCATTTGCTGAAATATAACGGTTGTCAAAATAGCCCTATCCTGCGATGAAGACAATACCTCTAATATATCATGCAAAAAGGAAATTACAACCGAAAAAAACGAAAATAATCAAAATTTGCATATAAGCAAATCAGCCAATGCTCAAATCTGTAATGTCTGATACTCTTATTTTACAACCATCAGTCAAGACGATGGTTGCGTCTGTGGTAGATAGTTTTTTTACTCTGCCCGAAACCTCAATGATTGCCCCGCCGCTTTTGTGTTCATCCGGGACAAAATATTTGATGCGGACTTCCGGCTGTTCGTGGATATGAACAGCGATGTACGCCAAGCGTTCATTGATCGCCCGTTGCTCCTGTTCGTCCAGCTCCGGACGGGATTCGGTCAATCGGGCTGTTTCAGCAACAGCATCATCGTAGCCGACCAAGGCTGCAAAAGGAGCAAGCTGTGCCGCCCTGTCGTACATGGACATCCGCTTGCGGGTCGGAGAAACGTGGTGTGGAAGATTTATGATGTCATCGTAACGGTTCATGCCTTATGCCCTCCCACTTGCTGATTTCGGTCTTTGGCTGTTGCACCTTCCTGCAAGCTCATAGCTTTGAGTACAGCGTTCTTGCCAAACTGCTTTTTTATACTCAACAGAACATCTTGAAGTCGGCGCTCTTTGGCAAGCTCGGCATTCCAAGTGTATTTATATCAAATGTCCATAAAATATATTATCATCAAGTGGATATTTTGCGTCCAGGCTGTTCATTGCAGGATTATTTTTCTTCACTATCTCCTGCTGTAATAATTTCCCAGTGACCACTGTAACCGCTGCCTTTGAATTGAATATGCGGCAGTATAGCAATATGTCGTTTGATTGTTATTATACTTTTATTGCATTTGCGGGCTAATTCTTCAGTTGTGATCTTGGGATTTTTTCTGATTGCAGCTTCAAGCCATATATCAAGATCATTGCCTTGAATATCACCTTGAATATCACCTTGAGTATCACCTTGAGTATCACCTTGGGTATCATTCTGAGCGACATTGTCTATCAAGGCAGACTTCAGAGCGTCAAAACGAACCATGAAACCACAGTCGGATATGTCAAACACCGGGTAGGAATTGCCGCTTTCCGGCTGAATGGACCAATCAACCGGTTACGATCGACACCGTGGCAACAGATGACGGCAGTGGGATCAAAACAGTTGAGTACTCTCTCGACAACGAAGAGTGGATTGCCGAGTCCAGTGTTACTGTTGAAAACAATTGCACTGTATACTTCAAAGTAACAGATAATGCGGGCAATGAAAATATCCAAAATGTATTTGTCACCAAGATCGATACAGATGCTCCTGTTTTGAATATTTCAAGAAGTACAGAATCCATGACCAATCAGGATGTTACACTTTCAGTTACTGCTCAAGACGATGCCAGTGGAATCCAATCCATTGAGTACAGTTTTGACAACAGCTCTTGGACGAGCGGAGACAGTGTTACTGTTGGCTCCAATAAGGAAGTCAGCTTCAGGATTACCGACAAGGCAGGTAATAAAAACGAAAAAACAATCCTTATTAACAATATTGATAAAAGCAACCCGGAAATACCTGATAAAATTACGGTCAATGTGGCTCGCTCCCAAGCGACTGTCGGTTGGCAAGAGTGCAAGGATTACGGTGTTGCCGATATCAAGGGCTATTACATCCGTTACGGCCAAACTGAACATTTGGAAGGCAATGGAATATTTGTTGAAGCCAATAGTATTACTTTGCAAGATCTTGAGTTTGGCACATGGAACTATCAGCTTGCTGCCATGGATAATGCCGGTAATATTTCCGGCTGGTCAAAAATTCAGAAGTTTGAAGTTGAGCCGTACTCCCCAGATAAATTCTATGCAAATGAACATAATCTTGTCTGGGATATGGTTCCGGGTGCAGCCGGTTATACGATTGAATATTCAAAAGATAACTTTAAGACTTTTGCAGTATTTGAAAGTAATGGTAATGGTATCAATGTCTACTACCTGCCGGAAGGTCAATATCAGTGCCGGGTAAAAGTAAACGGCGAAGAAATGCCTTACAGCAGCAGCAATGTTTTGGCGGTTGACTACGCATTGCCTCCTAAAAAGGTCGTTTCAAATAAAGACGGCAAGCTTGATCTGTTCTTTGCCAACAGTTACACTGTATGGGGAAGCGGTTATTCTGCACAGCATGTTGGTATAAAAAATGTTTGGGAAGGTACTCCCTGCGAAGTATCCCTGACTGGCAAAAACAAGATAGAAGATATTTTTGCCGGAGCCGATGCTAATGTACTTATTTTGTCTGATACCGACAATGGCGATGCCTTGTTTGTAGACGATATCTATACGGCTTTGCCGGAAAGGGTTGCCGCACAGCAAGCCCGTATAAGTCAAATCGACGAGATCCGGGCCGGAGCCGGGGACGATGTGGTGGATATGACCAGTCAGCGTTTTGATTATGTTGGCGATGGGGTCAAAATCTACGGAGGTCTTGGCAACGATACCATTTGGGCAAACAAAGGCAATAACTCCTTGTTCGGTGATGCCGGACACGACAACCTCGTTGGCGGAGTCAATGACGATGTACTCGTTGGCGGCAGCGGCAATGACCGTATGCACGGCGGCGGCGGAAATGATATTTTCTGCTTCGGCGGCGATTGGGGTTCAGACACTGTTGAACAGCTTGGTGACAGTAAAGTTACATTGTGGTTTGAATCCAGAGATATGAGCTGCTGGGATGAATCTACGCTCACTTATACTGACGGAACCAGCAAAGTGACAGTCATCGGCGTATCTGCGGATAAGATCGCCTTGAAATTTGGCGATGATGACTCATTGCGTTACGATGAGCTTGCAGATGCCGGATGCTTCGGTGATGCCGCCAGCGAAAAAATCTTTGAAGACAAAAACAAAGGTTCGCTGGCATAACACTGTTTCATTTAAAAAAAACAGGCTCTGTTCCCAATATCGGGTGATATTATATAGTTAGCCAACAGCAACAAGGGCGGTCAGCCCCGCGAACGCATGGGAGGGCAGTTTGCAGGATAAATTCCTGCAAACCGAGCGGAAATGTTCCGCAAAGCCGACCGGAGTTGAGCGAAGCCTTCCGGCGTTTGAGGACGATTTTTGCGTATAACGCAAAAATCGCTTAAGGGGGCGTCAGCCCCCGCCGTTAATT
>JAZSHD010000106.1:0-3216 GCA_045533055.1 Victivallaceae bacterium | reverse complement strand
TTGCTTGCTTGCTTGCTTGCTTGCTTGCTTGCTTGCTTGCTTGCTTGCTTGCTTGCTTGCTTGCTTGCTTGCTTGCGTTCACTTCGTTCACGCAAGACAGTTTTTCAGAGTTCCGAAAAACTGTAGAGGATACCGGACATGCTGACAGCGGGAAACTGATGCCGTAAAGCGGCATCTTAAGTGCTGTCGAAGCAGTTATCGTTCTCATGATCGGAAATCCCCTAAACTTTAGTAAGCTCGCCGATTCCACAACTTTCTGCTGCGAAATCCAGCTTGCTTGGTAACGTTCAAATAAAAACCGAACGCTCCCAAGCACTGCTCGGAGGCCCGACCAAGAGCCCACTATCATCGTACACGGGAACGTCCGGTAAGATGTGTAGACACAATCCTACCGGATACATTTCACCTAAGATGATAGTTGGCAAATACACTTTACTTGGTCGGTTTCCGAGCATTTGCTGAAATATAACGGTTGTCAATTAGCCACTGCAGCAAAACAGGGATAAGTCCCCACAATACTACAATGGAAATAATATACAACCCAATAGGCGTATTTACAAATGCAAGGAGCAAAAAAACTGAAAAATATTGTCTATTTGAGGCAGAATTTGTACCCTAAAAAAGCGATACTATGCAATCTATCAATGTGTCAAATTACAAGTTACTGAATAAAATTAGTTAAATTTTCAAATTCATAAGTAAGCGATTAAGAATGTCCAAATGAGCTTTGTTAGGGGATGTTTTCCCATGTTCCCATTCGGAGATCTTTCTGGCGGTAACTCCGAAGAGTTCTGCGAACTTTACCTGCGTGAGTTTCATCTCTTTACGCAGGAAGGCGATGTCTTCGGCAGCAATGGCCCCTTCCGGTTCACTGGCGGTTTTTGCCGGCAGTTCAGGGAAAGTGTCGCCCGGTCGGGCTTTCGCCCAAGGAGAGCCGTTTACAAGCGTTGCAGCAACATCACGGATCGCAGTCATTTGCCGTGGATAAAGTTCTATTTTTCGCTGTACAAGACCGGCAATTTCATCCTGTACCATTTTCTGTTGTTCTGCATCAAGTTTACTTCCGGCAAAGGCACAGTCGGCAAGTTCCTTCCGTCCGGTGACATGAATATTCCAGGCAATCATTCCCATTTGCCAGACAATATTCCGTCCGGTAAGATCCGGTCCGTTGGAATCGTCAATATATTCCGGTAAGACAGGTTCGCAAAGCTTCTCCAATGCAGCAGATAAACGTTCCGTCAGCGACTGCTGATTATGGATCGCCTGTTGCTTTTTCGCCTTGACTTTTGCTTTCCGTTTTTGAGCCTTGTTTTGTTTACTCATTTTTCATCATCCATAGATGAAATAATTTCCCAATACCCCCCCCGAGCCGGTCCTGTATGAGTCAAAACACCGTCTTTTTTTAGTTGCCGTATATTTTTTTCAACGCCACCAACAGACAATCCTATGATAGATGCGATTTCGGGAACTGAAATATGGGAATTTTTACGAATTGCATCCAAAATTTTCACCTTACTTTTTACCCTACTTTTCACCTTACTTTTCACATTACCTTCTGGATGAAGTAAGGTGATTGCAGGGCTTGTGTTATGACTTTTACGGAATATCGTTACACGCACCCCTCCTTCGGCATCTTCTATTTTAGGTTCTGCAAGCCCGGCTTTTTTTATACCATCTATGATTTTTCTTATTCCCCGTCCCCAACTTTCAATGAATCCGGCACGGTAAAATACTTCTGCAATATTTTTATTCCGGGGATAAGACGAATGTCGTTCCAGTAGCTTTTCTGGAGTCAATTCCTCCGGCAATCTACCTTGATTCCATAATTCAATTCGGTCATTATAAACGCGCATTTGAATATGGACTCCCGTATAGTCTTTGTGAATAATTGCATTAAAAATTGCTTCTCGCAGAGCGTCTTCCGGAATTTCCAAGGGTTCGATCCGCTGCAAACCTTCATAGTGGATTGGGGAGACAAGATATTTGGATTTCAATATTTCCACAACTCGGTCAGCCATACGGATGATATCTCCCCCGATAACATCCTGAAACAGTAAGTCTGCTTCATCAACGATAAAACGCCCGATGCGGAAATCGCAAAGAGGAAAATATCTTGCCGGATCTTTGCCAAACAGCAGCAATGCCGCATTTTTCAGATGACCGCTATCGTCAATCAAACGCAGGTTTTCTAAAACAC
Organism: Victivallaceae bacterium; assembly: GCA_045533055.1. Classification (GTDB taxonomy): domain Bacteria; phylum Verrucomicrobiota; class Lentisphaeria; order Victivallales; family Victivallaceae; genus SIG78. The sequence goes on along the minus strand of JAZSHD010000106.1, from coordinate 1,019 downwards.
TGCGGATGTCTGTGGTGTAACTTTCGGGGGACATTCGCTCATTGGCAATAGATTTTCTCTGAAAATATTCAACAGCTTCCGGAGAAATCATATCCATAGTTGCCCGCTCCTGAACGACATCATCCCAGGAAACCCCCATTTTCTTTAACAGGAAGTTCTGCAACGCAGTTCCCCGTAATTCCTGTTTTGTACTTCCAGAACGATAATGATATGTTCCATGGTAAGCAATAGGCAAACTGGATGGAGATACAATTACTTCAATATACTCACGATCATCTTTCTGAAGTAAATTCACTTCTACAACGATTCCAAGTGTCGTTACAACTTTATTAGGAATATCTTCCAAGAGCTTCTTTGCGTTCTTTACGCCACAGACGGAACCGTCGTCTTTGATACCAAGATAAATTTTGCCGCCCTGTGCATTGGCAAAGCCGCAAATCCACTTGAGATATTCGTCGTTCCAAGTTTCTTTCCATTCGATGTTTTGAGATTCTTTCATAATGCTCCTTGTGGCGTACACCTGTTATCCGTAATATATCACAAATTGACCATTTTTTCAAACCTGAAAAGTTATAAATTCATTATTCTTTCCGAATGTTCTTTCTTTGCTCATCCTGCCATTCGGTTTCCAGTTGAGCGACGGATTTTTCCGTGAGTTCGGCGAGCGGATCTTTGGGGGGCGCGGCTGATTTGATCGGCGGTGGCGGTTGGTGGGGATCAGTTGAGTTTTTGCGGCAGCGGATAAAACGGGATATGCCCGATAAGGTTATGGTTATTCCATATTTTGTCAGACGGCTCTGGATCGTTTTCAAGGTCGCCCGTTCCTGATACCAGGCGGTCAGGATCTCGTCCTGATATGGCGTTAATTTACTCCGCCAGGGCGGTGTTGATTTATGTTTTTGCATAAGTCCTCCTGTTCTCTTATTTTCAATTTATCACAGGGTGATTGGCTTTGCAATCTCATTTTTATTGCTGGATGTAACGATAACACGGGGCGTTACGTTAATTGAATGCTCTTC
>JAZSHD010000210.1:0-12311 GCA_045533055.1 Victivallaceae bacterium | reverse complement strand
TCACGCTGTATCCACCGGAGGCAAGCTATAGGTTTGCCGTTTTTGACAAATCATAACTTGTTTTTTTATAATCATAAATGATATAAATTAACACTCTGGTTTAACAAAATTGAATACATTACTTATTATTTAACAGTTATTGTGCCGGCGGCGGTTTTGCCCGATGCCAGACACTTTACAGTAACTTTTACGCTGTTGCCAGCCATGTTGTCTGCGACGATCTCTTTGAACTCAAGCACACCCTTTTCTGCTGCGTAGAAGCCGCTGCCGGGCAGGCGTTTGCCATTAACATCAGTCAGCGTGACTTCCAGCGGCAGACAGGCTTTGACCGGCTGTCCGGCAGAGTCAAGCACGCAGATATCGAACTTGAATGCTTTGCCCTTTTCAATGGCAGAAGGTGTTTTGATCGCTACACTGGCAATGGGTTTTTCCAGCAGCAGCACCAGTGTACCGTCGCCCGCAGCCAGGTCAACATCAAAGCTGACAGCATTTTTGCCCTGCTTCAAGGCAACAGCCTGATGTTTGACCAGGTCGTAAGCAGCCTTGGCGGGGTGGTTGACGGTGATTTTGCCAGCCAGCGGCAAGCCCTTTTCCATAACCAGACGCCACTGACCCATGTAATCGCCGAAAGTACGCTTGTCGTTGAGTACAAATACATAGTCTGCCTTGTCGCAGCCACGGCGGCGTACCACCAGATCCTGCGAAGTGGCGGCAACCGGTACTTTGTAACCGGCGGCAATGGCGTTGCGGATCTTCATACCCAGAACTTGAAGGGCTTTTTTGCTGCCTGCAGGGTCGTTGTTGTCCCGGCGGAAACTCTTGATGCGTACATCCACCATGATCGCCGGAGCGGTGAATTCATCGCCTACAAGGATCACGCCTTTTCTACGCAATTCACGCAATTTTTCAAGGATAACTTCGTCCACTACTTCCATACCCGGCAGTACCAGAACTTTCAGATCTTTGATGAACTTTTCGTCCAAAAGGTGCTCTTCGTAAAGGATACCGGTCTGCAAGTTTGCCCACGAAAGTGCCAGATGGATATCTGCCACCCAGTTGCGGCTCCAGCCGCTGGAAAAGTGCCGCGGTGCGTAGAGTGCCGAAGCAAAACTTTCCAGAATCCCCACTTCCACCGGGCGTTCCTTTACTTTGGGCAGAATTGCCCCCAGCGGCAGGATAACACTCTTGTTCAACTCTGCCAGCCGCTTGGCGGCAGCCCGGTTGGTCAGGCGGTAACCGCCAGCTATGCCTCGGGTCAGCAGCGAGCCGGAACCGTGGTACATGATGCCGTCCAGACGGCGGCTGATCTTGCTCCACAAAGCAATGCTCAAAGCATCTTCAGGAATACTATATAACTGGCATTGGGTTCATCATTGACCCAGTCGGGCATATTTTCGACCTTTTTGTTTTTGGGGGCACTGGCACTGCGGTACCAGATGGCCTGGGTCATGCTGTAAACTTTCTGACCGGGGCGTCCTTGAGCCATGGCGATAACTTCATCGGTGGCCTGACCGATCTTGATGGGGTCAGGGTTGGTGTAGGTCCACTGGTTGACCGCATCTACGCCGCCGCCGGAACCCCACAGCGGGGGAACCCGGGTGACAGGGTCGTAGAAAGTCAGGAAGTTATCTCGCTTGATGTGTTTGTGATAAGCCTCAGTAATGGCAGTGTGCAGCGGGTTCCAGCCGTCGCCGTCTTTCCAGATCCAGCGGTAGAAGATCATTTCCGGCGAATTGCGTTTGATCACCCGATCCCACGGAAAGTCGTCGATGAGTGTATGGGGCAGCGGTCCGCGGCCGGTAATGCCTTTGGGTATATCGAATCCGGCAGCTTTGCGGAAGTTTTCCGGCTCCACGCCGCCCCAGCTCAAACCACTGTTGCCGCGGATCTCGCTGTTGGAAAGTACACCGGTCCAGGCGGGGTGTTCGCCCAGCGATTTGGCAGTATCGGAGGCGACCCGGCTGAATTCGGCTATAACTTCGGGGTGTGAGGCTTCCAGAGCGTTCCAGGTTTTGCCGTCTTTCCGGGTACGCAGATAGCGTTTTTTAGTCACAAATCGATATTTACCGTAGATCCGTTCCCACAGCCAGACGCCGCTTTTAAGCGAATTATCCAGCGAGTTGATGTTGGCAATCTTGTTGGCGGCGGTGTATTCTCCGGAAATGGGCGTAAAGGTGGTATTAGTGTGGGTAAAACCGGCAGCCTTCAAGCGGCTGGTTATATCGCCGCCCCACATCATTACCGGGTAATTGGGGGTCTTGCCTTCAGAGATATGATACTCAAGTTTGTTTTCTGCCAGCACTTTACCGGCAGCGTCGGTAACTGCGGCATCAAAGGCGTAATCGCCGGGGAGCAGAGTTGTATTTATATCGAGAGCAAATTCAGCGGGTTCGCCGGGTTTTACGCTTTCAACGGCAAAATCTTTCTTGAAGCCGCAGGGCGAGGAAACCGCCACTTTCAGATTTTTAACTTCGGCTTTGCGGGTGTGCACATTGAAATAGAGTTTTTTATCCTGTTCGCCCCGGATAAAGGCACCCCGCCTGGTGAAATCACGGGTTACGCTGATATTGTTGGCAGCTTTGGCAGACATACGCACCGCACCGATAAAGCCTTCAAAGGGCCGGTGCCCGGAGCTGATCCGGTCGCCGAAAACCGGAGTACGCCCGGCAGTTGCCATAGTTCCGTAAGGCATGGGGAATTTGTTGATGAATTTGCCGTTGCAGTAAAATCTTGCCATACCTTCGGCGTCAAAGTCAACTGCCAACTCATACCATTTGCCGAAATCCATATAAAATACGCCGCTGGAAGCCGAGGCACTCTTTTTGCCGAAGCCCAGATTCAAGCTCATGCGGTAGGCTTTATCACCCCGGTCGACCAGTTCAAACATCATGCCTTTATGTTCGCGGGATTCCTGATACTTACTGTCAAAAAGCAGCATTTTTTCTCTGCCTTTAAGCACAACATGCTGCTTGGCATCCAACATAACGAGCATCTGCAAGCGGAATCTTCCGGCAGGGGAGAGGAGTCTGGTACCGCCCTTGACTTCCGCACCGGAAGCTTTGCTGATAACATTTTTTGCCGGGGCATTGATCTGCAACGCTCCGGAATCACCGGCTTGCACCAGCTTGGTGGCACCCCGGAGTTTCAGCTCATTTTTCTTGGCAGTGTTGTGCAAAGTGTTTTTAAAATTCCATTCGGCAATGGTTTTGTAACCTTCCGGAACGGGCTGCAAAGCAGGCTTGTCAGGCACTTCCTGATTGGCCTGACTCATTTCCACAGCCTTGACTTTGACCGGTTCGGCAGTACGCAAAGCTGCTTTTTTTATCACCCCGGCAAAGGGGCTTCTGGTGGAGCTGATTCGGTCGCCGATAACTACGCTGCGGACTGCCGGAGCAATCTTGCCGCCTTCAAATTCCACAGTATTTTTGTTTTTGTCATCCCAGATAAAGGTGGCAAAACCTGCCGGGTCGTAGCGGAAAAGCAAGGTGTAGAGTTTGCCATCTTCGATTTTGATCGCTTTACCGGCGATCTGGGTGGTGTGGTCGCCGTAGCCGAAAAAGACTGCCGGCTGCATGGAATTTTTGCTGAAACGCAAACGCACCAGAAAACCGGAATTGAACGATTTTTTGCTGCCCGGTTTGGTGTTGAAATAGTATTTGCTGTCAAACAAAACCGCTTCTTTGCGTTTGGTGTTGGGGAAAAATTTGGAGAAATCGGGCTTGAAAGTCATTTCCAGCTCAAAAGCTCCTGCCGGAGTCAGTTCGGCGTAACGCTTTACGGCCGTGACCCCGGCATTGACATCTTTACCCGGAGCAATGCACACCAGACCGTCAGCGGTTTGTTGAGCAAATTTCGCATCCCGTATTTTAAGCTCGAATTTACCGTCGGAGGATTTCAAGCCTTTGGTGAAATCCCATTCCGCAATAACTGCAGCGGAAAGCACCCCGCCGCTGAACAGCAACGCTGCTGCAAGAGATAATATCTTCATATAATTTATCCTTATGATTTACTTACTTTTTCTCTGCCGGAGCCGGAACCGGAGCAGAAGCAGGAGCCGGAGCTTCCACGCTGCTCAACACGATCTTGCTGATGATGCCTTTGAACGGCATCCGGGTCGAACTGTAACGGTCGCCGATGACCAATGCACGCCCTGCCGGAGCAAGGTTGCCAGCCTTGGCGATCTTGCGGATGGTGGGTTTGCCGCCATCCCAGCTGAAAGCGGCAGTACCGGCGGCGGGTTCGTATTTCATTTTCAAGGTATAAAACTTGTTTTCAACCTTTTTCACCCAGTTGCTGGTCACGGTAACGGTGCGGTCGCCCAAGCCCAGATAAACGGTTGCTGAAACCGTATTGCCCGCAAGATTGGCACGCACCATCAAGCCGCTGTGAAAGGCAGGCTTATTGCTTTTGTGGTAGTAGTAATATTTATTGTCCAGCAAAACACTGTACTTGGTTTTGCCTTTAGGGGCATATTCATTAAAATCGGGCTTGAAGGTGATTTCCAGCTCAAAGGCTCCCTGGGGAGTCATTTCTTTATATGTTTTGTCAAGAGTTGCCCCGGCATCGGTATCGGGTTTGGCGGGGAAAGAGAACTCCGCACCTTCGGCAGTGGTTTTGACCAGAGCCGCCACCCGGGGCTTGAAGGTATATTTGCCGTCGGCGGAGGTCATGGATTTGGTAAAATCCCATTCAGCAATGACAGCAGCACTGACAGCAGAACAGGCGAGAACAAGGATTGCGGCTATTACGGAATTTTTCATATTTATACTCTCTTTCGCTTTTATTTAAGGATTTCCACATGCACAGGACGCCAGATACCGCCGGCAGCTCCGGTATCTTTGACCCGGACTGTCAGCACATTTTCAGCACCGAACTTGACCTCTTTGGTGGCGTCCACCGCAAAGTATTTGTTATGACCGGCAACGCCGATATCGTGACAGCCAAGATAGATGCCGTTGAGCCAAACCCATGCACTTTCGTCCACGCCGGAGAACTGGATCTCCACAGCGTTGTGAGCAACTTTTTTGGGCATGGTAAAGCGGATGCGGTACCAGCCGATACCGTCGTAATCGCCGAAGCCCTGATTTTCCCAGTAGCCGTATTTGATGGGCTTCCACTTGCCGGGATTGCTGACTTTTCTGGCATAGTATTTGTTTTTTTCGGTATGCCCCTTGGCTCCGGGGTCGGTGATGAAACGCCACTTGTTGTCGTCAAGCTTCCAGCGTTTTACCGAAAGTATCTCGTGGTCCCAGCCCGGGTCGTTACGCAGCAGTTTGATCTCCCGCTTGAAGGGCCAGCTGGCTTTGCCCGCCAGCTCCCGGATGGAGAGTTCCGGATCATCGGCGGCGATTTTTGTCAGAAAGGTGTTCAAAGTCGCATCTTTTTTGGCAAGCGTGCAAAGAGCTGATACAGCGGTGGTTCTGACCATTGGATCTTTGTCGAGTGCCGCCGCTTTCAACACTTCCCGGGCCTTGGCCCCGTTGGCTTTGGCATAAAGATAAATGGCGTAACGCCGGATCTCCGGGTCTTTATCTTTAAGGTATTTGGCGGCTTTGGCGGCATCTTCGCCGCATTCACGGGTGAATGCCTGACGGCGTGCCACGGCATCCGGGGTTGCTGCCTGCAAAAGAGGCAGAAGCCCCAGAGCTGCAAGCACGATCAAGAGAGTTTTTCTGATCATGTTTTCTCCTGTTGAATACTGAAACACATTTGAGTTGATTTATATATTTAGTAAAGAGTATAACACTATTGAATGTGTTTTTCAATATTTTTACCGGAAAAATTTAAGAAAAAAATATTTTTCTCTGTGAAAAATTCACAAAAAGAGTGAATTTTGCGGAACAAAGAGTGATATTTGCAGTTTATTCAAATTCAAAAACAGTGTGTAATTTTGTTGCAAAGAGCTTTTTGAGTTTGCCGCCGAAGCGTTTTTCGTAAAGTATGGGGTCTTCGTCGTGCCGCAAAATGACTATGCTGTTGGCGGCAAGGGTTTTCACCGAGTTGAAGGGTATGTCGCTTTGGAATTTGTGTTCACAGTTCCGGCTCAAGGCGTAGAACAAAACCGGTGCCGGATCGGCAGAAAAACTTATAAAAACATTCCGGCTGCCGGGCAGAGTTTCAAGGTGTTCCACCGCTGCCGTAACTTTGTACCCCGGGAACATATACCACGGGTGGAAAAAGTCATCTTCGTAGCGTGAAAGACGGCACTTTTCCGCCACCGTTGCTCCGGCAAGCACCAACACAGCCTGCGACACAAGAATAACCAGAAAAAAGACCGCCCGATGAAAATACCGCCACTTTTCGCTGTTGACCAGTGTGCTTATCCCATCAATCACCAGCATACACAATACCGGCAGTACCGTAACAAACACTCTGGGGAACGGTGCCCGGTGCAATAGGTAGATCGCACAAAATGGCAAAAGCCAGATCAAATAACGCATCGCTCCGGCAAGATCGGGCTTTTTGAGGTTGAAAAGCCCGAAAATCAGCAGCAAACCGAAAGTAGCTCCATACATACCCAGCGTAACCACAGCCGCCCCGTTGCGGCTGGAAAAGCCTTCGCCCAATTTGAAAGTTGCCAGAAAATCATTGATTATGGGAGCGTAAAATATCAGCACTCCCGCCGGTAAAACTGCCGCAGTTATGTAAAAGCGTTTATCCTTAAAAAACTCATTTTTCATCCACGGTACAGCGTAAAGCACCGCCGCCGACAACGCCAGCAGATTGGTGGGTACAGTGCCTACGGCAAGGATGGTTGAAACTATATATATGATCCAGCCCAAGCGGACTTTTCCGTGAAAAATATCATATAATCCCAAGAGAGCCAAAGCCACGAAAAGCCAACTTGCCGCATAACCCCGCAACGCCGTGGAGTAATTCAGAAAAACGGCTGACAAACTTACTGCTGACAATACCAATATCGTTGCAAATGAGCGTGTTTCATCAATTTTTTTATTCAGGTAAATCAATACGCCAAACATGCCCAAAGCACAAAATACCGAAAGCATCCGCCAGTAAACTGTTATATCAGTGTAACCAATATAAAACATATCCCACAATTTAAGCATCATGGAATAGACGATTTGATTGTTGGGTATCGTATAAGAAAAATATATCTTGCCCAAATCCAGCGGCAGGACAAAATTCAGCAGGGTCAACGCTTCATCGAACCACAATTCCCGCTGCAGAACCGACCGGATACAGGCTATGGCGATAATAAAGACTGATGCGTTGAGATACTTTTTCATAACTTAAATTCCACTGGCCGTAAGCTCAAAAGCAAACTGGGCAAGAGTGTTATCTCTGGCTCCGGCAATAAGAATAACATCATTATTTGCAGCTTGTTCCAGAAGAAGTTTTTTCAAACTTGCACGATCTTCAAAGAGTTCAGCATTGATTGAGCCATACTCTTTTTGCCACAAAGTCAATACATCAACAGCGTGGGGCGAAAAACTTGAAGTTCCACCGGCATAAAACGGTTCGGCAAGGTATACTTTATCTTGCGGGCGTAATACGGTTTTGAATACCTTGCCCAGCTCTTCAGCCATAAACTTGAAAGGGCCGTAGCCGTGGGGCTGGAAAAGCATCAGTACTTTGCCCTTTTCTCCGGCGACTTCCCGGGCGGCGGCTATAACTGTGGCCAGCTTTTCGGGGTTGTGGGCGTAATCGTCGTAAACCTTTGCCCCGGAGCGTGTTCTGCCTTTGAAGTCAAACCGGCGAGCCACGCCGTGAGTGTTTAACGCATACTGCAAAGATCGTTCTGCACTATGTCCCAAAAGTTCCAGCAAGGATGCTGCTGCTGCGGCATTCAAAGCCGTGTGTCTGCCGGGGGAAGGCAGGGCGAACCAGCCCATATCATTGAACTCGGCAAGGCTTTTGCCCTCTATATTTTTATAATCCTTGATGCACCAATTTGAATCATCGTTTTTACCGGAAAAGATTTTCAGTGCCAAACCGGGCTTGATTTTTTCTCTGATAAGTTCGTAGACTTCTCTTTCCAGCACCGCACCTTTTTGGCACTGGTTCACGAATTGAGCAAACATCTCCGCCAGTTCCGCTTTGGGGTAGTGGTCGGTGCCGATGTTCAGAACTAAAGCGTAATCGGGGTGGAACTCCAACAGGCTTTTGTCGCTTTCGTCGGCTTCAAACACAATAACTCCCCTGCCCGGACGGTAGTTGCCGGGGTGGGTGCTGGTTTGAAAAGCCTTGATCATGCCGCCATTGATGCACTCCGGATCGCTACCTGCGTTGTATAACGCTTCAGAAATTATGGCAGTTGTGGAGGTTTTTCCGCAAGTACCTGCCACCGCTACCGAGGGTTTGCCGGAGCTGCAGCGCAGTTTGATAAGCTCTTTAAGGGCAGTTGCCCGGTGTATTCTCTCTATATTCTTGGAGGCGGCAAAGTCCGGATTGCTCTCCTCGATGGCAGAAGAATAGACCACGGCATCTGCCGCAGGATCGCCGGGGGCAAACCGGCTGCCGTCCTGAAGATAAAGTTTGATCCCTTGAGCTTGAAGCATGGCAGTCAAGGCGGCATTTTCGCTGTTTCCCAACGCCCGGTCGCTGCCGGAAACCTCAATACCCATTGCCCGGGCGAACTGGGCAAGGCCGCTCATACCTATACCGCAGATACCGACGATGTGCCAACTTTTCATAATTTACACCTGCTGTTACCGGGTTCTGACCAGCATACGGTTGCTTTGGAGCTTGAAAGTTCTCAAGTTGGTGCGGATATAAACTTCAAACAACGCTTTTTCGCCGGGGTTCAATTCCCCGGTAAAAGGCAGAGTTACCGTCAGGAGTGCCCGGTTATCCCGGTTCAAAATCAACCCGGAACGGTTGACATCAGAGCCTTTGGGCGGCTTGACTTTATGCACCTTGAAAGGAGCTTTTTTCCGGTTGCTTATTCTGCCGGTTTCCAGCCGGCGGTACCAGATTTCAAAGTTGTACTGGTCAAACATGTACCACTCTTTGATTTCCAGAGTTTTTCTGCCGTAATATGCCAGTTGAATATTCAAATCCAGCGAAGTGCCGGCATTGACGGTTATATCGTAGGGTATCTTGAGTTCACACTCATCAGCAGGGATTTTCTGTAAAGTCTTTTTTGAGGAACGCTTGGGCATATTTTCAAATTCAGACGGGTCCGGTTCCATTTCGCGGACAGTACAGCCGCCAGTAACTGCTGCCAGCAATATGGCAGCAAACAAACAGCAAAAGATCTTTTTCACAGTTCAGCTCCTTAAAGTGTTTATTTATCACAAACCTTTTGTTTGTTATAAAAATAGCACATTTATTCTTTTCTGCAACATTCTTTGCACAATAATTCAGCTTTTAGTAAGGGGGAAATTTGCTTTTCGGTGCTTTTAGCTGTATTATATATACAATATTAACAGGCAAGATAAGTGGTGTTTTGATATATATGGCTCGCAAAGTAAATACCGACGGTCAGGTCGGCTGGGTGGCATGGGGCTCGCTGATAATCTGCATGGGGGCACTTTTTGTGATTCTCCGCAGTACCTTGAGCGAAGCTTTTGACTGCGAATTTGGCGTTATACTCGTTTCGGCAGCGGCTACTGCCGGACTTATTACTGCTGCCCGCTGCCGCCGTTTCGGTTTGCTTACCGGTTTGACTCTGCCGGTGGTCTTCGGTCTGGCAGTGGCATTGAACTGGGTGACCGACCAGCTTCTGGCGTGGCGGATGGCGGGTTTGGCCATGGGTATTTATCTGGCACTGGTCGGCGGCAGAGTGGCGATGTATCTTATCTACATCGACCAGCGGAGCCGCCGGAACCACTGGTTTCTTACTTGCTGCATCATGCTGCTGCCCGCAGCGTTGGTTACCGGATTCAAGATTTACTGGCAGGAGATTTGCTCCATACCCCACGGTTTGGAGATATGGTCGCTGCGGCTGGTGGTCGCCTGGGGCATATTTTTGCTGATATGGCGGCCGGAACTTTTGCTGCGGGCTTTGACTTTCATACTCTGCAATACCTTCTACAATCTGCGGCTGGAACATGCCGAGCGGCTGCCGGATTACGGTCCGGTTCTGATCGTATCCAATCATGTATCATTTCTGGATGCACTCTTTATCATGGGGTTGAAGGCCCGGAAGGTCACCATCCTTATCCACAGCAACTTTTACCGGATGGCGGGGTTCAAATGGTTTTTCCGCTGGATCGGGGCTTTGGAAGTACCCAACGCCAACCAGCCCAAGCAGATGCAGAAGTTTTTCGAGCGGGTGCACCGGGTGCTTGACCGGGGCGGCGTAGTCTGCATGTTCCCCGAAGGCTCCATTTCCAGCAACGGCGTTATGCAGGAATTCAAAGGCGGCGTAGCGGCCATGCTGCCCAATAAAGATGTGCCGGTGATACCCATGCATTTAAGTATGCTCTGGGGCAGTTTGTTCCGCATCCACCGGGGGCATTTAAGGTTTATCCGCCCCCACAAACTGCCGATCCCGGCAACGGTTTATGTAGGCGAACCCATTCCCGGCGATTGGAGCGGCTTCAAGATCTGGCAGAAGATCGGCGAGCTGGGTGCCGAGGCGGAAATGCCTCTTATTCCCGGCGAAAAAACTATTCATCACCGCTTTCTCAAGCGGGCAAAACAGCACCCGTTGCAGACAACTTTCCGGGATCATGACGAAAAGAAAAAACTCAACAACTTCCAGACACTTGCCCGCTCAATACTTTTAAGCAAAAAACTCCGGCAGCTTTTGTCAGAACGGCAGGATAACGGGCAGAATATGGGCATTATGCTTGCCAATGGGGTCATGGCTGCCGAGGCACTGCTGGCACTCTGGTTCGCCGACCGGCGTGCAGCAATGATAAATTATACTTCCGGAACTGAAGCCATGCAGAAAATGCGGCTCAAGGCCCAGCTCAAAACCATTATCACCAGCCGGGCGTTGGTGGAAAAACTCAAACAGCCAATATTGGAAGAAATGGTCTTTCTGGAAGATATTTTTTCCAGCGTGACCACCACAGAAAAGGTGCTGAACTTTCTGCAGGTACTGCTGGTGCCCCACTGGCTGCTCATACGGTTGATCTCGCCGGGATCGTGGCGGGGAGTAACTGAATGTGCGGCAATACTCTTTTCCAGCGGTTCCACCGGGTTGCCCAAAGGGGTGATGCTTTCGCACCACAATCTTCACAGCAACATCATAAGTTTCTGGCGGGAAATAGCTTGGCGGCCCAGCGACAGTGTGCTGGGCAATCTGCCGCTTTTCCATGTTTTCGGTTTGATGACCAACTTCTGTTTCCCGGCAGTTACCGGTACCGAGGTGGTGTATGTACCAAATCCGCTGGATGGCAAGGCGGTGTGTCAGACAGTCCGGGATAACCGCATTACACTGATGCTGGCTACGCCCACATTTCTGCAGAGCTATCTCAAGTACGCCACAGTGGAAGACTTTTCATCGCTGCGGCTGGTTATTGCCGGAGCAGAAAAACTGCAGCGGAAACTTTTTGAACGGGTCAAGACCATTACCGGTCTGAATATTGTGGAGGCTTACGGCTGTACGGAAATGAGCCCCATTGTGGCGATCAATATATCCAGCTCGCTCTTTACGCTGGGTAAAGAGTCCGGCCCCTACGGCAGCATCGGCGTACCTATGCCGGGGATCGCCGTAAAGATCATCGACCCGGATACCGGTGCAGAATTGGGCGAAAATGAACAGGGTTTGCTCTATTGTAAAGGTGCCAGCGTAATGATCGGTTATCTGGATGACCCCGAAGCCACCAGCAAGGCGATCACTCCCGACGGCTACTACAACACCAACGATATAGCCACAGTTGACCGCAACGGCTGTATCCGCATTGTGGGCCGCATGACCCGCTTCAGCAAGATCGCCGGCGAAATGGTACCCCACGAAATGATCGAACGGCGTATCGAAGAGCTGGGCCATCTGGATAATTTAGTGGCAGTTGCCGCCCGCCCGGATGAACGCAAAGGCGAACAGCTGGTGGTATTTTACGCCAGAGAAGCCAAGTTCGATAAAGCCGAACTCCTGAAGAAAATGCGGGATTCGGGGCTGCCCAATTTGTGGATACCCCGTGCTGACTGCTTCTTTGAAGTTGAAGCTATCCCCATGCTGGGCAACGGCAAAAAAGACCTGAAAAAAGTTCAGGCAATGGCAAAAGAATTAAGCGAAGATGTTTTCTGAAATATAATTATTGTCCTGAATTTTGTGAGAAATCAAAGTACGGTGGCACATCGCGGGCAATCTCGAGCCTTGCCGCAACCCTGCACCTCGGTCGAGTACAAAAGTACACTCCCTCGGGCAGGGCATTGCAAAACTCGACCTTGCCTCA